>JAFXCT010000075.1 GCA_017521365.1 Clostridia bacterium
GCTGATGTTGATGATGTTACAGCCCTCACGGCCAACCATCTGACGGGCAAAGGCCTGGGTGGGAATGAGTGTGCCGAGGAAGTTGAGGTTGAAAACAAAGCCAACACCTGCACTATCAAGGTCGAAAAAGCTCTTTGTGTCAGCGTCAATATCGCCAAGCTCAAAGTATTCCTTGTCCGTTGTTGCCTTGGGGTTGTTACCGCCTGCACCGTTTACGAGGATATCGCACTTACCCATATCCTTTTCAACCTCATCTGCCACAGCGTAGCAAACCTCTTTGCTGAGCACGTCGCACTTGTATGCCTTTGCTTCGCCGCCTTCGGCACGGATTTCAGCCGCAATTTCTTCGGCAGCCGCATCGTTAAGGTCAAGAAGCGCAACCTTTGCGCCTGCACGGGCAAGGGTTTTTGAGAAGGCGCTGCAAAGCACACCGCCTGCACCCGTTACAACCGCTACCTTACCTGTAAGATCGGTATTGAGAACATTCTTCTGCATTTTTATTTTCCTCTCCTTTTCATTTACAAGCCTTTTCACAGGCTTCGAATAATCCGTTGATATAGGTTGCACCCAAAGCTCTGTCGTAAAGACCGTAGCCGGGCTTGCCTGTTTCGCCCCAGATCATTCTGCCGTGGTCGGGTCTGACATAGCCGTCAAAGCCTGTTTCAACAAGAGCCTTTGTAATTTCATACATATCAAGGCTGCCGCAGCTTGACATATGACCGCTTTCCTCAAAGCTGCCGTCCTCCATAATAAGAATATTTCTCATATGCATAAAGGCAATTCTGTCCATTGCGCTGTACTTGCGAATCATTGCAACAACATCGTTTGAAGCGGCACAGCCGAGCGAGCCTGTGCAAAGGCAAAGGCTGTTGGCAGGGCTGTCAACGATAGCCAACATTCTGTCGAGATTCTTTTCGTCTGTAATAATTCTCGGCAGACCGAAAATCGGGTACGGCGGGTCATCGGGGTGAATAGCCATTCTCACGCCGCATTCCTCGGCAACGGGAATAACCTTTTTAAGGAACTTTTCAAGGTTTGCCCATAATCCCTCGGAGCCGATTTCGCCGTAGGCGCTGATAAGCTCCCTTACCTCGTCCTGCGTGTAGCTTGAATCCCAACCGGGAAGATGGATATCGTCCTTAAGAGGGTCAAGACCCTTCATCTGCTCCCAGTACATAACAAGGCTTGTTGAGCCGTCGGGAGCTTTTTTGTCAAGCTGTGTTCTCGTCCAGTCGAAAACGGGCATAAAGTTATATGTTACACACTTTACGCCGTATTTTGCACAGCGGCGGATATTTTCGCAGTAAACCTCCAGAAGCTCGTCCACGTTGCCTCTGCCGAGCTTAATGTTCTCGTGAACGGGAATCGACTCAACAACGTCAAAAACAAGGCCGTTATCCTGACATTGCTTTGCCATTTTGGCAATAGCCTCTTCGGGCCAGACCTCACCGGGCTTAACGTCATAAATAGCGCTTACGATACTGCGCATATTGGGAATCTGACGGATATACTCAAGGGAAATGGGGTCGCTTTCGCCATACCAGCGGAATGACATTTTCATTGTGGATACCCTCCTGAACAAAATTCTTTCATTGTAATTATATCACAATTAAGCATTAATAGCAATGTAATTTTTCTTAAATAAAAATCACCGCCGAAATTCAAACTCCAGCGGTGATGGATTTTATTGATTTTTCAGCCTTTCGTATTCTTCATCCGTTATTTCAATAACGCCGCCGTGCTTGAAGCCGTAAGGAAAAGTGAAAGCCGAATCGCAGCGAACAAAATCGTTACTGCCGGGTTCAGGTGAAACAAAGGGCACGTAGCCCATTTTCTCTTTTTCACAGCCGAAGAAATCAATCAGCAGACACCATCTGCCATCGGGCAGAATCAGAGTTGTAGGTGCTTCATAAGCACCGGGGGCTTCGAGAGTAGCCATAAGTGCCTGAAACTTTTCATCGTTTTCATACGGACCGTAAAGGCTCTTTGAGGTTGCGTGCATATTCATCGGGGGCCTGTCGGAATTCTTGTAAAACAAGTGGTAGGTGTCCCCCACCTTTGTTATGTGCGAGTCAAGAATTTCATTGTCCTTTGTAAAAAACATTTTCGGCTCGGAAAATGTTTCAAAATCCTTTGTCGTACAGCAGTAAATCGACATATGCGTAAAGTTATCTTCCTTTACAGTTGAGCCCCAATGGATGAGGTATTCTTCGTTTTCCTCGTCAAAGAATATTTCGGGTGCCCAAAGACAGCCGAAATCGTCCCTGCCGAAATAAATCAGCTTCTGCTCGGAGAAATTCACAAGGTCATCGGTTTTCCACAGGCACAGGCACTTGCTGCCCGAGCTGTTGACCTTTTTCCAGTCCACCCAATAGTTTTCGTCCATTATATTTGCTATACAAAGGTCGGTTGTCAGCACGACGAAGCCGCCCGTGTGCAGGCGGATAACCTCTATATCACGGCAGCCGCAGGTGCCGAGTGTGCTCGTTAGCACGGGCTCACCGCCGTTGACCTTTTCCCAATTCAAGCCGTCACGGCTGACGGAAAAATAGACCTGCTCACCGTCGGGTGTAACCTTTTCCTTAAAATGAGAAAATAGGTAAGGCATTGGCTTTCTCCTTAAATATATTCAAAGAAGTCTGTTGTCTTATCAACGCAGCGCAAGATTACCTCAAACTCAATGTGGCTGTCGTCAATTACACGCTGCGGCTCTTCGGCGGCTGTATAGTCGTTCACACCGCTTGCAGGCACGATAAACTTGTCGGCATTGACAACAACCTCGTCAAGCGGCACAAGCTCATCGTCGTGCTTTGCGGCTTCGAGCATTTCGGGCTTGAAGTGGGTTGCATTGAAGTAGAAGCCGTTTGCATCCTTAACGTAAACCATAAGTCCGTTGCCCTGCCCGTCGCAAAGCGTGCCGAAACGGGTCTTTGCGTGGGCGGAATTTTCCATAGGACGAACGTAATGAACAAAGTTGTCCTCAACCTTCATTTCATAAAGGCCGATTTTTGTTGCTTCCATTCTGTCTGCATAGGCTTCGCCCGGGCCGAGGCCGTAGAAGCGGAGATTATCATACTCTTTATTGAGCACCATTCTAAAGCCGAATTTCGGAAGCTTGGGACAAAGCTCACGCTTGTCACCAACAAATCCGATTTTAACTGTGCCGTCAGCGGTTACGGTATATGTAAGCTGACCCTTGAGGAACGGAACAACGCTCGGACCGCCGAGAGAAACTTCACAGCTTACCTTGATTTCACTATCGGACTTTTCAACCGTGAAATTATAGGTTTTCTGCTTTGCGTTGTGAATTTCGGCGCTTCTTCTTTCATCCGCATCGCCCGAAACGTTCTTCCAATGTGCAAGCCATGTTTCAAAACAGACAGGCTCTGCAAGAATATTTTTGCCGTTGCGGATAATTTCGTTAATTCTTCCGTAGGGCTTATCGAAAACAATGGTGTTTTCTGCAGTTTTAACCGTCAGATAACGCTTGGTTTCCTCTGTTTCAATTGCATCATCTGTAAAGCTGTCGCACTTTACTTCGTTGCTTAACTCGAACTGCTCAAAGCCCATTTCATAGCCCTTTTCTGCCCAGATTTCGCTCTCCTTCTTTATAAAAGAGAGATTGAGCAGGCAGTTGCCTGAAAACTCCTCATTTTCAAACAACCTGACAGTTGCGCTCTCACGGGGCGGTATGTCAAGGGTTTCTACTTTACCGCTCTTGATTACCTTACCGTTACGAACTACGCTCCAGACGAGCTCCATATCCTCAAGAGTTGTAAAATAGCGGACGTTGCAAAGGGTAATTTCGCCGTTTTCGTAGGTAGTTCTGAACGGCTGATATGCACGCTTCATATCATAGTAGCCGGGTCTTAGTGTACGGTCGGCAAAAACGAGACCGTCGATACAGCAATCCGCATCGTTGGGGTAATCGCCGAAATCGCCGCCGTAGCGGTAGCCGGTTTTATCGCCGTTTTTAACAGAAAGAGCGTGGTCGTTCATTTCCCAGATGCAAAGTCCGAAGAGGCTGTCGTACTTATCTGCAAGACGGCAGTGAGCAAAAATATCGCCCGTTGAATAAGCACAGACATACTCGCAGAAATAGAAGGGCTTTGCTGGATTATTGTCAAGATAATTCTTCGTGTAATCGAGGGCGGCGTACATACGGCTTTCAACGTCGGAAATATCCTTGAAATCCTCTCCCTCGGGAACTGCCTTGAACTCAAGGTGGGAATTTTCGTAGTGAACAATCGCCTTGGGGTCACGGCTCTTTATGTATTTACCCATAGCCCTGTGGTTTTTGCCGCAGCCCGATTCGTTGCCGAGCGACCACATAACTACGCAGGGATGGTTTTTGTCACGCCCGAAAAGGCGTGCGGCACGGTCTACGTAAGCTGCCTCCCACTCATCAACCGTGGAAAGCATTGACCAGCGCATCCAATCCCAGGTATCTCTGTACTCAAAGCCCATACCGTGTGTTTCAATATCAGCCTCGTCAACGAGCATAAAGCCGAGCTCATCGCAAAGGGCAAGGAAACGGGGGTCATTGGGATAGTGAGAGGTACGAATACAGTTACAGTTAGCCTGCTTGAGCAGGTAGAGGTCACGGAGCATTTCATCCACGGTTGCCGTGTAACCGCCCTCGGGGTGAGAATCGTGTCTGTTGATACCCCAGAGCTTGACGGACTTACCGTTGAGGTAAACTACACTGCCCTTGATTTCAAGGCGCTTGAAGCCGATTTTCTGTGCAATTACCTCTTCACCGGCTTTAATAATCAATGTATAGAGCTTCGGCTCTTCCGCATTCCAGAGCACGGGAGCAGCAACGGTGAATGAGCTGTCAGCACCGCAGTAAACCGTTTCGCCTTCGGGAGAAACCAGAGTGTATTCTGCTCTCACGTCACCGCGGCAGGTGCTTTCAAGCTCAACCTGAACGCTGTCAAAGCTCTCAGCAACATCGCTTCTGACGTAAAAATCCTTAATGTGGTTTTCGGGTCTGCCGAGCAGATAAACCTCACGGAAGATACCCGAAAGGCGGAAACAGTCCTGGTCCTCAAGATAGGAGCCGTCACACCACTTGACAACAAGCACGTCAAGGCGGTTTTCACCTGCGGTTACGTAATCGGTGATATCAAATTCGCTCGTGCAGCGGCTGACCTGGCTGTAGCCGACAAACTGCTTGTTGACAAACAGATAGAAGCAGGAGGAAACGCCCTCAAAGTTTATGTAAACCTTTTTGCCGAAATCAGCACCGACGGTAAATGTGCGGCTGTAGTGGCCGCAGGGATTTTCCTCGGGCACGTGAGGCGGGTCAAGCGGGAACGGATAGCGCAGGTTTGAATAAAGCGGCTCATCGTAGCCCCTGTCTGTCAGCACCTGCCAGCAAAGCGGCACGGTAATTTTCTCGCTGAAGGCTTCGTCAAGAAAGCTGTCCTCAATATCCTCAAAGCTTGAATAAAACTTAAAATCCCACTCACCGCAGAGGTTTACGAAGCTTTCCGATTTTTCTCTGTCAAAGGTAAGTGCGGCTGATTCACTCCTGCAGGGCACAAAATACGCTCTGGGTGCTTCACAGCCGATGTGAAGCGAATTTAAATCCTTGTGATATGCTTTGAATTCCATAAATCTGTTCTCCCCGTTCTGTATTCTTACATTAATAATTGTATATCCTTTTGCGTGCCGTAGCCCTTAACGCTAACCTTGCCGTCTTTGATTTCAACCACGGCAAAATTATTCGTAGGCTCGTTGCACATCGAAGCAAAAACAACGTAGGGTACGCTGCCGAGCCTCATATTCAGCCCGTCGTGGTAATGCCCCGAAAACACGGCCTTCACCTTATCCGAAGAAAACAACGCTTGCTTTACCTCGTCAGCGTTTACAAGCACGTGGTCGTTGCGTTCGCCCTCATCAATGTCAAAATCGAGCAAAGCGTGGGTAAAAACTATAATGGGCTTGTCGGACTGCTCAATCTTTTTCTTCGCCCAATCAAGCTGTTCATAATCCACATAGCAGTACGCCCACTTTATTTCGCTTTCGGGGTACGGCTCATCGGGTGAATTCATATTCGTGTCGAGCATAAGGCAGAGATAATCCTGCGTTTCAACGCTGTAGAACCTATGCGGCATATCCGTAAGACGGCAGAATTCCCGCTTGCTCATAGCGGTATCGTGGTTGCCGATAATGGCATAAAACGGTATATCAAAGCTGCGCCAAATTTTGCCGAGCTCTTCAAGTCCCTGTGTCTGCGGCTTGAAGCCGTCAAACGCATCCGCAATATCGCCAAGGCAAACCGCAAACTCACAGCCGTCGGAATATTTTTCCAGCGCTTCCCGAAGCTTAGGCAAGGACAGCTCGTGATACCTGCCGTCTGACCCCACGGGCTTGTCGGAATAATGCAGGTCAGTTATAACAAGAAATTTCATACACTCACCCCATATATTGGGTATTATAACAAAACAACAACTAAACCGCAAGAGAAAATTAGAGTTTATTTGAGTGCAAAGCGCAAAGTTCAAAACGCAGAACGGAGTGTGGACTTCGTCCGCACCCGATTGTAAATACCGACAAAAAAAGTTGCCACGAAGGCAAAATTATGATAATCTTAAAGCAAAGAGGTGGGAGGTTTTATGAAAAAGAAAATCATCATTTTATCCGTTGTATCAGTTTTTATTATCGCAGGAGGGTATGTGGGAAATATGTTCGGAGTTTTTGCAAAAGGTAACTACGGCGAGTACGGTCTTGAAAACACAGCCGCCACAGAAAACAGTCCTATCAAAGACAAAACAATAATCTTCCTCGGCAGCTCCGTCACTTACGGTTACGGTTCTCTCGGTGTGAGCTTTGCGGATTTTCTTGAAAAGTCAGACGGAATTCACGCTGTCAAAGAGGCTGTGTCAGGCACAACTCTCGTTGATGAAAAATCAAATTCCTATGTGTCAAGACTTAAAACCATCGACACAAGCATAAAAGCAGATGCCTTTGTCTGTCAGCTGTCAACCAACGATGCCACAAAGGAAAAACCGCTCGGCAAAGTGTCCGTCAGCTTTGATATTGATTCTTTTGACACGCAGACAGTTTCAGGTGCAATCGAGTATATAATCGCCTACGCAAAAGATACCTGGAATTGCCCTGTGGTTTTCTACACGCAGGCAAAATATGATAGTGACTATTACGGCGAAATGGTGTCACTTCTTCTTGAAATTCAGAAAAAGTGGGGTATCACCGTTATTGATTTATGGAACGATGAAGAAACAAACAACATCACAGACGAAGAGAAAAGCCTCTATCTCGTTGACCGCATCCACCCCACAAAAGCCGGTTATAAAATATGGTGGCTCCCCAAAATTCAGAAAAGTTTATATGATATTGTGAAATAGCAAAAATCCCCCGTCGTGTAATTCCTGAATGAAACAAAGAATCACGGCGGGGATTTCCTTTTGTGTTGCTTTTTGAAAAATATGGGAATATAATGAATAAGCAATAAACAGAATTCAGCAAACCGGAGGTTGATGAAAGTGCTGAACAAAGCTGTCGCATTTTTCACAGCATTATTTACTTGTATCAGCGGTTTTTTTACAAGTGTAAGTGATAAAATTCTGTACCCGTCTTATGAAGTTACTGAATCAATTGCTTTTGCCCAATCTCTCGGCAGAGGATGGAATCTCGGCAACAACCTTGATGCCTGTGAAATGCATTCCACGGAAAAAGCGGGACTTGAAACCGAGACAATGTGGGGTAACCCCAAGGCTGCAAAGGAGCTTATCGCTTTTGTAAAAGAGTGCGGATTTGACAGCGTAAGAATTCCCGTAACATGGGCACAGCATCTGGGCGATGCACCTGACTACGTAATTGACGAAGAATGGCTTGACAGAGTGAACGAAATTGTGGACTGGGTGCTGGAGCTTGATATGAAAGCGATTATAAACGTCCACCACGATGACACATTCTGGCTGATAACCGATAACGAGCATAAAGAAAATGCCAAAACGATACTTACAAAAATCTGGTCGCAGGTTTCCGAAAGATTCGCTTCCTATGACGAAAATCTTGCTTTTGAAGTTATGAACGAGCCGAGAGTTGTGGGTGCTGAGGATGAGTGGTCGGGCAACGAGGAGATGCGTGAGGTTGTGAATGAGCTTAACTTCGCAGCCCTTGAAACCATCAGAAACAGCGGCGGTAATAATAAGGAAAGATTTGTTCTCATTCCCACCTATGCCTGCAGCGGATATGAAGATAATGTTGCGGCACTCCGCTTACCTGAGGATAACAGAGTTGTCGTTTCCGTTCACTTTTATTTCGGTACTGCTCACAAAGCTGAATTGGCAGATGCGGAAAATAAATGGAATCTCAGTGAAAAATATGAACTGTATAAAAAATTCAAAAACATACACAAAAGCTTTGTTGCAAAGGGCTACGGTGTATGTCTGAGTGAATACGGCTGGACAGACAGAACCAATATGGAAAATCTTGCATATAATGCAGGAGTATACACAGATATGGCAGAAAAATTCGGCTTCTCCTGCATTGTGTGGGATGATGGTTATGTGTTTACTATCATTGACCGTAATAATCTCACAGTTCTTTATCCCGAATATATTCAGGCGGTAGTGTGAATCGTGTTCGAGTCCCCACAACCTTGTTTCATCTTAAAGTTGACTTTTTGTAGGGGCGGATATTATCCGCCCGTGTTGATAACGCTTCCGTTTGCTGGCGGCTGATAGCCGCCCCTACTGTGAAGTTTTAGGTGAAACAAGGTACTACAACACCCCGAACAAAAAAATTAAGCAGCACATTTGTTCGTTTGCCAAGAGGCTAAATCAAAAAAACGCGTCAATTCTCTCAGATGTCGGTATTTAGCGACAACTTAAAATCGACACGAGTCATTTATCCTTGTTATTTCACAATACTTTCGCTTTTATGGCTTGCAATTCCGCATATTGTGTGCTATGTTAGACTTAATTATAAATTAAAATCAGGAGGCCACTTATGAAAAAGTTACTTATACTCGCGCTTGCTCTCTTAATGATCGTCAGCCTGGCGGCTTGCAAAGGCAGCGAAAAC
>JAFXCT010000011.1 GCA_017521365.1 Clostridia bacterium
ATCGAGCGGAAGAATATTGACAGCGTTCATACCCTTACCTGTACGTGAGCTTTCGGGAATTTCATAGCCCTTAAGCTTGTACGCCTTACCGAAGTTGGTGAAGAACATAATATGGTCGTGTGAGGAGCAGGTGAACATTGTGGTAACAAAGTCCTCCTCACGGCGGGTCATACCCATAACGCCTCTGCCGCCTCTGCGCTGGCTGCGGTAGGTGTCGGCAGGCATACGCTTAAGGTAGCCCTTGCTTGTGAGAGTATAAACGCTTTCCTCCTCGGGAATGAGGTCTTCAATGTCAACCTCGCCGCTGACGTTGCAGATTTGCGTTCTTCTCTCGTCGCCGTATTTTTCCTTGGTACGGAGTGCTTCCTCCTTAACGAGCTCACGCACTCTTGCCTCGCTGCCGAGGATTTCAAGGTATTCGGCAATTTTCGCCTTGAGGGCAGCCATTTCTTCCTCAATCTTCTGGCGCTCCATACCCGTCAACTGACCAAGACGCATTTCAACAATCTTCTGCGCCTGAATATCGTCAAGGCCGAAGCGCTCCATAAGACGTGCCTTACCAACCTGCTGGTCGGGAGAATTGCGGAGTATATTGATAACCTCGTCAATAAAATCGAGAGCAATGAGATAACCCTCTAAAATATGGGCTCTGTCCTGAGCCTTCTTGAGGTTAAAGCGTGTACGGCGTGTGATAACCTCGCACTGGAAGTTGATGTAGTTTTCGAGCATTTCCTTAAGGGTAAGGATTCTCGGAACACCGTCAACAAGGGCAAGCATAATTACGCCGAAGGTTGTCTGCATCTGCGTGAAGTTGTAGAGCTGATTGAGCACAACCTGCGGATTTGCCTCACGCTTGAGGTCAATAACAATCTGCATACCCTCGATTGCGGAGTAGTCGTTGATGTCGGAAATGCCCTCAATGCGCTTATCCTTTACGAGGTCGGCAATGCTCTCAATAAGACGTGCCTTGTTGACACCGTAAGGAATTTCCGTAACAACAATGCGGAAGCGGTTGTTCTTGGTCTCCTCGATTTCAGCCTTGGCACGAACGGTAATCTTGCCTCTGCCCGTTGCATAGGCGGCACGTATGCCTGCCTTGCCCATAATAATGCCTGCCGTGGGGAAATCGGGGCCCTGAAGGTGCTCCATAATTTCGGGAAGCTCTGCCTCGGGGTTGTCGATAACACAGCACATTGCATCTACAACCTCGCCGAGGTTGTGGGGCGGAATATTGGTCGCCATACCGACGGCAATACCCATTGAGCCGTTTACGAGAAGGTTGGGAATTCTTGACGGAAGAACGGTGGGCTCCTTAAGACGGTCGTCGTAGTTGGGAGCAAAGTCAACCGTGTCCTTGTCAATATCGCCGAGCATTTCAAGCGAAATCTTGCTCATTCTGGACTCCGTGTAACGGTAGGCTGCAGGCGGGTCGCCGTCTATCGAGCCGAAGTTACCGTGACCGTCAACAAGCGTGTAACGCATTGAGAAATCCTGCGCAAGACGAACCATTGCATCGTAAACGGATGCGTCGCCGTGGGGATGGTAACGGCCGAGAACAGAACCGACTGTGTCCGCACACTTACGGAACGGCTTGTCGGGGTAAAGGGTGTTCTCGTACATCGTGTAAAGTATTCTTCTGTGGACGGGCTTCATACCGTCCCTTACATCGGGGAGAGCACGGGATGTGATAACCGACATCGAGTAATCGAGGAAGGATTTACGCATCTCGCTGTTAATCTCAACATTGATGATTTTCTGATTGGCTACAGATTCTGCATCAAAACCCATTTCATTCACCTCGCAACGGCAGTTTTAGCGCCGCCGTTGCTTCCTTATCATAGTTTTAGAAAACAACCGCCGATAAACCTTAAAGCATTTTTATCGGGGGTTGCAAACAACGGGTAGTTCTGAAACTTACGGTGCAAAGATTGTGCAGGAATTTTTTGTCAGACTGTCTTCAAAAGCACAGGTAATACTTTGTGTATTGCCGAGCATTTTGAGGGCGGTATGGCGAAAAAAGTACGCACAGGATTTGTGCCGTAAGCTTTCAGAGGTGCCCGTCAATTAGTCTTCCGGGAAGAATGCCTTGTGGACAGCGGCAACAGCCTTGTCAGCCTGCTCGATGTCGATGAGAACGGAAATCTTGATTTCGGATGTGGAAATCATCTGGATGTTGATATCCTTCTCGTAAAGTGCCTCGAACATCTTGGAAGCGGTGCCGGGATGTGTTTCCATACCTGCGCCGACAACGGAAATCTTTGCAACGGATGTGTCGCAGATGATGCTGTCGTCTGCAAGGTCGAAGGAATCCTTGATGATGCTTACTGCAAGCTCGCCGTTTGCCTTTGCAACGGTGAAGGTGATATCCTTAGTGTCGTTTCTGCCGACAGACTGAAGGATGATATCTACGTTGATATTCTTAGCTGCAAGCTTAGCAAAAAGCTTGAAAGCAATACCGGGTGTGTTGGGAACACCGATAACTGAAATTCTTGCTACGTCTGTATCCTTTGTGACGCCTCTGATTAACATTTTTTCCATTTTAGCTACCTCCTTGACAATGGTGCCGGGTACTCTCTTGAGGCTCGAAAGAACCTCGACCTCGACGTTGTATTTTTTGGCCATTTCGACCGAGCGATTGTTGAGAACCTGTGCGCCGAGCGTTGCAAGCTCGAGCATTTCATCGTAAGTGATTTCAGCAAGCTTCTTTGCGTTGCCTATCTTTCTGGGGTCTGCTGTGTAAACGCCTTCAACATCCGTATAAATCTGGCAACGGTCTGCGTGAAGGGCGGCGGCAATTGCAACCGCACTCGTGTCCGAGCCGCCTCTGCCGAGGGTCGTGATGTCGTCAAAGCTGTTGAGGCCCTGGAAGCCTGCAACGATAACAATGTTGCGCTTGCCGATTTCGTTCTTGAGTCTTTCGGGCTGAACCGTCTTGATTCTGGCTGCGCCGTGAACGTTGTCCGTCTTAAAGCCTGCCTGCCAGCCGAGAAGAGAAACTACGGGGTAGCCCTCTGCCTCGATTGCCATTGCAAGAAGTGCGCTGGACATCTGCTCGCCTGCGCTGAGAAGGGAGTCCATCTCACGCTTGGATGCCTTGGGGTTAATTTCGGCTGCCTTTTCGATAAGGTCATCCGTTGTGTCGCCCTGAGCGGAAACAACAGCAACAACGTCATTGCCCTTTTTATAGCTGTCAATGATGATGGAAGCAACGTTGCGTACACGCTCGGCGTTGGCAACGGAGCTGCCGCCGAATTTCATTACTATCAATCCCATATATGATAACCTCCTGTGGGTACAGTTCTTTTTGAACTGCGAGAATAATTTACTATATTTTATTTTTTGGCTTAATAATCCGTTACTCTGATTACGCTGCCGACCTGAACGTCTGCCTTGGCAATTTTTTCGTCGAACTCACGCTGTGTGATTGCGGCGGTGATGAAGCCGAGCTCGTTTGCGGCTGCACCCTCGTAGGTGAGATATTCAACCTCGCCGAAAAGGTCTGCGATGCTCTGCTTTGCGGCAGCTTCGTCCGCATAGGAAGCACGGACAAAGAACGGATGCTTGATGTCACGGTAGCTGACAACGTAGTCCGCAATGCTGTTTTCCCAGCCGAAGAACTTTCTGCGCTCGGTGTGCTTTGCACAGTCGATAACGTCCGCAACAACGGCGCTTGCTGTGGGAAGCTTGCCTGCACCTCTGCCGTAGAATACTACGTCACCGATAGCGTCGCCCCTGACGAGAATGGCGTTGAAAACGTCGTCAACACCTGCAAGCTGGCTGTGGCTCTGGATAAACGCAGGGGAAACCATTGCGCTTATCTTGCCGTCGCCGTAGCGTGTGGCTCTGCCGATGAGCTTGATTACGCCGCCCCAGGCTTTTGCGTACTCAACGTCAGCAAGTGCAATTTTTGTAATGCCCTCGGTGTAAACCTCGTCGGGATAGACGTGGTTGCCGAAGCACAGCGAAGCGAGAATACAAATCTTTCTGCAGGCGTCCTTACCCTCAACGTCGGCGCTGGGATCACGCTCCGCATAGCCGAGCTCCTGAGCAATTTTGAGAGCGTCCTCAAAGCTCATACCGTCGTTAATCATCTTGGTGAGGATGAAGTTTGTAGTACCGTTGAGAATGCCTGCGATTTCATCTATTTCGTTTGCGGCAAGGCACTGGCTGATGGGGCGGATAATCGGAATACCGCCGCCGACGCTTGCTTCAAACAGGAAGTTGACGTTCTTTTCCTCGGCAACCTTGAGCAGCTCATAACCCTTTGCGGCAACAAGCTCCTTGTTTGAGGTGACAACGCTCTTGCCCGCCTTGAGACAGTCGAGAACAAAATCGTAAGCGGGGTTAACGCCGCCCATTGTTTCAACAACTATGCCGATTGATTCATCGTTGAGAATATCCTTGAAATCCTTGGTGAAAAGAGCCTCGTTCTCGTCACCGGGGAAATCGCGAAGGTCGAGAATTCGGGTGACCTTCATTTCATCCTGCATACTGCGTTTTGTGATGCTCGCATTGTTCTTTTTGAGGACCTCGGCAACGCCTGAACCGACAACGCCGTAGCCCATAATTGCTATATTCATATCTTATCCTCCGAAGGGGTGATTTTCTGTAATTTATGACAGTAAAACAATCTTCCCATCATATCTTTAGCATTATACCACATTATAATAATATAATAAAGGGGTAAACAAAATTTTTCTCATAAAAACAAGAAAAAATCGGGCATTTTTCAGCCCGATTTTCGTTAAAATTGTTAAGTTTTAAAGACCGAGTATTCTCTGGAAAATATTTACTATTTTCAAGCCAAGGTTGCGGAAGGTGTTAATTATAAGCTGGATGATGTTTTCAATAATGTTGCTGTCGTCAACACCGAGCTCGCCGTCATAATCGGACGAAACGGAGTTCATCCAACTGATTATACCGTCGGGGCTTTCAAGCGTAAGCGTTTCGCCGTTGCCGTTTACCGTTGTTGCGTTGGGGTAAGCTGAGCCGTCCAGCATATGGAAATCGTAGGTGATAACCTTTGCCATATGGTGGTTATCGCTCGCCGCATTGCCGGCAGGCTCGACAACACTTTCAAGCGTTGTCAGGCGGCAGTTTTCGGGGTTATTGTTATATTCCTTTACGTTTGACCACAGGGGTGTTGTGATAAGGCTGTAGTTTACGGCAGGGTCGTACCTGCTGGAGAACATCCATATTGCAACGTCGGAGCATGCCTGGATTTCGGAAGCCGAAACGCTACCCGTTGCGGCAATCGGAAATGCACCGGCAAAATACTCGGGATAGGTTGTAACCATAAACCAAGCCATTTCCGCACCTGCGGAGCTGCCGCTGATAAATATTTTGGTCGTATCAATATTGTCGCCGTGCTTTGCAATAACGTCGTCAATTACCGAGCGCAGCGGCTCAATCATAGAAGAACTCCAATAAACGAGCTTATCCTCCGGTGAACGGGGAAGAAGCACGAAGGCACCGCCGCTTGTAAAGCGGCTCTGAAGCTCGGCAGATGCCCAATAGGGCATATCGCTGTCCGCAAGCTGTGAGCCCTCGTAATCGCCGTGACCTATACCGTGAAGGAAAATTACGAGGGGATATTTTGTATCATCCTCTTCTCCTACGGGTGAATAATAGGCGTAGTCAAGCGCAAAGCCCTCCGCCTCGGGGGCACGGTCAATTTCAAACTCATCACGCAGAGCCTTTATACCTGCGGAGGTGGGCAGGGCTTCCTTGCGGGCACTTACTACCTCTTCGGTGCCCTCACCGCCCTCAGGTGGAAGAATATCCGATGCTTCCGTTGCGGACACGCAAAGGCCGAAAAGCAGACAGAGCGCTGAAAAAATACATACTGTTTTTTTGAACATTACAAAATCACACCCTTTATGGTTTATACGTTAATTTTAACGCACTCATCAGAAAGTTTTGTTCCAAAATGGAAAAAAATGTAAATTTATTCTTCAATTGCCGCCTTGCCTGCGAATGCCTGACGGATTTTTTCGTAGTTTTCGGGGGTAAACTTCGGGCTGCGGTCGTAATAATACACGCCGTTCTGCTCCTGCTCGATATTGGTGAGCTGGGTGTAGCAGTAGGCACAGCAGTCCTTACAGTCGAGAATAGCCTTGGTCTGGCCGCAGATACGCTCTACCGCCTCGTCCTCCGTCGTCGGGTTGGTGCCGTAGCCCCAGCCGTTTTCTTCGCCCGGTGCCCACCATACTCCGCCGTATTCGCTGATGAAATAGGGCTGTCCGCCGTAGGTCTGTCTGTGCGGATGCGGCTCGTGAACAACGCCTGCTGCGAGGTCGGTTTCAGCCATCATTTCCCTGAGCTTTTCGGGGTCGGGCTCATATTCGTGAATATCATAAATATCCGTCATAACGTGGTAGTTGCCGCTTGTATCAATACAAGGACGGGTATTGTCTGCCGCCTTTGTGACAAGGTAAATGCCTGCAAGGACGGAATCATCCTGCTGTCTGCCGTCACGGTCCCACGTTTCGTTAAAGGGACACCAGCCGACGATTGCCGGGTGGCTGTAGTCACGGTCAATTTCCTCAAGCCACTCGGGAATAAAGCGTGCGAGCGCACCTACGTCGGTGTGGTCAAGGCCCCAGTTGCCTGCCTCGCCCCAGACGATATAGCCGAGCTTATCTGCGTGGTAGAGGAAGCGCTGTTCAAACACCTTCTGGTGAAGTCTTGCGCCGTTAAAGCCGCAGGCAAGTGAAAGCTCAATGTCCTTTTTAAGTGCTTCATCCGTGGGTGCGGTATAAATTCCGTCGGGGTAGAAGCCCTGGTCAAGCACAAGGCGCTGGAAAACCTTTTTGCCGTTGATGCACATACAGTTATCTTTAATTGAAACCGTGCGCAGGCCGAAATAGCCCTTTGCGGTATCAATTACCTCGCCGTTCTTTACAAGCTCGTAAGTAAGGTCGTAAAGTCTGCCGTTGCCGACCTCCCAGAGATGCGCCTCGTTAAGCGCCATTGAAAGGTTTACGGTATTACACGCAACGTCTGCAACAGCCGTGCCAACCTCAACGCCGTCATAATACGCCGTGAGCTGGATTTCGGTGCCGTTGATATCGCCTGCAACAGTAATATCGCAGTTGATGATACCCGAAAGGTCAGCCGTTTTAATCTTGGAATTTGAGATATATGTATTGCCTACCTGCTCAATCCATACGGTCTGCCAGATGCCCGTCGTTCTTGTGTAGTCGCAGCCGTGGGAGTAGAACTCCTCGCTCTGCTTGCCTCGGGGCTGTACGCCCTTTATCATAAGGTCAACGGCGTTGACAACAATTGTGTTCTCGCCGTCATTGACAGCGTTGGTAATATCAAAAACAAAGCCCGTGTAGCCGCCGACGTGCTTGCCGACCTCAACACCGTTTACCCAAACGGTAGTTTCAAAGTCGCAGGCCTCAAAGTGCAGAAGCGTTCTGCCCTCATCCTTTACAAGGTTCACGCTTCGTCTGTACCAGACGGAGTGCATAAAGTCCTTGTAATTTATGCCGGAAAGCTCACTTTCCGGGCAGAAGGGCACGGTAATCTTCTTCGTGTATTCTGCGCCCTCGGCAAACATTTTGCGTGCCTTGCCGCTGTTGCCGAAGTCAAACTCAAAATCCCACTCGCCGTTGAGGTTTATATAGCTTTCACGCACAAACTGCGGACGGGGATATTCGCTGCGGGGAATAAAATTGCTCATATAAATTCTCCTGTATTTAAAATTATTTTACATCAGTCTTTGCGGCAAGAAGCCTCTGCTTCTCATCCCAAAGTGCCTGAGAAAGGTCAACGTAATAACGGTGCGGATTTTCAAAACGGGTAACCTCATCCCAAAGGGTGTCAACCTGTGCCTGACAGTAAGCCTTGGTTTCCTTAAGGTCGGGACAGTTGTAAACACACTCGCCCTTTTCAAAAAGCTGCACCTGAAGCGGCTTAGCCGTAAACTCCGTTACGGTCTTGCGCTTCCACGTGTGTACGGGGTCAAAAATTTCGTAGGGCTTCGTATCGTCAATAGCCTCGTCTTTAAGAGTTATAACGTCCGCAATAGCCTTGCCCGTTTCGTTGTCGTAAAGCCTCCACGGCTGTTTAAAGCAGGGCGTTGTAATCTTGCCCACGTTTTCGCTTATCTTGATTTTCGGCACGAGCTCACCGTCGTGTGCAACGGCAACAAGCTTATAAACACCGCCGAAAACGGGTGCGGAGGAAGCAGTAATCAGCCTTTCGCCGACGCCGAAGGAATCGACCTTTGCGCCCTGAATAAGCATATCACGGATAATGTATTCATCAAGCGAGTTGGAGGCAACGATTTTGCAGTCCTCAAAGCCTGCTTCATCGAGCATTTTACGTATTTTCTTTGAAAGATAGGTAATGTCGCCGCTGTCGATACGCACACCCTTGGGGCGGAAGCCCTTGGGCAGCACCTCACGCCTGAACGCTTCGATAGCGTTGGGAATACCGCTCTTGAGTACATTGTATGTATCTACAAGAAGCGTACAGTTGTCGGGGTATTCCCTTGCATAAGCGCAGAAGGCATCAAGCTCGGTGTCAAACATCTGCACCCAGCTGTGTGCCATCGTACCAAGTGCCGGAATATCGAAATCACGCTCGCTCATTGTGCAGGCAGTACCGACACAGCCGCCGATATAGGCCGCTCTTGCGCCGTAAATAGCACCGTCAAAGCCCTGAGCACGGCGTGAGCCGAACTCCATAACCGTCCTGCCCTGTGCGGCACGCACGATACGGTTGGCCTTGGTCGCAATAAGGCTCTGGTGGTTGATGCAAAGCAGCACCATCGTTTCGATAAGCTGTGCCTGAATAACGGGGCCCTTTACGGTAACGATAGGCTCGCCGGGGAAAATCGGCGTACCCTCGGGAACAGCCCATACATCGCAGGAAAATTTGAAATTTTTAAGATAATCAAGAAACTTTTCATCAAAGCCCTTTTTGCGAAGCAGAGCAATATCGTTATCGCTGAAGGTGAGCGATTCAAGATATTCGATAAGCTGCTGAACGCCCGCCATAATTGCAAAGCCGCCGCCATCCGGCACCGAACGGTAGAACATATCAAAAACAGCCTCGCTGTCCGCCATACCGTTGCTGAAGTAGCCCTTAGCCATCGTCAGCTCGTAAAAATCCATCAGCGCCGTCAGATTACGGCCCCTTTCGCCGTCACGCTTAAAGGTCATAGTCAATCACCTCGTCAGAGTGTAATTTGCGTATATACAAAGTATATTATAGCACAATCACGCAGGAATACAACCAAAATTTCTTATTATAAAATATACGCTTCGTATATTTTGTGTTTATAAAATAATTCTTTTTTAACAATTGTATAAAAATGACCCCGTGCGGATTATTGACCTATTTTGATTAAAATGATATAATTATATAAGAACTTATCTGTTTATTCTTTTGTTTTTATACTTTTTGTTTACTACTTAGAACCAAAGGAGAATATAACTATGAGAACAAGAAAGCAGTCGCTCGGAGACAGAAACATAGTCGGTGCAAAAATTGAACAGCACCGCAAGGCAATCGGTCTCAAGCAGAAGGATTTGCTCACCCAGCTTCAGATTAACGGTATCGACCTTAACGCCTCCGGCCTTTCAAAGCTTGAGGGTCAGCTCAGATACGTTACGGATTTTGAGCTTGTTGCAATTGCAAAGGTGCTCGGTGTGAGCGTAGACTGGCTTCTCGGTATAGAAAACGATAAGTAATAAAAGCAGTAAAGGCATATACATACTTTTTCGGGTATGTATATGCCTTATTTTTATTGCTCAAATCAATTTTTAAACACCCAGAGCTTCACAACAGCAAGCGTTTCACGCAGAGTGCTCGGCACGAGCGTGTACCACATCGTGCTGCTGTGAGTGTGTGTCACCGTATCAAAGCCGGCAATTCTTGCAAGCGAGCTTGCACGGTAGATATGATATTCGTTGCTTACAAAGGCGGCTGTATAACCGTCGCCGAGCTTTTCATCAAGAATTTTCTTTGAATAGATAAAATTCTCGTAGGTGCTTGTCGCCTGCTCCTCTTTGATTATACTCTCCTGCGGCACGCCCCGGGCAAGCAAATACCTTTCCATTGCAAGTGCCTCGGTGATATCCTCCTGCGGGCCCTGACCGCCGCTGACGACAATCAGCAAATCCTCATTTTCCTCGTAGCAATCAATCGCCGCATCAAGCCTGTTTTTCAGCCCTTGAGTAAGCAATTCGCCTCTTATACCCGAACCGAGAACAATTATTGCATCCTCTCTGCCGCTTACGTTGTCGGAAAGGCCGTAGGAAAGCAGGAACATCACAAACACAAGCAAAACGGAAACTCCGCCGAAATACACCGTTTTCAGCCACGCGGGCAGCTTTTCACGAGCCCTATCCAAAAAAGCACCGTACAGCACAAAGCTCAGCCCCAAAAGCAGTGCAAACAGCAGACCTATATTAAAATTGGAGGTAAAAAACATCACAACCGCATTGACAGTCAGTATTATACCGACTGTAAGTAAAATAATTTTGCCTGATTTTATCTTCTTTTTCATATCCTTCATCCTTAACATTAAATATCCTTTACACAATATATTAAACTCCAATTCTTACAAACTTATTAAGGAAAGATAAAGATAAAAGAAAAAGTCTGAGCAGTTTTCACTGCTCAGACCTGTAAAGTTTACAATCAGTAAATTATTCGTTGATGGATGTAACAACGCCTGAACCGACTGTACGGCCACCCTCACGGATAGCGAAGCGGAGACCCTCTTCGATAGCGATGGGAGTGATAAGCTCAACGTTCATAACAACGTTGTCGCCGGGCATACACATTTCAACACCCTCGGGAAGGCTGATAACACCTGTAACGTCTGTTGTTCTGAAGTAGAACTGGGGACGGTAGTTGTTGAAGAAGGGTGTGTGACGGCCGCCTTCATCCTTGGAAAGGACGTAAACCTGGCCGGAGAACTTTGTGTGGGGGTTGATTGAACCGGGCTTTGCAAGAACCTGACCACGCTCGATCTCAGTTCTCTGAACACCACGGA
>JAFXCT010000012.1 GCA_017521365.1 Clostridia bacterium
TTCATAGTTTTTAAGAAATAAAAAAACCGCTGAAACCAAGAAGTTTCAACGGTTTTGAGTGGTCGGAGTGACGGGACTTGAACCCATGGCCTCTTGGTCCCGAACCAAGCGCGATACCAAACTTCGCCACACCCCGAAATATTCGGCTGTTTCAAACAGCTTGCTAATTATAAATGATATGTTAAAAAAAATCAAGTCATTTTACTAAAAAAGTTTATTTTTTGTCCGCACACATATATTTGCTTTAAACTGCAGCTTATAATTACTGTTTTCGTTGACAAGAGATTTGCGGCGGTGTATACTTGCTTTAAACTGATGAAGCGAGGGGACTTTTATGAAAAACGAGCCTTTATATATTCTGACCTATGAACACGGCGGATACGTTTTGTGGAAGGATAGGGTAAAGCCGAGAATTAAGAGCCTTTTTGAATGGATGGAAAAGTATCCGAGACTCCGAATCGGCCTCGATTATGAATCGTTTACTTTTGATGAGTTTTCACGTGAAGACCCTGAGGTTGTGGAGATGATTTGCGACCTTCTAAAAAAATATCCCGACAGGGTCGGTCTGGGCGCAACTACCTACGGTCAGCCGCTGTCCCTTACGATTTCAGAAGAATCCAATGCACGCCAGCTTCTGTACGCTGTCCGCACCAATATGGAGTATTGCGGTAAGACACCGAGAGTATATGCTATATCTGAATTTGCACTCAACAATCAGACTCCTCAGCTTGCAAAGCTCTGCGGCTACGAGGCGGCAATACTGCGCTCTCACGTTATGGGCTACGGTTACCCGAAAACCTTTGACAGCGCATGGGGCAAGTGGATTGGCAAGGATAAAACTGAAATTCCTGCCGTGCCGACTTATGACGGGCAGGGCAGAGGCTACAACTGCACAACGGTTGACAACTGGATTCTTTCCCGTTGGCCGGTTGATTCCGTGCTTTATTCGCTTGACGATTTTAAAGAGATGTTTTCCAAGTATTCTCCGCTTCTTGCAACACGTTATGATGACCTTACACAGCCTATTGAAACGCTTCACGCCGAAATTGAGCACAGAGAGGATTATGAATATATTCTTCTTGAGGATATTCCGAAGATTTACGGTGAGCCTGTTGATGAGCTTGTAACCACGGACAATGATTTCCACGTGCAGATGCCTTGGGGCTATTGCGGTAACGAGATTTTCAACGGCTGTCGAGCAGGTGAAGTTGCCGCAGTACAGGGCGAGAAAATTAACGCTCTTTCTGTTGTTCTCGGCGGAAAATCTGAGCAGGAAAAGAGTGAGGAGGCGTGGAAATATACGCTTGCCGCACAGCATCACGACGTTACCATCTGCGGTCTGCTTGATTTGTCACGCCGCTTTATTCCGTCTTCGCTTTCTGCGTCGGATTACGTTAAGGCGCAGTCGATTTCGGCTCTTTCCTCACGCTTTGCAGATAAGGATAACGATACACTCTTCGTATTTAACGGCCACTCTTTTGCCGTTGATGAGTGGGTTGAGGTTGAGTGTAAAGAAGCGCTTACTGCTTTTGACGGTGAAACACAGCTTGAAACCGAGTTTACTGCCGGTAAGCTGCGTGTGCATATAATTTTGCCTGCACTTACTGCCAAGAGCTTTAAGCTTGTGAAAAAAGAAAGCGATACAAAGCCCTGCTGTTGCTGGAATTCGGATGCGGGTGAGCTTGTTACACCCGTATATAAACTTAAGGTTAACGAAAAGGGTATTGTGTGGCTGAAAAATAATTTCGATAATAGCTTTGTTATTGATAACGGTGAGGGTGAATTGTTTACCGCATGGATTGAAAACGAGCCCTGTGCTTCCTGCGGCGAGTGGAACGTTGAGGTTACGGCACAAGGAGCAAACGCTGTTTACAGCGGCTTAATCGGTACGGTTCCGTTTAGCTTTGAAATGCGTTTTTCGGGTGAAAGTGAAAGAATTGACTGTAAAGCCTGTTTTGAAATGCACGGTGAACGTATCGGCAGAACGGATATAACCCAGGGCAGACCCGTTCCTCTTACCCGTAACGGACACCACCACGAGGATAAGCTTTGCTTTGTTATGAACACGTGTCTTGACAGCGGCAGACGAATGGTGCGTGACCTTCCGTATTCAATTTCCGATTGGAACGGTGCTGTTCTCAAAACAGAAAAATATTGGTATCCCAATGACGATATTCTTGTTGATACCGAGGTTTCTGCCGAAGAATCTTTTGCTTGCTCTACCAATATGCACGGCATTTATTGGCTCGCCCTGAGAGATGAAAAGCAGGGTGTTGCCGTTGCAAACCGCGGCTGTATGGGCTCTGCCGTTGAAGGCAACAGGCTGTATATTCCGCTCGTCTATTCCAATGAATATATGTGCGGTACCCGTATTCTGGACGGCGTTTTCGAGGATGAATTTGCTCTTATTCCTTTCAGCGCAGAAAAAAGTGATGCAGAGCTTCATTGTGATGCTGTTTCCTATGTTTATCCGCCCGTAAGTGCTGTTATTGCTAAAGGCAGCGGTGATATGAGTTCATTTACGCTTGCCGGTTTCGAGGGGGACAGTGAGGTGATTATAACCGCACTTTATCCCGAGGATGACCATATTCTTGTACGCTTCTGCAATTATTCCGATTCTGCCTCTTTCGCCGTCCTTACACCGTCTGTCGGTAAAGTGAAGTGCGAAACCGATTTGCTCGGAAATGAGCTTGATAAAACAGAAAACGGAAAACTGAGCTTCAGACCGTGGGAAATCAAAACTGTCAAAATTACATTGTAAAAATTATTCAGCCTGCATCTTTATCGGATGCAGGCTGAATCTTTAAAATACGTATTCTTTAATGATGTTACCGTCAAAATCCTTCCACGTGAATTTTCTGTTTTCAAGAATAATGTAACCGTGGCGGCTGTTTTCTTTCGGTATTGAGGTTGAGCCGGGATTGATATAAGTGTATTCTTCGTGCTTGGTACAAGCAGGTACGTGTGTGTGGCCGTGGAGGAGAATATCTCCTTTTTTAAGCGGAGGGAGCTTTTGCTCGTTATATACGTGGCCGTGCGTTGCGAATACCGTTGTGCTTTCTTCACAGATTACGGCGTAATCTGCAAGCACGGGGAAGGGGAGCACCATCTGGTCAACCTCGGTGTCGCAGTTTCCTCTGACGCTTAAAATTTCGTTTTTATAAGCGGAAAGCATTTCGATTACCGCCTTGGGGTCATATTCCTCGGGCAGGTCGTTTCTCGGGCCGTGGTACAGCACGTCGCCGAGAAGAAGTATTCTGTCGGCGTTTTCGTTTCTGTATGCTTCAATTAATTTCCGACACCATTTTGCGCTTCCGTGTATGTCGGAGGCAATAAACCATTTCATATATTATTTCCTCATTATAAGCAGTTTTTGATGAAATTAATTACCGTCTGCATAACCGTAGGGTCTTCACGGGTAATTAAATCGTAATCAATGTCGTAGCAGTAGTCAAGTTCTTCCTTGCTCGGATTTTTTATCTTTTTGAGCGCATTGATTCCCGCAAAAACATTGTTCAGGTATTCTTCGCTTTCCTTTGTCTGGTAAACGTTGTGGCAGCGTCCCTCGTACATAATGCCCGTAATGTGCGGATTTGTTTTAACCTTTGCGCTTGCAAGAGGAGAATTGACGGGCGTTACGACTGTGTCGCTGTCACCGTGAAGCAGCAGAACGGGCGGAGAAGTAAGATTGCCGAGAATATCCGAGCATTTTATGCCGGATTTTTTGTCGTCTGCAATAGCAAAAATGAGCTTGAACAGGGGAGTGAGGAAGGACATTTTTTCGCCCAGAAAGCCCGTTACAACCTGATATCCGCTGTCAGGTGCCGAAAAAGCAACTGCACCCGAAATTCCGAGATCCTTGTCTGCAAGATTCTGACAAACGCTGTAGCCGCCCCAGGAGTGGCCGACGAGTATTTTTTTCAGCCCGTCAAATTTTTCGTTGGAATTTGCCCACTTTACAGCGGCTTTCAAATCCCTTACGCCCTGATAAAAGCCTACGAGACTCTTTCCCTCGGAGGCAAAGGTGCCCGTGTTGTCGTAGGCAAGTACGGCAAAGCCGTTTTTTGCAAGGGTGTTAATTTCAGTCATATAGCTGCGGTGGCCGCCGCCCATACCGTGCGAGAAAATTACAAGTGCAAGGGGCTTGACCGTGCCTGCGGTTATGTAAAGCGCACCCTTTAAAATCTGACCTTTGTCGGATTTGAATGAAACAGGTGCACACCTTAAATCCTCAAAATCCTCACAGGTAAAGTATTTCAGCCGTCTGTCGCCGTTGCATCGCTTGCCGAAGGCTGCCTTGAAAACTGCAAAGCCGCAGGCAATAACCGCAAGAGCTATAACCAAAAGAACAACCAATATAATGCCGAGTGCTTTCATCTTTTTCGCTTCCTTTTATGTACTTTAAATTGATTTTAGCACACATTATTATAAATTTCAACAAAATAAAATATGACCGCAGAAAGTGCAGTCATATTTTAGTGTTAATCTTCAAGATACAAATTATTAACCAAAGCCCAAGCGCAGGTATCAATTAAAAATAGTATTATGCAATAGCAATATAATCGTCTGTCATATACTTTCACCTTCGGAAAATAAAAAATGCGCAGCCGAAGCTACGCACGAAAAATACATAGCTCCAATTGCTGCGACACAACTTCGACAAACTATAAGAGTAAGCGAAAAAGGAGAATGTATTTTTACCGAAATAAAAACACTTCTCTCATAGTTTGTCTGATATTAAATTGTGTCGTACCTATAGTATAACACCGTATCACCCGTTTTTCAATTTGTAAAAATTAAATTTATTATTATAGTTTGTCGGGCTAATTTGTAATGCGTAATTGTGGGTCGCTTTGCTCCGATTTTTAAAAAGCAACCTTACAGAGTGTCATTCTGAGGCAAAGCCGAAGGATCTTTTATGCCTTTAAGATTCTTCGCTTTCGCTCAGAATGACATAACTTTTTTGTTTTATATTTTATATTCGGGTGTGGGCATAGCCCACCATTCATTACGAATTACGCATTGCGAATTATTTGTCCCTTACAAACCGTAATTTTATAAAAGAGGCACCCGATTTTTTCGGATGCCTCTTTAATCGGCTTAGTAGTTCTGCTTACCGGATGCGGGGTCGTTCTTCTTGTTCTGAGCGTTGTTGTTCTGGTTCTTGCTCTGAGAAGAAGGATTGTTGTTATTGTTGTAGTTATTGTTCTGCTGCTTATCCATTTTTATCACCTCGGTAGTATGATAACCGATAAAGTTTTAAATATTCATATTTCCGTTTGCAGGATTATCAAGATTTTTTCCGTGTTCGTCAAATCTTGACCCGTGGCACGGACAGTCCCAGCTGTGCTCGGCTTTGTTCCATTTTAAGGCACAACCGAGGTGCGGACAGCGCTTTTTTGAAAAGGAAAGCAGATTTGTGACGGACTCAAAGCCGTTTATAAAAAGCTGCGGCTGAAGTATACTGCGGTCAGGTCTGAAAAAATCGGCGTAATCGTTTTGTTTGCCGATGATTTTATCCCTGAGCAGCATAGCTGAAAGCATAGCACCCGTCATTCCCCATTTGCAAAATCCGCTTGCCGTGAAAAGCTTTGGCGTGTTTGGTGAATAGCTGCCTATATACGGCATATTGTCGAGCGACATACAGTCCTGTGCCGCCCAGTAAAACTTTTCTGACGAATCGGGATATTTTTCTTTTGCAAAGCTTCGCAGCTCGCTCCAATTGCCGCCCTGCTTTCCCGTTCTGTGTCCGCCGCCGCCGAGCAGAAGAAGATTTTTATAATTTCTGAACGATAGGCCCGTATCGCTTTCGTCAACGTACATTCCATTAACATCCTGTGCCTTTTCAAGTGCGATTACGTATGAGCGCTGCTGATAGAGCTTTAACGAATAGAGTCCGTGTTTGTTGATAAATGGGAAGTGTGTTGTTATGATAACGTTTTCGGCTTTGATTTCGGCCTTGTCCGTAACTGCAGTTGTGCCCTTCATTTCCTTTACAAAGCTGTTTTCAAAAATGTTAAGTCCGTTTGCAATTGAGTACAGGAATTTCAGCGGATGAAACTGCGCCTGGTTTTCAAAGCAAACAGCACCCTTGGCTTCAACGGGCAAAGGGAGTTTTTCGGTAAATACGGCATTATATCCGAGCCGTTCAAGCGCTGTCATTTCGTCGTTTAACTTATTCGGGTCTTTTGAATAAACGAAATTATTTTTAAATTCAAAATCGCAGTCGGCATTTTTGCAAAGACCGCACAGCTCGTTAAACGCTTCTTTGTTGGCAAGAAGATAGCCCTGTGCCGTTTCCGTACCTTTTGCTTTCAGTAGTTTTGAATAGATTAGCGAGTGCTGGCAGGTGATTTTTGCAGTTGTGTTCTGTGTATTGCCGCCGCATATCCTGTCCTTTTCAACAAGCATATAATCTATGCCTTCCCTTTGCAGCATATAAGCGGTCAGTAATCCTGCAATTCCTCCGCCGATAATCAGCACATCCGTGTTTACCTTGCCCTCAACTTCGGGAAAGGATGGCGGCACAATGCCGTTTTTCCATAGTGATTTCATAAAAAACACCTCTTGTAATAAGCGTTTACAAGAGGTGATGATTTATTCGTCTTATATTTTAAAGAAGCTTCATACCGAAGGCAACGTCGGTGTCGTAGATTTCAAGCTGCTTAAAGCCGTATTTGCCGTAGAACTTGCCTGCATTCACGTTGCCTGTGCCGGCCGTGAGCATAACGCCCTTGATGCCTTTTGAACGAAGGTGCTCAAACAGCGTGTTGAGCAGCTTGCCGCCCCAGCCCTGACGGTGGTATTCGGGAAGAATATCAATGTGCATATGTGCAGGATACTCTTCTTTATATTTATTCTGCAGTATTGTGGATTCGCAGGCCCATTTATAGTTGTCTTCACCGAGGTCCTTATTAAGCGGAAGATACTCTCTGTCGAAAACTTCCTTGTATCTGTCGTAGTCCTCCGTGCAGATTATGTAGCCGACAGCCTTGCCGTCATCGTCGAGAACGAAGCAGTTTTCGGGCTCTTTTTCAATGTAATAATCACAGAAAGTGTGGAGGATGAACTCTCCGAGGTTGCCTGTAATTGCTTCTCCCTCGCTGTTGAGGCAGGCAAAGCGTACGCCGTCAAAATCTTTCGGCTCGTATTTTCTTATACTAATCATATTAATCACCTTAAATAGTATTATTTGTTGTTATGATATAGAAAAAACAGAAAAAAATCAATAGTTTAAAGCAAATTCACAAATTAATAATTGAAAAAAGAAAATATTAGTGTATAATGCTAATTGAAGTATAGGAGGTATTTCTATGAATACGGATAAAATTGTCAGAGGTGCAATTAAGACACTGTCCAAGACTATAATTTTCGGTATGCCAAAAAGCTATTTTTCTTCCGATGAAAATGCAAATAAATATATGCTTACCGGTGACAAAAAGTTCACCGAGAAAAAAGGCGAGTTTTTTACCTGCGGCTTCGGTATGGCTGTGCTGACTCCTGCCGATGTTGCAAGCGGTAAGTATTTTATTGCGGGTTACGATTCAAACAATCCTGCAACGGGTGTGCTTGACGATATGTACGCAAGAGCAATGTATCTTGACGATAACACAGGCTCGGGCGGTGTTGTTATGTGTGCGGTTGATGCCGTCGGTATCAGCCGTAAGGACATAAACAAAATCAGAGAAAGAGTAATTAAAAGCCGTAAGATTCCTAACCTTAAATCCATTAATATCTGTGCTACTCATTCACATTCCGCAATTGATACGCAGGGCTTATGGGGCGAAAAGATTTATAAGTGCGGCAGAAACGAAGACTTTATGGAGAGCCTTCACGAGCGCACCGCCAAGGCAATAATTGAAGCCTATGAAAGCAGGGCAGACGGTAAGCTGTTTTATTCTGTTAAAAAGACCGAGGATTTACAGTTTGACTGCCGTACCCCCGATACTTATGACCCGAATCTCACCAGAATCCGCTTTGAATCCTTCGACGGTAAGAAGAATATCTGTATTGTCAACTTTGCCTCTCACGCAGAGCTTCTCGGTGACAGAACAAAAAGTATAAGCGCTGACTTTCCTGCATACCTCATCAAAGAGATTGAGGAAAATAACGCTGACTGTGATGCGGTATTCTTTAACGGTGCAATCGGCGGTATGATATCCGCAAAGGAAATCAAAAAGGTTTACAGAAACGAAATTGACTGTGAAGCATATACAAAGCAGTTCGGCAAAACGCTCGGCGAAATTGTAAATTCGCTTACCGAAGAAACCGAGCTTGTACCAAGGCTCAACGTCAAATCCGTTCCCGTTAAAATCAGCGCTTCTAACTTCGTCCTTATTCTTGCAAGACTTATGAAGGTGCTTAATAACGACATAGCAAGAAGCAATAACCGCAAGGAGGCGTTTATTCATACTGAGGTCGGCTATCTTGAACTCGGCGATAGTGATATCGGTATGTTCCTCATTCCGGGCGAGCTTTTCCCCGAGCTTTATACGGGCGAATTCTTAACCGAGGAAAGCTCCGCAACAGCAACAAAGGCAGATTATAAAATACTTAAAAATCAGGGTAAGGCAAAGCACAACTTTGTTGTCGGCCTTTGCAACGATGAACTCGGTTATATTCTTCCCGAAAATGATTTCCTCCTTAATTCCCGTATGCCGTACATAAATTCCGCCAAGGACAGATTTGACAGAAATCACTACGAAGAAACAAATTCAACGGGACCCAAGACTGCTGCAACGCTTCTTGACAATATGGCAAGTCTTATTGAGTCCGTTAAATAAATTCGGGAGTTGAATGTATGAAATATTATCTCGGAATTGACGGCGGCGGTACAAGAACAACCGCAGCGGTGTCGGATGAAAACGGAAATATTCTGCTTAAGCAAGTCGGAAAAACAATAAACTTTTACTCTGTCGGAATGGAAACCGCAAGAGTTAACCTTGCCGAAATAATTCAGGGTATTGAAAATAAGCTCGGAAAAATATCCTTTAAAGGTGCGTTTATCGGCTGTTCCGCACTCGATGATGAAGCCGATGGGGAATTGACCCGAAAGCTGTGCGGCGGCGTAATCAACGCCGAAAAGCTCAAAATTCACAGCGACGTGTATATTGCCCTTAAGGCTGTAGGCGAAGCGGTTTGTCCGTGTGCCGCTATCTGCGGTACAGGCTCAATGGCAATAGCAGAGGATGAAAACGGTAACACGCAGATTACTGGCGGCTGGGGCCATACCGTCGGAGACGAGGGCTCGGCACTCGGAATTTCGCTTTGTGCGCTTCGCCTTTGCTGTCAGCTTTGCGACAGGGGAGAGGCTTCACCCTTGCTTGACAGCGCAAATGACTTTTTCGGGGTGGATGATTTCCGAAAGGCAATCGACATAATTTATTCACCCGAAACAACCAAGGATGTTTTGGCAGGCTTTGCAGAGCAGGTCGGCAAGCTCGCCGCAACAGGGGACAAGACGGCGCTTGTTATAATCTCGACAGAAGCTGAACTGTTTGCCGAAACCGTACTGATTCTGCTTGACAGAGTTAAAAAATGCTCCGTACTCGGTCTTTACGGCGGAGTGTTCCAGCATAATCAATCATTCGTAAAAACCTTTTCCGAAAAAATTACGGCGGAATATCCGGATATCACGATAAAACTGCTTGATATGCCGCCGGAAGAAAGTGCACTTGAGTTAGCGAGGAATTTATAATGAAAAAATATCTTGAATATATTGAAAACGTAAACACAATTATCAGAAAAATTTCAACCGACGGCGCAGACAGCATTGAAAAGGCCGCAGAAATTTTTTCTCAAACGCTTATTAATGACAAGCGTATATACCTGTTCGGAACGGGTCATTCGCATATGCTGTCCGAGGAGCTTTTCTACAGAGCAGGCGGTCTTGTCAATATTCAGCCCATATTGGTTGAACCGCTTATGCTTCATATCTCCGCTTCCGAAAGCACGGTAGCAGAGCGTGAAGAGGGAATGGCGGAAAGAATTTTTGCCGAATACGGTATGAGTGAAAACGATACTGTCGTTATAATTTCAAATTCCGGCAGAAACGGTGTTATTGTTGATATGGCACTTCTCTGTAAGGAAAAGGGACTTAACGTTATAGCGTTAACGAACCTGGAGCACACGTTTGCCGGTGCTTCACGCCATAAGAGCGGAAAGCACCTTTGCGAAATTGCCGACCTTGTGCTTGATAACGGCGGCTGTGTTGGCGATGCCTGCATAGAGGTGGAGGATGTCAGCGGAAAAATCTGCCCGACATCGACTGTCTGCGGTGCGCTTATGCTCAACGCTATTGTTGCACAGACGGTTGAAAACTGTGCAAAACAGGGCTTTTATCCCGACCACTTTGAAAGCTCAAATATTGACGGCGGCGATGAAATCAACAACCGCCTTGTAGAAAAATATAAAAAGGAGATTAAACACCTTTGATTTATCCTGTACCGCAAAAAAACGACCTGAACGGCAATATTGTGCACATAAACTCGCTGTATGTTGAGGGTGAATACAAGGCTCTTGCTGAACAGATTTTGTCCGGTTACGGCATATCTGTTAACAGCGGTTTTACTCTTGAAATAATTGTTTCCGACAGCAGAAAAACTACATATATAGAATCTCTTTCGCGCCTCAGTCGTGAAAAATATTTTATTACCGTAACTGATGATAAAATTACAGTCGAAGCATCCTGCCGAAGCGGTGTTTTCCGTGCGCTGCATACTCTCGGCAAGCTGATTTCAAAATGTGAGCTTTGCACTGGCACGCTTGAGGATTATCCGCTTTTTGAACGCAGGGGTTATATTGAGGGCTTCTACGGCCCGACGTGGAAGCACGAAAAGCGCCTTTCCGTAATGTGCCTTATGGCAAAGTACGGTATGAATACCTTTTATTATGCTCCGAAGGATGACGAGTATCACAGGGCAAAGTGGAATTTGCCTTATCCCGAAAAGGAGCTTTCCGAGCTTAAAGAGCTTTTTGATTCAGCCGCTGAAAACGAGCTGAATGTATGCTGGTGTGTTGGACCCGGTCTTACTTACCACTATACCTCAGAAGCGGATTTTGAGGCGCTTATTGCCAAGTTCAAAAACGTATATTCAATCGGCGTAAGAAATTTCGGCTTGCTGCTTGACGATATTGCAAACGATTTTCAGTATGCCGACGATGCCGAAATGTATGACGGCATAGTCGATGCTCATATTGCGCTTGTAAATAAAGCTTATCAGGCACTTAAGGAAATTGATGCTGACATCACTCTGACCGTTTGTCCGACACAGTATTTCGGCGACGCTGCAGATTATTATATCAGCAAATTCGGCAGCGGTCTGCCGGCAGATATCAGGATTTTCTGGACGGGTAAGGAAATCTGCTCAGCCTTCCTTACCTGCCGTCAGGCGGACGATTTTGCCCGCTCAACGAATCACAAACCGCTTTATTGGGACAACTACCCTGTAAATGATGCGGAAATGTTCAACGAAATGCACCTCGGTGCCGTTAAAGGCAGGGATAAGGAGCTTTATAAGCACAGTGACGGACTTATTTCAAATGTTATGGAATATGCCGAGGCTTCCAAAATCCCGCTGATGACAATTGCGGATTATCTCTGGAATCCTGTAGAGTATGACTGTGAAAAATCGCTTGAAAACGCTCAGCGTGAAATTCTCGGTGATAAGGCTGAATTATTCAAATATATAGCCGACCATCTCTGTGTTGCCTGCGTTTCACGCCACGGCTCTGCTATGATGAGCGATATCCTTTCACACCTGAGTTTTCTGCTTGCAACGGGTGAAAAGGGCAGGGCGCTTGCAGAATTTAAGGAGTATAACGCTAATATGCGCGAATGTCTTGCGCTGGTAAGCGATACTTCCGTTGAGCTTTTTGCTGAAATTCAGAAATGGGTTAAGAAATTCGCAATGTGCTGTGATGTTCTCGATGCAATTCTTGCAGTTTGGGAAAACACCACAGAAGAAAATAAGATAAAAATAAAAAAACTTTTGGATGAATACAATTCCGATGCGGTTATCCTCACAGGCTTCTGCCTGCGAGAAACGGCGGAAAAAACTCTTGAATTATAAGGATGGTTAATATGGATTTCAATGCTTTTCTCAGAGAAATGATAGCCCAGATAAATTTTTTTATTTATGATATGACACTTGCCTTTCATAACTTTTTTGATATGATAGGCCTTATCTGAAATTACAGGGGAGGTACAGACCGTGAAATTAAAAAGGATGTTATGCGTTCTTCTTGCAACTTCACTTATTTTGAGTGCGTTTTGCATCGGTGCTTCTGCTTCTAAATCCACAGACAGTGATTTGCGAAAAACTTATACCGATGTAAAGGGCGAAAACGATTACACAATCACAAATCCGTACAAGGACGTGAAGTGGGGCGAATGGAAGGAATATAAGGCTTCTCTTCACAGCCACACAAACGCAAGCGATGCCGTACCCACCATTGCCGAGAGTGTAGAAATCCATTATGACGAAGGCTTTGACATTCTTGCAATAAGTGATCATGCTGTATTCGGTGTACCTTGGAATGAGATTCCGACAACTGTTCCGATTTACCGCCTTTTTAAATTCGGCAACACAAAAATGGGTGCTGTCGATGTCTTGACTGCTGAACGCCGTGCAGAAATTCTGGCAGGTGTCGGCAGATATAATGAAGACGGTACGCCCCAGCCTATGCTTGAGGTTACGGGTGTCAATGAAATCAACGGTGCAACTCCGATTAATGACTGCCATATAAACGGATTCTTTATGCGTAAGGGCGAAGAATACGGTCAGGCAAGAATGGGTGTTTACGGCGACTATGAAACAGTTGTGCGTAAGGTCGGCAAAGCAGGAGGCATAACCTTCCTTGACCATGTCGGTGAATATGTCGGATGTGAAAACGATCCCGAACGTGCAAATCAGCCGTATTATATCAATAAGCTTGCTAACATTTTCCTTGACAATCCTTCCTGCATTGGTATGGATGTCAACAGCGGTATCAATAACCGCACAAAATATGATTATATTCTTTGGGATAATGTTCTGAAAATGACTATACCTCGTGGCAGAAACGTTTATTGTCTTACCTTCTCTGACGGTCATCATGCTGACCAGTATAAGCGTGCATTTACATATATGTGTATGCCGGAACTGACCGTTGATGCACTTCGCACCAGTATGGAAACAGGTGCGTATTTCAGCGCATCACATTATGCAAGGGCAGATCTCGGTGATGAATTTAACGGCGAAGAATACGAAACGCCTTATGTATCGTATATTGATGTAAACCAAGAAACCGATACAATAGCCTTCAATGCCGAAAACTATGATACTGTTCGTTGGTATTCCGATGGTGTTATTATTGCAGAAGGTGAGGATATCACATCACTTGACCTTAATGAATATGAGGACAAACTCGGCTGTTATGTGCGCTTTACATTAACAGGCCCCGGCGGTATCCTCTATTCGCAGCCGTTTCCGATTCAGGCAGACGGCGTGGAATATGAAGTTCCCGTTGTAGTTCCGACTTTCGATGTTTCGGATTTTCTGCGTGGTCTTGCCGATACGGCAAATGTCTTGCTCGGCTGGACTCCTATTATGGCGGCAATCCGTTATTTCCTTTGGGGTACATATTGGTGGGCATAAACCATTAATTAACAGCCGTTCATTAATTAAAATGAGCGGCTGAAAAATTTTTCAAAAAATTTAAAGTTTTTTTAAAAAAACACTTGCATATTTCAAAATAATGTGGTAATATAACATCCGTTGTCCGGGTGTGGCGCAGTTGGTAGCGCGCTTGACTGGGGGTCAAGAGGCCGTGAGTTCAAGTCTCGCCACTCGGACCATCTTAAAGAAGGCTGAAATCGTTGATATACAACGGTTTCAGCTTTTTACTTTTTCTCAAAAATCCTTAAATGGTCCTTATTTGGTCCTTATTCTGAAAATCACGAAAGCCGGGAAGCCTTAAGTATCAAGGCCTACCGGCTTTTTACGTGGTTCTTATTTGGTGTTCTTTGAGCTTAATTTTCACCTGAAAGATAAGCATACAGTTTATCCATATCTATCAAAGCTCTGTTTCCAACATAAATAGGAACGATTTTATTTTCCTTAATGAGTCTGCGAAGTGCTCTTTCTGTTAAGGCAGTATCTCTATCATTCTCTTTTATTTCTTTGATTGCTTGATTTATTGTGCGCATTTTAGGTGTCATAGACTTTTATCACCTCCAAGTTTGTACGTTACGTACGTTGACGTTTGTTTTTAAACACGTTACAATAACTACAGAACAAATGTACGTTTGTTGAATTATTAACGAAAGAAGATGGTTTTATAGGTAGAATTGAAAAGAGAGGATACGGCTACCGCTTTAAGGTTTATGACGGTTATAATGCCGACGGTACTCAGAATATCAAAACAAAAACATGGGTTCCCGAACCGGGAATGACTCCGAAACAGATTGAGAAGGAATATCAAAGGCAGTATGTGATGTTTGAGGAAGACGTTAAAACAGGTTCGTTTGTATCGGCAAATGTTAAGTTTGAAGTAATGGCCGAAATGTTTCTTGCTCAAGCGGAACTCGAAGGAAATCACAAGCAGCTTACGCTTGAACGTCTTAAGGATTGCAAGGACAGAACATATAAAGCAATTGGTCATTTAAGACTTGATCGCATTACAACGGCTCATATTCAGAAATTTATCAACAGCCTTGCTCAGGACGGTACAAATAAACACACAGGTAAAGGGCTTTCGGTCAAAACACAAAAGCTCTATAAGGGCTTTATATCTGATGTATATGATTTTGCCGCAAGAAATCATAATATGTATTTGAAAGACCCTTGCAAGGGAGTACACACCGTTAAGGTCGAAACTAAAAAACGTGAAATTTACGATTTAGAGGAAATGCAGACATTGGTAAATCTTCTTTGTGAAAAAGCACCATTGAAATATAAAGTATTTTTTATTATCGCAATGTTTACCGGATTCAGAAAAGGTGAAATCCTTGGTCTTGAATGGGATGATATTGATTTTGAAAATCAAGTTATCAGCATAAACAGAACTTCGATTTATTCTAAAGAAAAAGGTACAATAACAGGAACACCGAAAACCGAAAACGGCTACAGAAGTCTTAAAGTTAATGATGAAGTTATTAACGCAATACGTGAACTCAAAGAAGAACAAGACAAAAACATATCTAAACTCGGAGATGCGTGGCATAACACCAACAGACTTTTCACAGCTTGGAATGGTTTACCTATGGGTCCCGATACTCCGAGACATTGGTTGCAGAAGTTTTGTCAAGCGGAAGGCATTCGCTATGTGAATGTTCATAGTTTTCGTCATTTTAATGCTACTGCTTTGATTGAATTCAACTGTAATGTTAATCAGGTTTCGGCATCGCTCGGACATTCTGACCCCACAACAACTCTTAATATCTATGCTCATGTTTTTGCCAAGGTTCAAGCTAAAGCCAGCGAGGCGTTATCCAACTCTATTTCAATCAATGTCGGCGGTTAATCCGCCGGCATTTTTTAACGCGATAAAAGGTATGGCTGCACAGTGACGTTATTGCGCCAGTGTGCGAGATGAAAAATTGAAACTGCAGCAAGTGCAAGCTTGTTGTACGAAACAGGGAGATTTTTCTCAATTGCAAGCTTTCTGCATTTTCCTTTTGTTTTATAAGTACCACTAATAAGCTTTTCGTCAAAAGGCTTGTGGACAATCGTTCTGTCGGGAAGCTTCTCGGTACGATACAGCTTCCAACGCAAGCGGATTTCATCGGCAAGCTTTTCTGCATAGCCTTCTTCAGTGTTTATTCTATTAAGATAATATTCATAACACTATTTAGCCTGTATTGCTCTTATAATGTGATAGTCAACTGAATTTGAAAGCTCAATAGGTTTAAATACCTTTTCCTTTTCACCAAGTCCTTCAAAACATGATTTTACGAATTCCTGATCTTCAGGCAGGATTCTCTGAAGCGAATCCTTTCCTCCTTTACCATCCTTAACAAAAATACACATATGACCGCTTTCGTCGATTCTCAGATCTCTGCCCTCAAGCTTTGCAAGCTCTGATACTCTGATCCCGACGACCTTTTGTAATTCAACGGTGCGTGCGTAACGTGGATTATCCGGATTGTTATCTGCACGAATCTTCTTGCCGTTGTCCGAGCGTGATTTGGTGTATTCAGCTGTATAACGGATAGGTTTTGTGATTGTGTTCATCGGTACATCATAAAAGCTGCATACCGCTGCAAGATAGTTGTGAATCGTGGCAGGTTTATATCCTTTCTCTTGCAGATAGTCCGAATAATCCTGAATATGCTCCTTGCATTCCGTATGAGTTTTGCAATTATGCTGTTCACGACAATAATTGATAAATGCAGTCAACCATTTTCTATAATTTTTCTGAGTAACAGAGCTTTTTAATTCGGCAATAAACGACTCTGTTTCATCCCTTAACTGCCTTGTTATACTCTTACCCCTGACTTTGTTTTGTTTAGCCATAGCATTTCTCCTTTGCTTAATGTTTTTGAAACTTTTTTCTGTTGGTGTTTCTTCCAACCCGCGCCGAAAGGCTCGTTAAATCAATTGGTGATGTCTCAATTTACATACAGAAATTATATTCTGTCGCCGAGAAAAGGCCGGTTGAGCAGGTTACCATCCTGTTCACACCAAAGGTTTCCGAGCAGCAAAAACTCCTCAAAAACCTTGCATAAGCGGTTATCACGTAAAAATCTCTATAATTTTCCGTGATAACCCTTATGCACAGACCGATAAACACGGTCTGTCCGTGAGAA
>JAFXCT010000076.1 GCA_017521365.1 Clostridia bacterium
CGCTACGGAGTGGCTTTTGAGGGCGAATTGCCCAAACTTATCAAGGAGCTTACAAAAGATGAGTAAAACGCTTAACATAGTTCTTATTGAGCCCGAAATCCCGCAGAACACGGGCAATATAGCCCGTACCTGTGCGGCAACGGGCACAAGGCTTCACCTTGTTGAGCCTATGGGCTTTAGGGTTGACGACAAGAAGCTGAAAAGAGCCGGGCTTGATTACTGGCACCTCCTTGACATTACATATTACAAGGACACAGAGGATTTCTTTGAAAAGAACAAGGACGGCAATTTTTTCTATTTTTCAACCAAGGCAACACACCGCCACACGGACGTTGAATACCCCGACAACACCTACCTTGTTTTCGGCAAGGAAACGAAGGGCCTGCCCGAAGAGCTGCTCAAAGCCAACCCCGAAAAATGCGTTAGAATACCGATGATAAACGATTCCGCCGCACGAAGCCTAAACCTTTCAAATTCCGCCGCAATAGGCGTTTACGAGGTGTTAAGGCAATGGGATTACCCCGAGTTGCTGTGCGAGGGTAAGCTGACAAAATATGAGTGGTAACCGATTAGGGCATTGACCGCAAGCAACATATTTGATATAATATAAATGAAAGATATCGTAGGGAGGTATAATAAAATGCCTACAATATGCTCATTCAGAGGATTAAAAATCTATATAAATTGGAACGAACACAGACCACCTCATTTTCACGCAACATACGGAGGCGAAGAGGTTGTTGTTTTAATCAATGAGCTTGAGGTTTATGAAGGAAGCATACCGAGCAAGCAATTAAAAATGTTACTTGGCTGGGCTGCGCTTCATCAGGATGAACTCATTGAAAATTGGCAGCTTGCCGAGAAAAAACAACAGCTTTTTGAAATCGCCCCTCTACAGTAAAGGAGGCTTTGATATGCACGATATAGCATATTATCTTGCAAGAGGCTTTGATAAGGAAGTTGCCGAATATTATGTTTCAGGCAGAAAACGTATTGTTTCAGTTGTTCCCAACCACGATTTCACATTAACACTTCATTTTGATAACGGCGAAGAAAGAATATACGATATGAAACCGTTCATTTCTGACGATACCGTGTTTAAGCCATTAAAAGATTATGAGGTTTTTTCAAGAGTTTATCTTGATGATTCCGCCTGTGTATCCTGGGATATAAATCCGGAAATTGATAGCAATATTGTCTGGAGCAACAAACTTGATTTATGTCCGGATTCTTGTTATATCTACAGCATACCTGCATAAAAATTTTAAAAATGCTGTCTCACAAAAAAGTGAGACAGCATTTTTTATACTATATCATACCTTCTGTTCACAACCGTATATCCCAAATCCTCTGATGTAAAATTGCCGTGAGTTTTTGCGTATTCACCGTGCTGAATATCATCAAACGGAAGTACGTCTTTTGACAGGATATCGTTTGTAACGAACTTAAAAACCGTTTTGTACAACTCATTGTTTTCTCTGCCGTTTTTAAAGCGGATTGCACAGCAGTTGTTGAGCCTAAAGCCGTGCGCCTCGTCAATTCCGCAGCCTGCAACGGCAATCAATTCGTCGCCTTCAAAAGCACCGTATTCAAGGTTGTTTTCATCAAGATAATCACGGTCGTTGAGCAGGTGTTTAACATAGCCGTCATTCCGTCCGCCTGCCCATTTCTGAATTGCCTTTTTGTCCTTTGGGGTAAGCAGTCGGATTGTAATTTTTTCGGGCAAAGCACAGTCAAAGGGCTCACCGAAATACAATGCCTGCGGTGTAATTTTAAGCTTTTCCGTGATACCGTAAGAGCTTAAAATGCTCTTTATTTCATCTTCGCTTTCGTCAGAATAAAAGGCTTTTCTTTGCTCAAAACGCTTTATCCAATCGGCCAAAATTTCATAATCATCGGTTAGCATTTCAAGGTAAAATCCGCCGTTCAAATCATCGCCTATGCCGATAAAGCCTTTTTTATAATCCCCGTCGGGTGCGGCAATTTCAAGGCCGCAGCACTTGATTGTTGTGCAGAAATAGCCGTATTTTTTAGCGTCCTTTTCAAGCAGAAAATCAATAACCTCATTTGCATCAACGAGCTTAAAATCGGGGTTGTTGTGGACAAAACGGTGCGCTACGGTTTTGTCGGTTATTTCAGCCATAGACATCATTTTTGCTTTGTTGTCGCTTCGGTATTCGCTAGGCGTTACGCCGTATTTTTTCTTAAAGGCTTTGGTGAAGCCCTCGTGAGAATCGTAGCCGATTTCAAGGGCAATATCCAGCACGGATTTATCCGTCGTGCGAAGCAGAAAAGCTGCCTGTTTGAGGCGGATATAGCTGATATAGCCCGTAACGGTAAAGCCCGTGTGAGACAGAAAAATACGGTTGAAATAATCAATTGAAAAGCCTGCGCTTTTGGCAACGGCTTCAACGGAAATTCCGCTGTCTGTTGCGTTTTCTTTTGCAAAATTTACAGCATTTAAAATAAGCTGAGTGTTTTCCATTGTAACATCTCCTTTGTGCAGAAATTAAAGTAAAAATCGACCTTTACAAGCAAAATTATATCTGCAAACGAAAATGTTTTCTTGAACAAAAGCGGTATTTTCAAGGGTCTGCTCTGTTTTTTCACAGAACAGACCCTTGGTTTTTACATATCGTTTCTGATTACATCGTCGTAGGTTTCTCTTTTGACGACTACCTTTGTTTCGCCGCCGCTTACCATTACAACGGGGGGCTTGGGGATGCGGTTATAATTTGATGACATTGAATAATTATACGCACCCGTTGAAAGCACGGCCATAATATCGCCCGGCTCTACCCTTTGCACGGGGGCATCCTCCTGGATAAGGTCGCCGCTTTCACAGCAACGGCCTGCAAGGGTTATTGTGAAATCCCTGGGCTTATCGGCCTTGTTTGCGCAAACCAGTTCATAGGTTGACTGGTAGAGGATATAACGGGGGTTATCGCCCATACCGCCGTCGATTGAAACGTAGGTGCGGATATCGGGAATAGTCTTAACTGCGCCGACTGTATAGAGGGTAATGCCTGCGGAGCCTGCAATTGAACGACCCGGCTCAATTACAATAAAGGGCAGCTTTATGCCCTGCTTTTCACATTCCGCCTTGATAACCGTTGCAACCTTTGCCATATATGCGGAATATTCAAGCGGATTATCCTCAAACGAATACTTGATGCCGAAGCCGCCGCCAAGGTCAAGCTCGGCACATTCAACGCCCGTTTCCGCCTTGATTTGCGCCATAAAGCCTATCATAACCTCTGCCGCTTTTTCAAAGGGTGTTACCTCGAAAATCTGCGAGCCGATATGGCAATGAACGCCTCTGAAATCAATATTTTCAGCGGCAATTGCCCTCTTTATGCCGTCCATAGCCTCGCCCGTTTCAAGGGCAAAGCCGAATTTGCTGTCAATCTGACCCGTCATAATAAACGAGTGGGTGTGAGCGTCAATACCGGGCTTGATGCGAAGCAGTACGCTTGCGGTTTTACCGCACTCACCTGCTATTCTGCTCAAGTTTTCAAGCTCGTAGATATTATCGACAACTATTCTGCCGACACCGTTTTCAACGGCAAATTTCAGCTCATCAAGGGTTTTGTTGTTGCCGTGGAAATATACTTTTTCGGTTGGGAAGCCTGCCTGAATTGCGGTGTAAAGCTCACCGCCCGAAACAACGTCAAGACCCATCCCCTCTTCGTTGATGAGCTTACACATATACTTGCAGTTGAATGCCTTTGAGGCATAGATTGCAAGGCCGTTGCCGCCGTAGTTATCTTCGATTGATTTTACGTAGGCACGGCAGTTTTTTCTTATTCTGTCCTCGTCCATAACGTAGCACGGCGTGCCGTATTCCTTTGCAAGGTCAACGGTATCGACACCGCCTATGGCGAGGTGACCCTTTTCATTTACCGATAAACAATCCGAAACAAACATAATTTATGAAACCGCCTTTTCTATTTCAGCCTTTACAGCTTCAACGCCGTCTCCCTTTACCGAGGAAACGGGAATTTTTACTATATCCGCATAGTCCGCAAGCTCCGTTTCAAGAGCCGCAAGCCTTGCGTTGAACTCAGTTTTGTTGAGCTTGTCGCACTTTGTGAGCGCAATTACAAACGGGTAGCCCATTTCACGCAGGAAGGAGAGCATAGTCATATCGTCTGCGGTGGGCTTGTGGCGCATATCAATAAGCTGGATAACCAGACGGATATCACGCTCGGTTTTGAAATAGCCCTCCATAAGCTCTGCCCAACGGCGCTTTTCACCGGGAGCCGCTTTTGCGTAGCCGTAGCCCGGCAAATCGACAAGGCGGACTTTATCCACCGAGTAGAAATTGACGGTAATAGTCTTACCCGGCACAGAGCTGACACGGGCAAGGGACTTACGGTTGAATATTTTATTGAGAAGCGAGCTTTTGCCGACGTTTGAACGCCCTGCAAAGGCAACCTCTGCCCTGTCGGATTTCGGGAGCTGCTTCAAAGTGCCGAAAGCCGCTTCAAATTTAACGTTCTGATAATTCATTTAAAATTCCTTCTTACTGGGCGTAATCACGCACCGAAACGTTTTTATCCTCTACGATTGCTTTTGATTTTTTTTGCTTTTTCTCACCCTTGGGTGCAGAGCAAAGCGCAACGTCGAGCACCTGCGAAACGTCCGAAACAGGCACAAACTCAACGTTTTCCTTTACGATTGCCTCAACCTCGTCAAGCGCAGAAATATTGCGCTGAGGAATGATTACCGTTTTAACTCCTGCGAGATATGCCGCCATTGTTTTTTCCTTAAGACCGCCTATGGGAAGCACTCTGCCCCGCAGAGTAACCTCACCCGTCATTGCAACGCTTGATTTTACGGGAATTTCCGTAAGCGCAGAAACGAGTGCGGTCGTTATCGTGATACCTGCGGAGGGACCGTCCTTAGGTACGGCACCCTCGGGGAAATGCAGGTGAATATCCTTATTTTTGTAGAAATCGGGGGCAATGCCGAGTTCATTAGTCTTACTGCGGATAAAGCTGATTGCGGCGTGTGCCGATTCCTTCATAACATCGCCGAGTGAGCCCGTAAGCTCAAGCTTACCCGTACCGTCAAGCACAGCCGCTTCAACGTCGAGCATCTCACCGCCGACGGCAGTCCAGGCAAGGCCGCGTGCAACACCGATTTCGTCCTTTACAAACTTATCCTCACGCTCGAATTTGCGAGTGCCGAGAATATCCTTAAGGTTTTCGGGTTTAACACCGAAGCTCTTTGCGCCGTCTGCAACGGCAACCGCACCCTTACGGCATACGGAAGAAATTTCTCTTTCAAGCTGACGCACGCCAGCCTCACGGGTGTAGCCGTCAATAATTTCACGCAGTGCCGCATCGCTGACACGAAGCGTTCTGCCGTTGAGTCCGTGGCGCTTTGCCTGCTTGGGAAGCAGGTGCTTTTTTGCAATATTGAACTTTTCCTCCGCAGTATAGCTGCCAAGCTCGATAAGCTCCATACGGTCGAGCAAGGGCTGAGGAATCTGGTCACGGTTATTGGCCGTTGTTATGAAAAGAACACGGCTCAAATCAAACGGAAGCTCTATATAGTGGTCACGGAAGGTGTCGTTCTGCTCACCGTCAAGCACTTCAAGAAGTGCGGATGACGGATCGCCTTTATAGTCGGAGCTGAGCTTGTCCACCTCATCAAGAAGAATAAGCGGATTACAGCTTCCTGCCTGCTGAATTGCGTTGATTATTCTGCCGGGCATTGAGCCTATATAGGTCTTTCTGTGACCTCTAATTTCAGCTTCGTCCTTGACACCGCCGAGAGAAACACGGGCGTATTTTCTGCCCATTGCGGCGGCAACGCTCTTCGCAATCGAGGTTTTACCCACACCGGGAGGACCGACAAGGCAGATAATCTGACCCCTGATATCGGGGGCGAGCTTACGCACGGCAAGCATCTCTATCATTCTTTTCTTGACCTTTTCCATTCCGTAATGGTCATCATCAAGCTTTTTGGCAGCCTTTTTTAAATCCAAATCATCCTCGGTATAAGTGCCCCACGGCAACGCAAGGCAGGTTTCAAGATAGGTGCGGATAACCATAGCCTCGGGTGAGGATTTGCTTGTTTTATCAAGACGTGAGCACTCCTGAAGCAGCTTTTTCCTTCCTGCTTCGTCAATGTCGAGTGCTTCGATTTTCTCTCGGAAAACTGCCGCTTCGTCTGCCTCTTCGCCGTCAAGCTCAACGGAAATTGCACGCATCTGCTCACGAAGATAGTATTCACGCTGATTCTGGTCCATCTGGTCCTGAACCTTGTTCTGAATTCCCTCCTCAAGCTCAAGAATCTGTGTTTCGCTCCTGAGAAGGGCGCAGAGCTTTTCCATACGCACGAGCGGATTCAGCTCGGCAAGGATAATCTGCTTTTTGTCGGCAGATATAGCCGTATTCGACGCAATAAAGTCAGCAAGCTCACCTGGCTCTTCTCTTGACAGTACGTCAAGAATAAACTCCGTGGGCATATTGGGAACAAAGTAAGCGTACTCCTGAAAATCGTCCTTGCACACCCTGACGAGTGCCTTTGCGTAGTCCTTGTCCTCTGACTTGATTCGGGTGGTAGTGCGCTGCTGAACAAGCGTTACAAGGTAAGGTGAGGTGCGCTGGATTTCAACCACACTGCCCCTGCTGACACCCTCTACCGCAACACGAAGGTTGTCGCTGTTGGGTGAAGACAGAATCTGCTGAACGTTACAGATAACGCCCATCGGATAAAATTCCTTCGGGTCGGTGGGCTCCTCCTGACGCAGGTCCTTCTGCATTACAAGGAAGATTTCTCTGTTGCCTGCCATTGCCGCCTTAAGTGCGGCTATGGACTGCTTGCGGCTGACCTCAAAGTGCAGCTGCATATTCGGGAACACCGCCATGCCTCGGATTGCAACCGTAGGCATTGAGCGGATAATAATTTCTCTTGCCATAAATATTTAAGTTTCCTTTCGCTTCATACGGGCATATATAGGGAGCAATCCCCTGCCGTATGTATATATAAAGCCAATTATAGTTCAGTATTTTAACATAAACGAATTTTGAAGTCAACCGAATTGTTGCAAGCAAAGATTTCCGCACAGCTTACAGCAAGTGTAAAGTTTATATTCTTTACAAATTAGGCGTTTTATGTTTTTTGAGGAAAGCAGACGTCATTTTTCGTAAAAGTAGGTAATAAACGGCTATATATCAAGTTTTATCCAAATTTTTCGTCTGTTGATTTTTCTTGATAAAGGCACCGATTTTTCCTGAAATCGGCACAAAGTAAAGTTGTATAGCTTTACATAGTGATATAAAACAAAAAATCCGTCGGGAGTCTTCTCAGCTCCCGACGGATAGTGAAAACAGGATTTATCAGCCGATAACTCTTACTCTGTAAACGCCTTCAACAGCGCTGAGCTTTTCTGCAACGCAGTCGCAGGTAACGTCTGCAACCGTGTAGGAAACGCCCTTGCGTGAAGCTGTGTTTACGTTTGCGGTGCAGCCGTCCATTGCGGCGATAACAGCGTTGAGAGAGCCTTCCGTATGGATAACGCATACACGCTTACCCTCGGGGGCTGCAAGGCGCATTGCAGGCACGTTGACGGAATTTACAATCTCACCCTTTTCAAGGTAAGCCTTGATTTCGTCAGCAGCCATAACTGCACAGTTATCTTCCGATTCGGGAGTAGAAGCACCGAGGTGAGGCAGAGCAACAACGCCGTCAACACCAATCTGCTCGTCTGTCGGGAAATCTGTAACGTAAGCGGCACACTCACCGCTTGCAAGTGCTTCAAGAACAGAAGCGTTGTCAACAAGCTCGCCTCTTGCAAAGTTGAGGATACGTACGCCGTCCTTCATCTTTGCAAAGGTATCGGTGTTAATCATACCCTTTGTGCTGTCGTTACAGGGAAGGTGGAGAGAAACGTAATCGGCTGCGGCATAAACCTCATCAAGGCTGCCGACAACCTTAACCTCGGGAAGAAGTGCTGCTGCGGCGGCATCGGAAAGGAATGCATCAAAGCCGACAACGTCCATACCGAGTGCAACAGCGGCATTTGCAACCTTTGCGCCGATAGCGCCAAGGCCGATAACACCGAGGGTTTTGCCCAGAATTTCGGGGCCGACAAACTGTGACTTGCCTTTTTCGACAAGCTTGGAAACGTTTGCACCCTCGCCCTTGAGAGTCTTGCACCAGTCAAGTGCGGCGGGAATTCTTCTGGAGGAGAGGAAAAGACCGCAGAGAACAAGCTCCTTAACGGCGTTTGCGTTTGCACCGGGTGTGTTGAAAACAACGATACCCTTTTCGGTGCACTTGTCAAGCGGAATGTTGTTGACACCTGCGCCTGCACGGGCTACGGCAAGCGTAGCGGCATCAAATTCCATATCGTGCATTGCGGCGGAACGTACCATAATGGCATCGGGTGCCTGAACGCTGTCAGAAACAGAGTAGTTTGCACCGAGTCTGTCCGTGCCGCAGGCAGCAATTTTGTTGAGAGTAAGAATGTTATACATTTTGAATCACCTTAAATCAAATAAAGAATAATCAGGAATTTGCCTTTTCGAATTCAGCCATAAACTCAACGAGCTTTTCAACGCCCTCATAAGGCATTGCGTTGTAGATAGAGGCACGCATACCGCCGACTGAACGGTGGCCCTTGAGGTTAACGAGACCTGCGGCTGTTGCTTCCTTGACGAACTTTGCGTCAAGCTCCTCATTGCCGGTAACAAAGGTAACGTTCATCATTGAACGGTCCTCTTTGTTTACGCCGTTCTTGAAAAGCTTGCTGCTGTCGAGGAAATCGTAGAGAAGCTTTGCCTTAACCTCATTGCGCTCCTTCATTGCCTCAAGACCGCCGATGCTCTTAATCCACTCGAGAACGAGCTTGCAGATATAGATTGAGTAGCAGGGAGGAGTGTTGTACATTGAGTCGTTGTCTGCCATCTCCTTGTAGTTGAGCATTGCGGGAGTAATATCCCTTGCGTTGCCCAGAAGGTCCTCACGAACGATTACGACGGTAAGACCTGCGGGACCGATGTTCTTCTGTGCGCCGCCGTAAATAAGGCCGAACTTAGTAACGTCCATAGGCTCTGAAAGGAAGCAGGAGGAAACGTCTGCAAACAGCGGAACGTCGCCAGTATCGGGAATATATTTGTACGTCGTGCCGTAGATTGTGTTGTTAAAGCAAACGTATACGTAGTCTGCCTCCGGGTCAAAATCCTTCTTCTCAAGCTTGGGAATATAGGAGAAGGTGTCCTCCTTTGAGCTTGCAACAACACGGCACTCGCCGTACTTCGTTGCTTCCTTGTAAGCCTTCGTTGAGAACTGACCGGTGAGAACATAGTCTGCCTTGTTGTTCTTGTTCATAAAATTGAGCGGAATGGCGGCAAACTGTGTTGATGCACCGCCCTGAAGGAAAAGAACCTTATAGTTTTCGGGAATACCGAGAACCTCGCGGAAAAGTGCTTCTGTTTCCGCTGCAATTTCCATAAACACCTTGGAGCGGTGTGACATTTCCATTACCGACTGACCGCTGCCCTTGTAATCAAGCATTTCCGCTGCTGCTCTGTTGAGAACAGACTCGGGAAGCATGGAAGGACCTGCGCTGAAATTATAAACTCTTGACATTGTATAGACCCCCGTAATTAAGGTAAAATTATATATGAAACTATTATATGCACGCAATTTTCTTAATGTCAAGGAATAATTTAAGAAACAGCAATATTCACAAAAATAACAGCCCGTACCCACAAAAAGTGCAAACAATTTAATGTTGAAAAACTTGTTTAATTAGTATAAAATATATCAGAAAGGCTTATGGCCCGAAAACAGCGAAAAATAAATTAACCATATATCACGAAAGGATGTACAGTAAAATGAGCAGTGCACTCAACAAAAAGACCGTTGAAGACATTCAGGTCAGCGGTAAGCGCGTACTTGTACGCTGCGATTTCAACGTTCCGCTCAAGGACGGCGTTATCACAAGCGACAAGAGAATCGTATCTTCTCTCCCCACAATCAAGTATCTTCTTGACAACAACGCAAAGGTTATCCTTTGCTCTCACCTTGGCAGACCGAAGGGTGAAGTCGTTCCCGAGTTCTCCCTTGCTCCCGTAGCAGCACGCCTTTCCGAGCTCCTCGGCAAGGAAGTCAAGATGGCAGCAGACGTTGTCGGCGAAAGCGCAAAGGCTCTTGCAGCTTCCCTCAACGACGGCGAAGTTATGCTCCTTGAAAACGTTCGTTACGAAAAGGGCGAAACAAAGAACGATCCCGAGCTGAGCAAGGCTTTTGCTGACCTTGCCGACATCTTCGTAAACGATGCTTTCGGTTCCGCACACAGAGCTCACTCCTCCACAACAGGTGTAGCAGACTATATCCCCGCAGTTTGCGGCTACCTCATCCAGAAGGAAATCTCCTTCATCGGCGGCGCTCTTGAGAATCCCCAGCGTCCCTTCGTTGCAATCCTCGGCGGCGCAAAGGTTTCCGACAAAATCGGCGTTATCACAAACCTTCTTGACAAGGTTGACACACTTATCGTCGGCGGCGGTATGGCTTACACATTTATGAAGTACCTCGGCCACAACATCGGCACATCTCTCCTCGAGGCTGACAAGGTTGAGCTTGCAGGCGAAATGATGGCAAAGGCAAAGGAAAAGGGCGTTAACTTCCTTATCCCCGTAGACAACAAGGTTGGTAAGGAATACGACCCCAACACAGAGGCTATGGTTGTTGATTCCGACGACATTCCCGAGGGCTGGATGGGCCTTGACATCGGTCCCAAGTCACAGGAAATGTTCGCAAACGCTATCAAGGGTGCCGGCACGGTTATCTGGAACGGCCCGATGGGTGTTTCCGAGTGGGAAAACTTTGCAGCAGGTACGGTTGCAGTTGCTAACGCAGTAGCAGAAAGCGGCGCAATCTCCATCATCGGCGGCGGCGACAGCGCAGCAGCTGTTCAGAAGCTCGGCTTTGCTGACAA
>JAFXCT010000077.1 GCA_017521365.1 Clostridia bacterium
GACTTCAACGATGCGCTGATTCTTCCTGGCTTCCTTTTCTCTTTTTGCCATATCGAAGCGATACTTGCCGTAGTCCATAATTTTACACACAGGCGGTTTGGCCTGCGGAGAAATCTTGACCAGGTCGAGATTCTGCTCATCCGCAATCTTCTGAGCCTCGCTAGCCGACATGATGCCAAGCTGTTCACCGTTGCTGCTTATGATTCGCAGCTCCTTGTCTCTTATTTCTTCATTGATCTGCAGTTCTTTAGCACTAATGTTCAAGCACCCCCAAAAAATAATAAACGCGCAGGCAGAAACTACCCACGCACACAATAATACACCGCCAAAAATACGCCCAAGGGCACACGGTGAGGTTATTGACCGCCGTAGAGCTTTGCCCCGACGGTGAGGACACGGGAAGAATCCTGCTTTGTTTTGCCCATAGATAATACCAAACTTTCCCCCTGCTGTCAACACTTTTTTGAATATTTTTGGCTTCCATAATTTTTCACAACAAAATTGACGAATAATATTGCAATTGCACCGTATTTATTGTACAATAAGCACACTTAAATCCCACAGGAGGTATATATAATGCCTACAAGTAATATGATTAAAATCAAAACCAAGCAAAACAACCTTTTCCTGCGTGTTTCACGGGGTCACTTTGCAACAAACCATTCACACAGTAATTATTATATCGACGTTGTTGCCCAGAAATCCCGTCTTTCCGAGGCAAAGGCCGTTGCCAAGGCGCTTTGCGGAAACTACAACTATTCAACGACAATCATAGATACCATCCTCTGCCTTGACGGCACGGAGGTCATAGGCACCTGCCTTGCAGACCAGCTTACTAAAAACGATTTTATGAACATAAACGCCCACCAGACCATTTACGTTATGACACCCGAAATGACGGGCAGCTCACAGATGATATTCCGTGACAACCTTGTTCCTATGATACAGGGCAAGCACGTGCTTGTGCTTGCGGTTTCCGTTGCAACGGGCGGCACGGCAAAGGCGGCTATCGAGGCCGTGCGTTACTACGGCGGCGAGGTTTCGGGCGTTGCCTCAATCTTCTCCACAACAGAGGAGTGCGCAGGCTATACGGTCAATTCCGTTTTCAACCCCAACGACCTCGACGGTTATTTCACCGTACCGTCTCACGAATGTCCGCTTTGCAAGCAGGGCAAAAAGCTCGACGCACTCATCAACAGCTACGGCTATTCCAAGCTGGGCTGACACCAATAATATATAAGTTGTACAAGGCGTTGTCGGCAAACGGCAGCGCCTTTTGTCATAAAAGCAATTGCACACAGAGCAAAATTATGGTAATATATATATTTGTATGGGTATAAATATTTAACAGTAATATATCTTTATTTCATTAACATATTCAAGGAGATTTTTTCACGTTATGGATAAGCTTACCGTTCTGGTGCTTTTCGGCGGCAAGTCGAGTGAGCACGACGTTTCGTGCGTTTCCGCTTCCTCCGTCATTGCAAACATTCCGCAGGACAAATACGATATAATTAAAATGGGTATAACCAAGGACGGTGCGTGGTACCGCTTCAATGGCGATACGGCACTCCTGCCCGAGGACAAGTGGCTTGAGGATGCGGCAAACCTCGTTCCTGCCTTCGTTTCGCCCGACCCGACTCTCGGCGGCATAGTCGAAACAGTCAACGGCGAGGCAAGAGTAACCAAGATTGATGTCGTTTTCCCCGTGCTTCACGGTAAAAACGGCGAGGACGGCACGGTGCAGGGTCTGCTCCAGCTTGCCGAAATCCCCTACGTCGGCTGTGATATGACCTCGAGTGCAGCCTGTATGGACAAGGCGCTGACAAACGCACTTGCAGACCGTGCAGGTATTCCGCAGGCAAAATGGCTCAGCTACACCGAGCACGAATATCGCAGCAACCCTCACAAGGCACTTGACGAGTGCGTAGAAAAGCTCGGCTACCCGATATTCGTAAAACCCGCAAAGGCAGGCTCTTCGGTCGGCATCAGCAAGGCAAACGACCTCAACGAGCTGGCAGACGCTTTTGAAACCGCCTTTGCAAACGACAGCAAGGTAGTGCTTGAAGAAACCGTTATCGGCAGCGAGGTTGAATGTGCCGTACTCGGTAACGATGAGCCCGTAGCCGCAACGCCGGGCGAAATTGCACCCTGCAACGATTTCTACGATTTTGATGCAAAGTACGTTTCGGGCGACAGCGGCCTTTTCATCCCCGCAAGAATAAGTGAGGATATGCTCAAGAAGGTACAGAAGGAGGCAATCAGAGCCTACAAGGCTCTGGGCTGCTCGGGCTTTTCAAGAGTGGATTTCTTTGTAAACGGCGAAGAAATAAAGCTCAACGAAATCAACACAATTCCCGGCTTCACCTCAATCAGTATGTACCCGAAGCTCTGGGCACACAGCGGCCTTGCTTACCCCGAGCTTATAGATAAGCTGCTGTGCCTTGCAATAGAAAAGAGGGCACGGGAAATATGAGCAGAAAGGTAGTTATCACAATTGCCGACAGGCACGAGATAGACGGCGAGCCCGAAGAGGCAAAGCTCACCACCGTCGGCGAATATGACAGAACGCTTACGGGCTTTGTGCTCCGCTACGACGAAACCGAGGATTTCAGCGGCAGCGTTACCACGCTTACCGTTGACGGAAGCAAGGTCACAATGCAGCGTCTTGGCGGCAAGCACAACGCACAGCTTATTGTCGAGCCGGGCAAGCGCTACAGCTGTATGTATGCCACCGAATATGCCGACCTTATGCTCGGAGTCCGAGGCAAGGACGTACGAAGCCGCCTTAACGAAAACGGCGGCGAGCTGAATTTCAGCTACACGCTGGATTTTAACACGGGCTTCTGCTCACAAAACGAACTGAAAGTTACATTCCGCTTTGAATGAGAGGTAAAATATAATGTCTAAAATTGTAAAGCAGGTACAGGACAAGCTCACCTGTGCCATCAACCGGGCTTTTGAAAAAGCAATAGCAGACGGCACTCTGCCCGAGGCAGAAATTCCGTCCTTCAATATTGAAGTTCCTGCAGACCGTGCCAACGGCGATTTTTCCACCAACGCCGCAATGGCAGGCGCAAGAGCCTTCCGCAGAGCACCCAGGCAGATTGCCGATGCAGTTTGTGCAAACCTCAACCTTGAGGGTACTTACGTTGAAAAGTGCGAGGTTGCAGGTGCAGGCTTTATCAACTTCTACCTCGGCAGCGATTATTATTCCGCAATTCTGCGTGACGTGCGTGAGTGCGGCGACAGCTACGGCTCGTCCGATTTCGGCGAGGGTAAAACGGTAAACATTGAATTCGTTTCCGCCAACCCGACAGGCCCGATGCATATGGGCAATGCACGAGGCGGTGCACTCGGCGACTGCCTTGCCGCCGTTATGGACAGAGCAGGCTACAAGGTAACAAGGGAATTCTACGTAAACGATGCAGGCAATCAGATTGCAAAGTTCGGCCTTTCTCTTGACGTTCGATACCGGCAGATTTTCAAGGGCGAGGACGCCGTTGAGCTTCCCGAGGACAGCTACCACGGCGAGGATATCAAGGAAAGAGCACAGCAGTTTGCCGACATTCACGGCGATAAATATATGAACGCATCCGAGGAAGAGCGCAGAGCGGCACTCGTTGAATTTGCGCTTCCCCTCAACATTGACAAGATGCACGAAAACCTTGACAAGTACAGAATTTTCTACGACGTATGGTTCCGTGAAAGCTCACTTTACCAAAGCGGCGAGCTTGAGGAAACCCTCAATATGCTCAGGGAAAAGGACCTCACCTACGAAAAGGACGGTGCGGTCTGGTACAAGGCAACCGAGCACGGCGGAGAAAAGGACGAGGTTCTTGTACGTGCCAACGGCAACCCGACCTATTTTGCCGCAGACATTGCCTACCACCGCAACAA
>JAFXCT010000078.1 GCA_017521365.1 Clostridia bacterium
CGAATTTTTGAGCAAGCTCAGGCTCACTGTCAATGTTGATTTTACCGACCAGAATATCGGGATTTTCCTGCGAAATCTGCTCAATTACGGGCATAAGCGTTCTGCACGGACCGCACCAGTCGGCATAGAAATCGAGTAAAATCGTTTTGTCACTTTTTAATACGAGATTTTCAAAATTTTCCTTGTTGATAATAGCTGCCATTTGTTTCACCTCTTGTTTTTAATTATTCTTTCCTTTGCGTTTTATTTTACTCCGAGAATTTTGTGCATAAGACTGTGGAGCTGCACTGCTTCTTCAGCATTCAGGTTAACACAGCCTGCCATTTTCTGCGGAATTTCAACAGCCTTTTCTTTGAGCGCTTCGCCCTCGGGAGTAATTTCAACGGTTAGAATTCTCTCGTCCTTCTTTGAGCGGTAGCGGCTTACAAAGCCCTTTGCCTCAAGGCTTTTGAGTACGGGTGTAAGCGTACCCGAGTCAAGAAAAAGTTTTTCGCCGAGGTGCTTTACATTTATCTTTTTTTCTTCCCAGAAAACCATCATTGCAATATACTGCGTATAGGTCAGGTCAAGCTCGTCAAGAAAGGGTCTGTAGCGCTTGACTATCTCACGGGAGGCGGCATATATCGGAAAGCAAAGCTGGTTTTCAAGTCGGATACAGTCGTATTTTGAATTGTTCATCGGAACGCACCCCCATTGCGTTAAATTCAATTGAGCTCAATTGAATTGTATCATCTCAAATTCGTTTTGTCAACACTTTTTTGCAAAAAAATAAAATCGACACTTCCGCAAAAACGAAAGTGCCGAAAACGGTTTAGGTTAATGAAATAAACTCTAATTTATTACAGAAGCTCTTTTCTCAGCTCTGCACCCGATTTTGCGCTCAGGTATGCAGGCGGAACATCGAAAACGGTCTTACAGCCGCTCATACCTTCGCTGCTCATTCTTGCCGCCGCTCTTGCAAAGCAGACTATAACGCTTGCGGTGAATTCGGGGTTTGAATCGAGCTTGAGGCGGTATTCGATAATGTGGCTGTTTTCAAGGTTTGCGCCTGTTTTACCGCTGCGGATAACGAAGCCGCCGTGGGGAATACCGCCGTGGTTTGCGTTAAGCTCTTCCTGCGTAATGAAGTTGACCGTTGTGTCGTAATCGGCAAAATAGTTGGGCATATTTTTGATTTCTTCTTCGATTTTTGCCCTGTCTGCGCCGTCCTTTGCCACAACGAAGCACTCTCTTGTGTGCTTCTCTCTTGTTGTCAGCTCGGGGTTTGCGCCGCTTCTGACTGCTTCAAGCGCCGATTCAACGGGCACGGTGTACTGCTTGCCGTCTGCAACGCCTTCAACACGGCGGATGGCATCGGAATGGCCCTGGCTTACGCCCTTGCCCCAGAAGGTGTAGTCCTTGCCGTCGGGCAGAATTGCACCGCCGTAAAGACGGTTGAGCGAAAACATACCGGGGTCCCAGCCTACGGAAATCATAGCGATTTTTTTGCTCTCCCGTGCCGCTTCGTCAACCTTGTCAAAGTGCTCGGGAATTTTTGCGTGTGTGTCAAAGCTGTCAACAACGTTGAAAAGCTTGGCAAGTGCAGGTGTCTGCTCGGGCAGGTCTGTTGCGCTGCCGCCGCAGATAATCATAACGTCTATTTTATCGGTCATTTTTTCGGCGTCCTCTGTTCTGTAAACAGCAACGCCGGGTGTGTTGATTTTAACGGCTGCAGGATCCCTACGTGAGAAAACGGCAACAAGCTGCATATCGCTGTTCTGCTTTATTGCGTTTTCAACTCCTCTGCCAAGGTTGCCGTAGCCGTAAATACCGATTCTGATCATTTAAATGCGCCTCCGTAATAAAATTACAAGCAAAAATATAACACATTAAAACGCATTATTCAATAATATTTTTACAGTTTTCTTATGAAATATTTACAGCCGCCCTCAAAGAAATCGGGGTTTCTCATTGCATCAACGCCGAGCAAATCCATCAGTTTTATGTGGCGTGTTTCAAAGCTGCCGTCCTCGTTTAATTCGATAAGCCTGCCGCCTCGCAGGTCATCGTGTGCGGACATATTGTAGCCCACGCACGAGTCGTAAGCCATAGTTATTCCGCAGTATGTACCCTGAAAATCGTTCAGGTGCTCGTGTCCGCAGAATATTCCCTTGACATCGCCTCTTTGCAGGCAAGCCATAAACAGACCGGAGTTGAGCTCGCCGCAGCAAACCCATTCACGCTTTGAGCCGACAAGGTCGGTTTCCTCGGGGTTGCGGTAGAGCAGACAGAATTCGACAATCGGCACGTGGAAATACATAATTGCGGGAATTTTTTTGCCTGCCTGTTTTTCACGGCGGAGAGATTCGTTGTAGTACCACATTACCTGGTCAAACATCGGAGAAGCCTGACACGAGCCGTCGCCGAAGCCGTCGGTCAGAACGAAGCGTGTGTCGGGGTCGAGTCCGAAGCGCTCAACGTAGTCGGAGTTTTCTCTGTTGGAATCGAGTGCCCAGATATGATAGGCAACGCTTTTGTCCTTTGAGGAAAGCACCTCAAGGCAGTAGTTGCCTATTCCGCTTATCTCCTCGGGTCCCGCCTCGGAAAGACAGCCCTTTATGCTTTCGCACACCTGCTGTTCAAGCTTTAAATCTATGCCGCACTCCCTGTCGTGGTTGCCGTAAACGTGTGCCCACGGAATGTTTCTTTTGAGCACGGGCTCGAGTATTCTTTCAAGATAAGCCTTGACCTCTTCCGGCGTGTCCTTGCAAAGGCACTGGTCGCCGCCCACAAGCACAAGGTCGGGGTTTGTTTCGGCAACGAGAGCCTCTATTCCTTGCATAAGCTTGGGGTTGCAGTCGGGCCCGGAATGGAAATCCGATATCATAAGTATTCTGAATTTACCGTCAGCGTTGAATTTAAGTACGGGCTTTGGCATAAGGATACCTCCGAAAATAATTAAAGAATAAAGACCAAATAAAATATAATAAAGAAGAAATGACGGTGGGCTTGCCCACACCCATTTATTATGTATTCATTATTCTTTCAAACATTAAGCTTATTTTATCACTTTTATATACTCTCTTCAACAAAAACGGGACATCCGATGATGCCCCAACATTTACACTATAACAAATCGTTCGGCGTATTGTCAATACAATGTGGAAAACTTATGTGCACATTTACTACAATTCTGCGAACTGCACAATTATTTGCACAAAAAGTTGTACAAAATTGCGTCTTGCAAAAGCGAAATTTATGTGTTATTGTATAGACACAGAGAGGTGATACCAATGTACAGGTAAAAACCTGGAGGCTCAATAAACTCAGAGCTTTAAGCTGAAAAATTAAATATAGATTCCAAAGTTCCAAACCTGAAACAAAAATAAAAATTGTTAAAGAAAATCTGAACCTTCTGGAAAAAACAAAAAACTGCAAGAACAAAAACCAAAATTAAAATTCAGCTTAAGGTTAATACAAAAAAATGAGTAAAAGGAGCCGCAGCTACGGCCTTCATAAAAAAACGAAAGAATCCAAAACAGCATCAAGGGAATCTTGCTTACAAGATAATACAGACCAAATGAGTGTATGAAAAAAGGATTGTAAAAACGTAAAAAGAAGGTCGGACGATACAGCAGAAAGAGAGGTAAACAAAAGATGTTAGATACTAAGAACGAACAGAAATAACCCTTAACCTTTGTGTAAAGAAACATTGGTTAAGGGTTATTTCAATTTTAAATACGTTTTTGCTTCAAGGCTTATGTAGGGCCTTGTTTTTTTATTGCCCGTCAGAGGGTGCGTTTTTGTTTTTCTTCTGCTTTATTGCCCACCTTACAATGAACACAACCGCTATAACGGGCACTATGCACAGCACGGCCTTGAGCAGAAGCTCCATCGGGAAAAGCTCGTAAACTCTGTCGCCCACGAGGGTGAAGGCAATTACTCTGGGCGCAATGCCGAGCACGGAAATTAGCATATAGCGTATAAACGGGAGCTTTATCGAGCCGAGGAAAAGGCTTGCGAAATCAATGGGGAAAACGGGCAGCAGACGGATTACGAAAAGCGAGGAAAACTTGGATTTGTCCTGCATATTCAGCAGCTTTTCGCCGCCCTTGGCCTTTTTAATCAGCTTTTGCACGTATTCGCCGCCGAGTGCTCTGCCCAGCCAGTACGTAACGCCAACCTCAAGCGCAATTCCGCAGATGCTTATGAAAAGTGCCGTTGACAAATCAAACGCCATACCCACGGAAACGTAAATGAGCATTGCGGGAATTACGAATGTGAAGCCCTTGAGCACGAAAATCCCCATTCCTACGAGTATTGCCGCCGCTTCACCGGGTGCGGCTTCAACGATTTTGCGCACGTCAATATTCACAAGACTGTCGTAATTTATCAGCACAAGCGTGAAAAGCACGGCGAGCACACCGAGCCTTAGCACGAGCGGCAGAACTTCTTTTTTAACAAAATTCTTATCCAAAGCTTTTACTTCCTCAATTCATATTTTCAACCATTGATTATAATATTAACTCCTTCTTTTTGTCAACAGCTTTGACGCTTCAACCGAAACCGTTATGAACAGACTGAGTGCCGCCACAGTAAGCCATTGCACGGCTGAGAGCGGTACTGTGCTGAAAACGCTGCACAGCGGTGCTATGGTGGCAACCGCAACCTGCAGCCCAAGGCAGATGAGTAATGCGGCGTTCATTTTGCCGTTGCTGAATGGGCCGATTTTAAATAGCGACTGCTCGCTTCGGGAATTGAGTGCGTGGAGCAGCTCGGTTATGCTTAAGGTACAGAAACAGACTGTGCGTGCGGCTTCAAGCCCCCAGAGCAGATTCCCAACCACAAAGCCGAGCAGGGCAGGTGCGCCGACGAGCATACCCTCAACCGCTATATCAAACCAGCCGCCACGGGTAAAAAGCCCCTTTTTCGGGTCAACGGGCGGCCTTTTCATTATGTCGGGCTCCTGTTTTTCCGTGCCGAGTGCCATTCCCGGCAGGGAGTCCGTGACGAGATTTGTCCACAGCAATTGAATAGGCAGCATAGGCGCCGGCAGGCGCATAATCCCCGCAAAAAGAATGAGCATAATTTCGCCAATGTTACTGCTTATCATAAAGCGGATAACCTTTTTAATGTTGTCGTAAATTCCTCTGCCCTCACGCACGGCACGCACTATTGTGGCAAAGTTGTCGTCGGCAAGGACTATGTCGGCCGCACCCTTGGCAACCTGTGTGCCGCTTTTGCCCATAGCACAGCCGATGTCTGCCGCCTTGAGCGCAGGCGCATCGTTTACGCCGTCACCCGTCATTGCGGTAATTTCGCCGTTTGCCTGCAGGGCACGCACAATTCTGACCTTGTGCTCGGGGCTGACACGGGCAAAAACACGTGTGGTCTTCACCTTTTCTATAAGCTCGTTTTCGGTCAGGCTGTCAAGTCGGCTGCCCGTCAAAACGGCGGAGTTATCCTCGGCAAGGCCGAGCCTTTTTGCAATTGCCAGAGCGGTTTTGGGGTTGTCGCCCGTTATCATAACGGGGGTGATTCCTGCCTGACGGCATTCCCTTATCGCTTGCACGGCTTCCTTTCTTTCGGGGTCTTCAATTCCAATAAGCCCGAGAAAGGTCAGGTTGCTGCGGTCTGCTTTTTCGGTTTCGTTTATCTCTTTCATCGCCACGGCAAGCACCCGTAAGCCCTCCTGCGCCATCAGGTCGTTATAAAAAATTGCGTTGCCCGTGCCCGTGCAAAGGGGGAGCACTCTTTCGGGTGCGCCCTTGGTGATGAAATATTTTTTTGTGTTTATTTTTACCGAAACGCTCATCATTTTGTCGGTTGAGTTGAACGGAATTTCGTGCAGTCTTTCTCCGCTTTTTTCGGCGGAGTATTTTTTTGCGGCGGCAACTATTGCCTTTTCCGTCGGCTCGCCCGAAGAGGCTGTTGCGTTGCAGCAAAGCGCACCGAAGCTCAAAACTTCTTTAGCTCTTTCGTCGGAAAAATCCGTTTCGCCGTTTGGTGAATAAAGGCGGCAGACGGTCATCTTGTTTTGTGTGAGAGTGCCCGTTTTGTCCGAGCAGATATAGGTGGCGCTGCCCAAGGCTTCAACCGCCGTGAGCTTTCGCACTATGGCCTTTGCCTTTGCCATTTTGCCGAGTCCCGAGCTTAAAACAATCGTCACAACCGCAGGAAGGCCCTCGGGAATTGCGGCAACGGCAAGGCTGATTGCCAGCATAAAGCTCGCAAGCAGGCCGTCGTGCCGGAGCATACCCATTGCAAAAACAAGCAGGCAGATTCCGACTGCGCCTATGCCGAGCACACGGCTTATTTTTTCAAGTCGAAGCTGTAACGGTGTGCGGGGCGATTTTTCCCTGCCCAGCATATCCGCAATTTTTCCTATCTGCGTGTCCATACCCGTTGCGGTGACGATTGCCGTGCCGTGCCCCGTGAGCACGGTAGTAGAAGCGAAAACGCAGTTTTTTCTTTCGGCAACGGCTGTATCCTGCGCCAATTTTACAAAGGCATTTTTGCTCGCGGGCAGAGCCTCACCGGTCAGTGCACTTTCGTCACAGCTTATTTCAACACTCTCAATAAGCCGTGCGTCCGCAGGTACTCTGTCACCTGCCGAGAGCAGAATTATATCGCCCGCAACAACCTCGGCAGCGGGAATTTTAATCTGCTTTCCGCCTCGGATAACGGTTGCATCGGGCGCAGAAAGCTCCTTTAATTTTTCAATGGCGTGCTCCGCCTTTGCCTCCTGAACAACTCCGACTATCGCGTTGAGAATTACTATTCCGACTATGATTATCGGGTCTATGTAGCTGCCGTTTTCCTCGGCATAAGCCGTAAAAAAAGAAATTACGGCGGCAATGATGAGCGTTATTACCATCGGGTCGCTGAGCTGTGCAAGGAATTTTAAAATTATATTTCCGTTTTTCTTTTCCTTAAGCCTGTTTTCGCCGTTTTCCTCAAGCCGTTTTGCAGCTTGCGCCCTTGTAAGGCCTCTTTGTATATCAACACCGAGCTGCTTTGCCGTTTGCCCGATGTCAGAGCAATGATAGTCCATATCTTTTCCCCTTCAAAATATACTGGTTAAGTATATGAAAGCAAGGGCGTTTTTATGGCTGTAAAAGAATTTAATGAATAATGAATGATGAATATTGAAAAATGAATAATTGATGGCGGGACACCCGCACCCGAAAAAATATTATTCATTTTTCATTAACGGTTTGTCGGAAGACAAACTGCATTAAAAAACAGCCCTGCAAAAGCAAGGCTGTTTGGTTGAAATTATTTCGCTTCTCTCTGTGCCGAATAGTTTACGTCAAGAGATTTTTTGAACAGCATATAGTCGTAAGAGGGTCTCCAGCTGTCGCCCGTTTCAACGTTTGCCTTGAAGTCGTCCTCGCTTCGTGCAACGTTGATTACCGTAATGCCCTTAAGCTCGCCGTCCTGCTTGTAGCAGGTGTCCCAGAATGCGTGGTGACCGATGTAGGTTACGCTTTCGGGAACGTAGACGTAGGTCATAGCCTGGTTGTAGCTGAAGCAGTCCGAGCCGATGTATTCAAGCCCCTCGGGCAGGGAGAGGTAAACCTCGCCGAGTGCCTCCTCGCCCGTGAAATGCGTGTCAGCGTTTTCGCCCTTGTAGGTGTAGATGTTGGCGAGCCTCGGAATTTCAAAGAAGCCGAGCGTTTCAATGGTCTTTACGCCTTCGGGAATGTAAACGTCGGTCATATTCGCATAGTTGAAGGCAAGCTGACCGATTGTTTCAACGCTTGAGGGTACGACGTAGGTGAGCACGTCTTTTCTGTACTGCTCAAAGTTTTCAATATCCTCGGCAGGCTCGATTCTGTAGCCGTTTTCGTCATATTCTGCGTGACCGTATTTTTCAGCACGGTAGGTGTCGTGGTCACACGGTACGCATATCAGAGTTTTTTTGTCCTTGCTGTAGAGCACGCCGTCAATGTCGCAGTAGTTGGGGTTAGCTTCGTCAACCTCAATTCTCTGCAGCGCCCAGCAGGAATAAAACGCCTTCGGGTCGACGTTTGTGACCTCTGCACCGATGTTGATTACCCGGATTTTTTCGTCGCAGTTGAGTGCGTAGGCACGAACAGAGGTTATCTTTTTGCTCTCGTCCTTGTCAACGTTGAAGTTCGTGTTGACATCGGGGTTTTCCTTGTCGTAGGAAAGTGTTGAAACATAGTCGATGTCAAGCTCGGTCATATAGCCCGTGTTGCTGAATTTTGAAAGCTCGTAGGTTACCTCGATACCGTTTGTAAGCTCCTTGTATTCAAAGGTGTCCTTCTGTACGGTGCGCACGCTGAAATACATTGAAAGCGAAACGGCAACAATAATAACAAGCGCAAATACTATTTTCTTGAGTGTGTAATATTTATAGGGCTTATTGATGTGCGGTGCAGCAAGACCCTCAACCTTGTAGGTCCATATTTCGTCCTCGGGTATTTCAAGATGAGCCTCTATATTCTGATTGTTCATCTTCTTTTCTTTTTTGCTCATACGCGTCACACACCTCCTTTAACCCAAATATCCGCCGGAAACCTTTTCTCCGGCTTCCTTCGCCTGCTTTTCGGTTACTTCTGCACGGCGCTTGAGAACCTCCATAACCATATTCTGTTTCTTGCTGTCGTAATCCCAGAACAGGTAGGGAATAGTCATCAGGAAGAAGCCGATAACGTCAACGATAATCGGAATAACGATAATGTTTCTTCTCGATGCATCAACAAACAGCACGTCCCAGTTGCTGTTGAAGCCGTAGCCGAGAAGCATAAGCGGAATAATAAGGCCGACAAAGGAAACAATCGGACCTGTAAACCAGCCGAAAACGCCTGCAAAGCTCTCAAGGCGTTCACCGGACAGATACATCTGATAGTCGCCTATACGAACATCCATATCGTGACCGGCCGTTGTGGGAACGGTCTTTGTCATTTCCATAAAGAACATAACGACAATACAGATTGTGCCGCAAAGGGTCAGGTTGTCGCCGCAGAACCACATTGCCGCCGCTATAATTGCATAGCCTATGGCACGGGTAAGCTGGTAGAAAATCATAATCTGCTTGTAGGAGAAGCGTTTGAGGAAATAGGGTGACAGGAAATCGGGCGGAGTGCCTGCAAAGGAAATAAGCATTGTGATAAGGCTGTAGGGCAGACCGCTTAAACGGAAGGTGTAGAAATAGATAATCGTGACAAACGGCAGCATACCGTTGCCCAGCGAATCTATAAGACCGACCACGTTTTTGATAAGCAGATACTTGTTCTTGAGAACGCCGAACATACCGTCCCAGAACTTGATCTGAACCTTTTTCTCGATAGGCGGCTGGGGTATACGTTCTTTGACCTTGCCTGCAAAAAGCATTGTACAGGCAGCAAGCACGGTAAAGGTTATCGGGATAACGTAGCGGTACATATTGATATCTGCCCACTCATAGCGAAGCGATCCGATAATTGCCGTTACAACAACGCCGGCAATGGTATGGAAGAAATGTGAAAGCTTGACGGGATAGCTACGCACGTAAATTCTTTCCTGAAGGTTGGGGCTGATGCTCTTTGTGCAGGTTTCCATATTGTTTGCAAAACCAAAAACATTGTAGGTTGCAAACATAAGGTTGGCAACCCAGACACGGGTTGCAACGTCGGGAATCTCGTAAACGGGTGCCCAACCGATAACGAAAACCATTATGCACTTGGGAATAACGTCGCAGTAAAGCGAATACTTGTAGCGGCCGTATTTGGGCAGCAGCTTTTTGCGCCAGAAAATGTTTCTCGCGCCGACCCAGCCCGTATAAAGGAAGTGCGTGCCGAAGGTTTTGAAGCACGCCGTTGCGTTCATACCCTCAAGACCGTTGAGATAGGTTATGAATGTGCTTGTCTGGTTGAAGAGCTGTGAATAATCAAACAGTATCGTGGAAATACCGAAAGCCATCATCAGTCCGTAAACACCGTAGAACTTTTTCTCAGTCTTTTTCGGTAGGAAGCCCAGGTTATCGCAGACAAACCACCACATCAGTGCCGAAATATAGCCAAGCGGCATATTCAGAATACTGATAACCGAGAAGGTTAGGTACGGCAGCTTATAGTGGTGCATAATGAGGTAACAGGCAGAAGCAAAGCCTATGTACTCAAGAAGCTTTGAACCTGCATAGTTACTGCCTACAGCAAAAACAACGTCCTTGTATTCCTTGTACGGAACGTATTTGCCCGGGGCGGGAGTGTTCCAATGGTCCTTGATTTCGGTGAAAAGCGCCTTCACCTTGCCAAGGTCTAATTTGGCCATTTGTGTTCCTCCTTGCAAAATTTTATGCCATACATTTTACCATATTTTTTGAACTGTGTAAAGTAAGTTTTGTGTAAATATACAAATTGCATTTTATATCTTGATATGCTATTATATATATCTGTAATTTAGGAATTATTTTCTATAACTGTGTTTATTTGCCTTAATTTTGGGCAGATTTTCTGTAGAAGGAGGGTGCAAAAATGACACCGAAGGAGCTTTATGAGAGCATAGTAAAGGTTCTTGACGACAAGAAGGCGGAGGATGTTGCCGTTCTTGACACGACGGACCTTACCGTTGTAAGCGAATATTTTGTAATCGCTACGGGTAATTCAAGCACACACGTCAAATCCCTTGCGGACGACGTTGAATACGAGCTGCAGCAGCTCGGAGTTGAGCCTGACCATATCGAGGGCAGGGCAACGGGCTGGATTCTTCTGGACTACGGCTCGGTGCTTTTACACGTTTTCACACGTGATAACAGAGATTACTACAACCTTGAGCATCTGTGGGCGGATGCAAAGCAGGTCGATATTACCGGCCTTGTAACAGAATAATTAATTGCTTTTAAGCATAAAGGACTGATAAATTATGGCTAAGAATTACGATTTTAAAGCTGCCGAGCTCAAATGGCAGGACAAGTGGGAGAACGCAGGCGTATTCAAGGCGGAGGACGGCTCCGACAAGGAAAAGTTCTACGCTCTCGTTGAGTTCCCGTACCCCAGCGGTGCAGGTATGCACGTCGGCCACATCAAGGCTTACTCGGGCCTTGAGGTCGTTTCCCGTAAGCGCAGAATGGAGGGCTACAACGTTCTCTTCCCCATCGGCTTTGATGCATACGGTCTGCCGACGGAAAACTACGCTATCAAAACGGGTATCCACCCCAGACAGGTTACCGACAACAATATTGCAAAATTCACCTCACAGCTCAAGCGTGTAGGCTTCTCCTTCGATTGGGACAGAGTAATCGACACCACCGAGGAAGGCTACTACAAGTGGACACAGTGGATTTTCCTCAAGATGTTTGAAAACGGTCTTGCCTTCCGTGACAAGACTCTCGTCAACTACTGCCCTTCCTGTAAGGTTGTCCTTTCAAACGAGGACTCACAGGGCGGCAAGTGCGACATCTGCCACAGTGATATAGTTCAGAAGTCCAAGGATGTCTGGTATCTGCGTATCACGGAGTATGCCGACAAGCTTCTTGAAGGTCTTAACGGCGTTGATTATCTTCCAAACGTTAAACTCCAGCAGGAAAACTGGATAGGTAAGTCAACGGGTGCATTCGTAAACTTCACGGTTAAGGATACGGACGAAACACTCCGCATCTACACAACACGTCCCGATACTCTTTTCGGCGTAACCTTTATGGTTATGGCTCCCGAGCATCCGATGCTCGACAAGTACAAGGATATGATTGCAAACTTTGCCGAGGTTGAAAACTACCGTGCAGAGTGCGCAAAGAAGACGGAGTTTGAGCGCACACAGCTTGTCAAGGACAAGACGGGTGTCAAGCTCGACGGCTTTGTCGGCGTCAACCCCGTAAACGACAAGGAAATACCGATTTTCATTTCCGACTACGTTATGATGGGCTACGGTACGGGCGCAATTATGGCTGTTCCCGCACACGACCAGCGTGACTACGACTTCGCAAAGAAGTTCGGCATTGATATAATCGAGGTTATCAAGGGCGGCGATATTTCCGTTGAAGCCTACACAGGCGACGGCGAAATGGTCAATTCCGACTACCTCAACGGCTATACGGACAAGAAGTCCTCAATCGAGCGTGTGCTCGTTGAGCTTGAAAAGCAGGGTATCGGCGAAAAGGGTGTTCAGTACAAGATGAAGGACTGGGCGTTCAACCGCCAGCGCTATTGGGGCGAGCCTATTCCGATTGTTCACTGCGACAAGTGCGGTATGGTTGCCGTTCCCTATGAGGAGCTTCCGCTTAAGCTTCCCAAGGTTGAAAACTTTGAGCCCGGTCAGGACGGCGAAAGCCCCCTTGCCAAGATTGATTCGTTCGTCAACTGCACCTGCCCCAAGTGCGGCGGCGCAGCAAAGAGGGAGACCGACACTATGCCTCAGTGGGCAGGCTCGTCCTGGTACTTCCTGAGATATATCGACCCCCACAACACCGAGCGCTTTGCCGATATGGAAAAGCTTAAGTACTGGGGTCAGGTTGACTGGTACAACGGCGGTATGGAGCACGTTACCCGTCACCTTATCTACTCCCGCTTCTGGCACAAGTTCCTCTACGACCTCGGCGAGGTTCCGACCGCAGAGCCTTACGCAAAGCGTACCGCACAGGGTCTTATCCTTGGCCCCGACGGCGTAAAGATGTCCAAGTCCAGAGGTAACGTTATTGACCCCAACGACGTTGTTGAGGTCTTCGGCGCAGACGTTCTGCGTACCTACGTTCTCTTTATGGGCGACTACGAAAAGGCAGCTCCCTGGTCAGAGGACAGCGTTAAGGGCTGTAAGAGATTCATTGACAGAGTCTGGAATCTCCAGACCCTTCTTACAGACGGTGACGAGTATTCCAAGAAGCTCGAATCCGCCTTCCACAGAACAATCAAGAAGGTTTCTTCCGATATTGAAACCCTCAAATACAACACGGCTATTGCCGCACTTATGACGCTCCTCAACGAGATTTACGATGCAGGCGCAGTTACCCGTGACGAGCTCAAAACCTTTGTCACCCTGCTCAATCCCTTTGCTCCCCACGTAACAGAGGAAATCAACGAAGCACTCGGCAACGGTATGCTTGCCTGCGGCGAGTGGCCGACCTACGACGAGGCAAAGTGCGTTGACAACGAGGTTGAAATTGTTGTACAGATTAACGGCAAAATCCGTGCAAAGATGATGGTTGCAACCGATATCGAGGCTGCAGACGCAATTGCCCTTGCAAAGGCAGACGAAAAGATTGCCGCAGAAATCGCAGGCAAGAACATCATCAAGGAGCTCTACGTTAAGGGCAAGCTCGTAAATATTGTTGCAAGATAACAAATCCTTCAGATTTGTTATCAATGCAAAATGCAAAGTTCAAAATGCAAAATTGCGGGAGGGCTTCGCCCTCACCCATTACAATCGGAGCGAAGCGACCCTTAATTTTGCACTTAGCATTTTGCACTTTGAACTCTTTTAACCGGAGGAACACGATATGCTGAAAAAGATAATGGCAGTAACGCTGTGTGTAATTCTTATGGGTGTTTGCCTTATTCCTTCCGCTTATGCTTCTCAGCTTGAATACCCGAAAAAAAGAGAGGACATCGGCATTCGTGACCCCTGCATATTGGTAAGCGGCGGTAAATACTATATGTACGGCACGGGTGCTGCCTGGCCGGGCTACGGCTGTTACGTCAGCGAGGATCTGGAAAACTGGGCAGGTCCCTACAGAGTTTTCGCCTTCCCCGAGGGACACACCGCAGATGGCGATTACTGGGCGCCCGAATGTGTTGAGTACAACGGCAGCTTTTATCTTTTCGCAACCTATCACGACCGTGTTTTAAACCACAGGGGTACGGCGGTTTTCCGCTCGGCAAGCCCACTCGGCCCGTTTGAGCAGATAAGCGACGGCTTTGCAACCCCGGACGATTGGGACTCAATTGACGGTACGCTTTACGTTGATAAAGACGGTCAGCCGTGGATGGTTTTCGTTCACGAATGGACGAGCACGGATGACGGAATAGGCAGAATGTGCGTTGCGAAAATGAGCGGTGATTTGTCGGCCCTTATTTCCGAGCCGCAGGAAATTTTCCGTGCGGACGACGGCAAAAAGGGTATGGACAGACAGGTTACCGACGGCCCGTATATTTACACCTGCCGTGACGGTAAGCTGATTATGCTCTGGTCAAACGTTGCGGATAACGGCTACGCTGTCGGTATGGCGGAATGCTATACAATCGACGGCGAATGGAAGCAGCAGCCCAGGCTTCTTTTCCACCGTGACATAAGCGGCACGGGCTATGACGGCGGCCACGGTATGCTTTTTGAAGCGAATGACGGCAGGCTTCTGCTTTCCGTTCACTCGCCCAACTCATCGGGTGAGGGCTACAAGGAAACCGCTATGTTTTACGAGGTCGTTGAAACGGACGGCACGCTGATGCTCAAATCCGAATACGAAAAATTAAATTCAACACGCAAAGCCGTGTCGGATATATTTGCAAAAATTGCAGAATTCCTTTCAAAAGCACTTGCGGCGGTTTTTAACTTGTTCGCAAAGATTATAAATGTATTTTAAGTAAATGAAAAAGAGGTAGTAGAAAAATGGCATGTAACGGAGATTGTTCAAGCTGTTCATCAAACTGCGACAGCAAAAAGCAGGCACAGGATATGCGCCTGCCCCAGAATCAGTTCAGCAACGTAAAAAAAGTTATCGGTGTAGTCAGCGGTAAGGGCGGTGTCGGCAAGTCACTCGTCACCTCTCTGCTTGCCTGCGCTTTTCAGACTATGGGCAAGCAGACCGCAATTCTTGACGCTGACATTACAGGCCCGTCTATCCCCAAGGCGTTCGGCGTAAAGAGCGCAATCGAGCAGAGCGAAATGGGTCTTATTCCTGCCGAAAGTAAGACGGGCATCAGGCTGATGTCCGTAAATCTTCTGCTTGAAAAAGAGGATGCACCCGTAGTGTGGAGAGGCCCCGTTATTTCGGGCGTTATCCAGCAGTTCTGGAAGGATGTTGCCTGGGGCGAGGTTGACTATATGTTCGTCGATATGCCTCCCGGTACGGGCGATGTTCCGCTTACCGTTTTCCAGAACCTTCCCGTTGACGGTATCGTCGTCGTAACAACTCCGCAGGATTTGGTTACGATGATAGTCAAGAAGGCTTACAATATGGCAAACCTTATGAACGTTCCGATTATCGGCCTTGTTGAGAATATGAGCTACTTTGCCTGCCCTGACTGCGGCAAGAAGCACTCCATTTTCGGCGAGAGCAAGATTGACGAGGTTGCAAAGGAGCTCGGCCTGCCCGTGCTTGCCCGTCTTCCCATCAACCCCAAAACGGCAAACCTCGTTGACCTCGGTGCGGTTGAGCTTGCAGGTGAGGACGATATAAAGTCCGCTGTTGAAGGTATAGAAAAATATTTTGCAGAATAATTTTTATATAAAAAGGAGACAGTTATGAAAAGTAAGTTCACAAAAGCACTTGCCCTTCTTCTTGCCGTGCTGACTCTGGGCTATATTGTGTCCGTCGGTGCTTATGCCGCAGGCACAAACACTGCCGCAAAGAGCACAACACACGCACTCGTTCTTACGAGTGAGGCTACGGCGGTTGCAATAGGCAGAACGATTCAGATGACGGCAAAGGTATCAAACGTTGACAAGCAGCCCACAATTACCTGGAGCAGCTCCGATGCAAGCATTGCAAGCGTTGATTCAAACGGTGCCGTAAAGGGTAAGGCTGTCGGCAAGGTAATTATCAAGGCAAGCGCCAAGGTTGACGGCAAGACAGTAACGGGCGAATTTGCAATTGACGTTATCAAGAACGAAAAGCCCATCCAGAATTATTTGGTAAATCATCAGGTGCTCAGCTATCAGTACAGCTACGTTGACGATTACTACTACACCAACGACAAGAAGGCGTGGCAGAAGCATTTCGGCTTCGGCAAGATTTACGATATCGCTTCCCCCTATCTTCTTCTTGAGTACGACTATATCCGTATCTTCTTCACCTACGAGAACAAGGACTGGATGATTCAGTTCTGGAAGGGTCAGTACGGTATGATATTCTACGGCGGCGAGGTCGGCGTTTACAACCGTGCTCACTCCGAAGAGGGTGTAAACGACTGGACCTTCTACGGCTGTGCCAAGGAAGAGGACTGGCTGGCAATGGATATGACACTCTACCACCAGAACCTTGACGGCGAGTATGTCCGTGAGTTTACCCGTGAGTACGACAAATACTGGTGGTGCACGGGCTTCAAGAACGGTCACCTTCGTGAAGAGGAGCCTGCCGACGAGCTTCGCCTTGCAGGCAGAATTACCTTCAAGAGTGAGGAAATGGCACAGATAGTTTACGACGGTCTGCTTGAATGCGGCTTCAAGAAGGGCAAAAAGGCTGACCACACGGCTATCGACACCGTTTATAAAGACGGTAAAGATTTGCACTACTCCTGGCAGAACATCAGCGAGGCCGAAAGCACGATGGCTATCAAGGTTGTCGGCGGTGCTGCTGTAACGGCGGTTCTTCTTCCTCTTTTTGCTCCGATTATGATTCCCTACGCAGGCTTCTTCCTGCTTATGTGCGGTATCGCTTCTTTGATTGTATAAATGTTTTCTCCGCCGGGCGGTTGTGCCTTGGCGGAGATTTTTTTGCGTGTATTCCCTGCGGGTACTTGCAAAATATGGAATAAAATAGTATATTAACTTTATATATAAAAAAGAGGTAGTTTTATGAAGCAGGGAATTACAATGCGTGAAAGAGAGGTTACGGATATAAACGAAATTCTCCGTATTCTCGACACGGCAAAAATTGTTCATCTCGGTATGGCAGACGGCGACGAGCCCTACGTTGTGCCGATGAATTACGGCTACACATATCTCGACGGTAAGCTCATGCTCTATATGCACGGCGCAACAACGGGCAGAAAGCTCGATGTGATGAGAGCAAACCCGAAGGTGTTTTTTGAAATTGACTGCGACCTTGAGCCGTTTGAGGGCAGCGTTGCCTGCCAGTACGGGATTTCGTATTCTTCCGTTATGGGCAGGGGCACGGCAGAAATTTTGGATAATCCGCAGGACAAAATGGCAGGTCTTACATACCTTATGAAAACACAGACGGGTAAGGATTTTGAATTCAACGAGCGCCTTGTCAGCGCCGTAAGCGTTTTCAGAATAAACGTTACCGATTTCACCGCAAAGCACAGACCGCTTCCCATAGCCATTCAGAAAGCAAAGGAGAACGACAATGACTAAGAATGAAGCAAGACTTAAGGCAAAAGAGCTTGTTGCAAAAATGACGGTTGAGGAGAAGGCCTCACAGCTTCTCTATTCCTCTGCCGCAATTGAAAGGCTCGGCATTCAGGAATACAACTGGTGGAACGAGGGCGCACACGGTGTTGCCCGTGCAGGCACGGCTACCGTTTTTCCGCACACAATCGCTATGGCGGCTACCTTTGACCCCGAGCTTGTTCAGGAGGTTGCCGACGTAATTTCAACAGAAGGCAGAATCAAGTACAACCAGCACGTAAAATACGGCGACCACGATATTTTCAAGGGCATAACCTTCTGGGCACCCAACATAAATATATTCCGTGACCCCCGTTGGGGCAGAGGCCAGGAAACCTTCGGCGAAGACCCCTTCCTCACCTCGGAGCTCGGCGTTAAGTTCGTTGCAGGTATTCAGGGCGACGGTGAGTTTTACAAGGCAACTGCCTGCTCAAAGCACTTTGCCGTTCACTCCGGCCCCGAAAGAACGAGGCACGGCTTTGATGCGGTTGCATCGCTCAAGGATATGTACGAAACCTATCTGCCCGCCTTTGAAAAGACCGTAAAATCGGGCGTTGCAGGTGTTATGGGCGCTTATAACCGCACGAACGGCGAAGCCTGCTGTGCACACACCTACCTTATGCAGAAGGTGCTCAGAGGCGACTGGAATTTCGACGGCTACTTTGTTTCCGACTGCGGCGCAATCGGCGATATCTACAAATTCCACGGCTGTGCCGACACAAAGGAGGAGGCTGCTGCCCTTGCTCTCAGAACGGGCTGCGACCTCAACTGCGGCGAAACCTACGAGGCTCTTATGGAAGCCTACGAGCAGGATTTGATTACGGAGGACGACCTCACCGTTGCCGCAGAAAGACTTTACACAATCCGCTTTATACTCGGCGAATTTGAGGAAACAAGGCCCTATTCCGACATCAGCTACTCAAAGCTTGACTGCAAGGAGCACAGAGACCTCAACCTCAAGGCGGCTGAGCAATGTATGGTGCTTCTTGAAAACAAGGATAATTTCCTGCCCCTTGACAAAAACACCGATAAGAGAATTGCCGTTATCGGCCCGAACGCACAGTCCTACACGGCTCTTGAAGGCAACTACAACGGCTATGCTTCCGAGTATATTACGGTTGCCGACGGTGTGCGCAGAGTGTTTGAAAATGCCTCTGTCAGCGTTGAAAGAGGCTGTAACTACTGCTTCGAGCAGAAAAACCATTGGAGCGGCTTCAACTATATGCTCTCCGACGGTATAGCCGCCGCAAGCGAGGCGGATATCACAATTCTTGCATTGGGTCTCGACTGTACCGTTGAGGGTGAGGACACGGGTGTCAGCGACGATTATACCGACTGCGGCGACAAGATGAGCCTCTATCTTCCTAAAACGCAGTTGAAGTTAGCCGAGGCTGTATGCGATGTTTGCGAAAACGTTGTTGTTGTGCTTCTTTGCGGCAGCAGCGTTGACGTCGGCGAAAAGGTAAGAAGCCACGCAAAGGCAATTATCCACGCATGGTATCCCGGTGCACTCGGCGGCCTTGCAATTGCAAACACCCTCTGCGGCAAAGCCAACCCGAGCGGCAGGCTGCCCGTTACAATCTATAACGGTGAGCATAAGCTCCCCGATTTTGAGAATTACTCAATGCAGGGCAAAACCTACAGATTTATTGAGGGCGATGCTCTTTATCCCTTCGGCTACGGTCTTTCCTACACAAAATTCGCATATTCCGATTTCACCGTTGACGAAGAAGCGGAAGATAAATTCACCGTTTCCGTTACCGTTAAAAACACAGGTGCTCTCAAGGGTATTGACAGGGCACAGGTTTACGCACAGTACACCGACAGCAGAGTTTCCACACCGAAGTATCAGCTTTGCGCCGTCAAGCCCGTTGAGCTTGAGGCAGGCGAAGAAAAGAGAGTTGCTCTCACCGTTGACCGCTACTGGGTCAAGGCCGTGCTTGAGGACGGCTCAAGGGTTGACCCCGACGGCAAGCTTACGCTCTTTGTCGGCTCGCATCAGCCCGACGGGGTAAGCTGTAAGCTTACGGGCACGGCGTGCGAGAAAATTGTCATAAAATAAAAGCCATCAGGTGATTAAATGAGCAGTCGAATTCAGAAATGGGATATTCTTAAATTTTTGCTTATGTTCTGTGTGGTGCTGGGCCATTTTGCCGATTACCACGCAGAGCAAAGCGACGATATGAAGAGCCTTTTCCTCTTTATCTATTCGTTCCATATGCCGCTTTTTATCTTCGTTTCGGGTCTTTTCTCAAAGCGTATGATAAACGAAAGGCGCTGGGATAAAATTTTAGGCTATCTCGTTCTGTACTTCTTTACGAAAATACTGGTTTTCGCCTACGACGCAATATTCAAGCAGACTTTTGAATTCCGTCTTTTCGGCGAAACGGGTCTGGCGTGGTTTATGTTTGCGCTGTTTGCCTTCGGACTTATAACGGTCGGCGCAAGCCGCTTCAAGCCGGCTTACGTTTTCGTTTTATCCTTGGCTTTAAGCCTTCTTTCGGGCTATGATAAAACGGTAGACAGTGAGCTTGTGCTGTCGAGAATAATCGTTTTCTATCCCTTCTACTATGCAGGCTACTGCCTTGACCCGAAAAAATTAGAGGAAATGAGCCGCGGCTGGTGGAAAAAGCTGCTTGCCCTTGCCGCAATGGTTGTGCTTTGCTGGGTTGCCTTCAATGTAAACGGTGTCTATCACGTCCGCCCGATGTTTACGGGTCAGCACCCGTACGATACCCTCGGCGGCGGTGAGGACTGGGGCGGTCTGATACGCCTTGCGTGCTATGCGGTTTCGGCACTTGCGTGCCTTTGCATAATTGTACTCATTCCCGACAGGCTCGACAAAAAAGGCAGGCTTGCCTCCTTGGGCAAATATACGCTGTCTGTTTATGCTTTCCACTACATAATTCTCAAGCTGCTTTACAACACCTTTGATATGCGTGAATACCTTGCCGAGGGTGATGCGGTTTGGTATATCGTGCCTATGGCGCTTGCAACAACCCTGCTGTTTTCAAACAAGTGGTTTAATACGCTTGTTACGAAGGTTTCGGCTATTCCTGCAAGCGCAAGAAAGCCGAAGGAAACACAGGCTGATTTATTGAAGAATAAAGAAGAAATTATAAACAGCAAATAATAAAAATTTTTAAAGGAATTACGGTTTTGCATTTTTGTGCTTAACCGTAATTTATTTTATAAATTTATTGCAAAATAAATATATTTATTATAAAATATACAATGTATTATTATTTTCAGAAGTGTTTATTCCACAGCGAAAGGAAGCTAAAAATTATGCACGAGGAATGCGGAGTATTCGCCCTTTACGGCGACGGAAAAATCGAAAACCCTGCCGAGTACGCTTATCTTGCTATGTTTGCTATGCAGCACCGAGGTCAGCAGAGCAGCGGTATCGCAGTCAGCAACGACGGCGTTATAGACTGTATCAAGGGTATGGGCCTTGCTTCGGAGGTTTTTGATGATGAAAAGCTCTCAAAGCTCGGCGGACAGAACGTTATGGCGCACGTAAACTATTCCGCCAAGGATGCCAATGTACTGAGCGCTCAGCCCATAGTTATGCGCTACGGCAAGGGCAGACTCTGCGTTGCCAACAACGGCAGCCTTGTCAATGCGAAGGAGCTGAGAAATCTCCTTGCTCAGAACGGCGCAATGTTCCGCTCAAATTCGGATGCGGAGCTCATAGCCCAGATTATCGCCAAGGAGAGAATGTTCAGCCACTCTATCGAGGAGGCCGTGCGCATCACCTGCGAAAATATAAAGGGCGCATACTCAATGGTCGTTATGAGCCCGAACAAAATCGTTGCCGTGCGTGACCCCCACGGCTTCCGTCCGCTTGCGCTGGGCAAAACGGCAGAGGGCTGCTACGTTGTCGTTTCGGAAACCTGTGCGCTCAACGCTATCGGTGCAGATTTTGTCCGTGATATAGAACCGGGCGAAATTCTGGTGATTGACGGAAACGGAGCCAACACATACTATAAGCACGGTGGCTGTAAAAAGAGCATCTGTATTTTTGAATATATCTATTTTGCAAGACCCGACTCTGTTATGGACGGCGTTTCAATCCACGCCGCAAGAGACAGGGCAGGCAGACTGCTTGCAAGGCAGCACCCGGTAGAGGCTGACATCGTAATCGGTGTGCCCGATTCGGGTCTGGATGCCGCTATAGGCTATTCGAGGGAAAGCGGAATAGAGTTCGGTATGGGCTTCGTGCGTAACAATTACATCGGCAGAACCTTTATCAAGCCCACGCAGGAGCAGAGAGCTTCTTCCGTTTCAATCAAGCTCAATGTGCTTGCCGAAAACATAAAGGGCAAGCGTGTCGTTATGGTTGATGACTCAATTGTAAGAGGCACAACCTGTGCGGATATTATACGCCTGCTCAAAAATGCGGGCGCAAAGGAAGTGCACGTGCGTATTTCCTCGCCGACTATCCACTACACCTGCCCCTACGGCACGGATATTCCCACCCGTGAGGAGCTGACGAGCAACAAGCACTCTGTACAGGAGCTTTGCGAGCTCATCGGTGCAGATTCGCTCGGCTTCCTCAGCAAGGATTCGCTCGGTGAAATTATCGGTGTGTGCGACAAGTGCTACTGCGATGCCTGCTTTACGGGAGATTATCCTGTAGAATAAATATTAAGAAGGAAAGAAAATGAAAGAACTCATAAAGAAGCTAATCAACAAGGAAACGATTACGTACATTATTTTCGGCGTAGGGTCAACGGTGGTAAACCTTGCCGTGTTCAAGCTGTTCGACCTTATTTTTACCGCCGTTACCGATACCGACCTTGTTTTGCTCACGAATCTCATTGCGTGGGTTGCGGCGGTTGTTTTCGCTTTTGTAACAAACAAAATATGGGTGTTTGAAAGCAAAAGCTGGAAGGGAAGCGTGCTGAAAAAGGAAATACCGTCCTTTGTCGGCGCAAGGCTTTTTTCGCTCGGTGTGGAGGAGCTCGGTCTGCTCGTGTTCATAAAGTGGCTCGGCTTCGGCAGCCTTGAGTGGAATGTTTTCGGTCTTTTCACCCTTGGCGGCAAGATGATTGTAAAAATCGGTCTTGCGGTAATAGTTGTCATAATGAATTACGTATTCAGCAAGTTTATTATTTTCAAGAATAAGGAGTAATTACTATGCTTAAGAAATTTTTATGCTTACTCGGCGCAGGCGTAATGCTGTTTTCTTTCTGTGCCTGCAACGGTAACGGCGGCGAAGAAACCACAACCGAGGAGCCGACAACGGCCTTTGAAAGCTTTGTTATCGCAAAGGAAATTGCCGCTAATCTTCCCGAGGGCAAGGTGCTCAGCGAATACAGCGGCAAAACATATATGCTTATCGAGTATAACGAAAAGCAGTACATCGCAACCGAAACAAATCTGGGAAACCTCAGCGTAATTTATGAGCTCAGCGGTGAGTTTGAACTGCTTGATGAGGCGAATAAGCGCACAAGCGGCAGTTATATTTATTTCGTCGAAAACCCAGGCACAAAAAAGGACAGTGCGCTCAAAGCGCTCTACCTTCCTAACGCAGTTGTTATGACTGTTGCAGATGCACCCTGCAGCAACTTCACCGTGCTGGATATACCCGAAACCTATGAAATGTACCCCTACGGCTTTATTGCAACCGCAAAGGGCATTCAGGTTATTAACCTTAAAGAGGGCAGTATCAGCTCCTATTCAAAAGAGCTTGAAGACGTTGCCGTTTTCTTTGATGCTCCCGAGGCTTTCTTTGCAACGGGCAAAAGAGGAGCATATACCTACACATCAATCGAAGCTACGGACAGACAGCACATAACATTGAGCGTCTTTGACGTAAATTCAAAGGGTGAGGAAGAGCTTACGGCGAAATTCACATTTAATCCCATTAACGGTGTTTTCAGAGACCGTTTTGAAAAGTAAGTTTAATCTTTAGTATTTACCAAAAAGAGGTGAGCGGTGATGCTCGGCAGAAACATCGGAGTTGACCTCGGCACGGCTTCGGTTGTAATTTACGCCGAAGGCAGGGGAATAGTCCTTTCCGAGCCGAGTGTTGTCGCCTACAATACAAAAACGGGGCGTATGTGTGCCGTAGGCAAAAGGGCATACGATATGCTCGGCAGAAATCCCGATTCAATACGGGTGGTCTGCCCGATGAAGGACGGCGTTGTTTCCGATTTTACCGCAACCCGTCAGATGCTCAGCCGCTTTCTTGCAAGGGTCTGCGGCAACGCAATTTTCAAGCCCAACATAATCGTCTGTATGCCCTCAAGCGTTACCAGCCTTGAGCGCAGAACGGTGCTTGATATCGTTACTGCGGCAGGTGCGGGCAAGGCGTGCCTTATGGAGGAGCCGCTTGCCGCCGCAATAGGCGCAGGCAGCGAAATCACACAGGCAACGGGCACTATGGTTGTCGATATCGGCGGCGGCACAACGGATATCGCCGTTATAACGCTCGGCAGTATCGCCGTTTCAAAGTCAATAAAGGTTGCAGGCAACCTTTTTGACGAGGCAATTGTCCGCCAGATAAGGCGTGAAAAGGACGTTGTAATAGGTCTGCGTACCGCAGAAGAAATCAAGAAGCAGATTGGCTGTGCCGTGCTGCGTGAGGCGGAAATCGGTCTTACGGTAAAGGGCAAGCGCTACACGAGCGGTATGCCCGCTACGGTTGAGGTCACTTCAACTGACTGCTACCTTGCAATGCGTGAACACATTGAAACAATAGGTGAGTCGGTGCGAAGTGTGCTGGAAATCACACCGCCCGAGCTTGTCGGTGATATAGGCACGAGCGGAATTGTTCTCACGGGCGGCGGCGCAATGCTCAACGAGATGAGTGAGGCGATTACCCGCAAAACGGGCATTAAAACGCGCCTTGCAACCGACCCTCAGAATTGCGTTGCAAAGGGCATAGGCCTTGCTCTGGGCGACCTTGATATGCTCTCCGAGCAGGGTTATATTTTCAAAACACGTGAAGAAATTACAGGCTATATCGAAAACTGATAATATAAAATTACGGAGTGTGACAGCAATGAAGAAAGCACAGCTTATTATTGACAGAAGCTTCCTTGTCGGCGAAATCGACAAGAGAATTTACGGCTCTTTCCTTGAGCACCTCGGCAGGGCAATTTACACGGGCATCTATCAGCCCGACAGTCCTTTAAGCGATAAAAACGGCTTCAGGCAGGACGTTTTAAAGCTCGTGCGTGAAACGGCCGTGCCCGTTGTACGTTATCCCGGCGGCAATTTTGTTTCCGGCTACAACTGGGAGGACGGTATCGGTCCCAAGGAGCTTCGCCCCAGAAGAGCAGAGCTTGCCTGGCACTCAACCGAAACAAATCAGTTCGGTCTGGATGAATTTATTGACTGGTGCCGCGATGCCAACACCGAGCCGATGATGGCAATCAACCTTGGCACAAGAGGCACGGACGAAGCAAGAAATATCGTCGAATACTGCAACCTTCCGGGCGGTACGTACTGGAGTGACCTGCGAATCAAAAACGGTCACAAAGAGCCTCACAACGTCAAATTATGGTGTCTTGGCAACGAGATGGACGGCGACTGGCAGATTGGCCACAAGACCTCGCACGAATACGGCAGAGCTGCTCACGAGGCGGCAAAGGTTATGCGCTGGGTCAGCCCGGATATTGAGCTTGTTGCCTGCGGCTCGTCAAGCAGCGGTATGAGCACTTTCGCCCAGTGGGAGGCAGATGTTCTCGACCATTGCTATCACGATGTTGACTATCTTTCACTCCATACATACTACAATAACAGAGAAAACAACACCGAGGAATTTCTCTGCCACAGCGCAGATATGGACAGCTTTATTTCCTCTGTCGTATCAATCTGCGACTATGTTCAGGCAAAGAAGCGCTCAAAGAAAAAAATTATGCTCTCCTTTGACGAGTGGAATGTCTGGTACCATTCACACGAGCTTGATAAGCTCTGCAAGCCGTGGGAGGAAGCACCGAGAAGACTGGAGGATGTGTATAATTTTGAGGATGCGCTCCTTGTGGGCAGTATGCTCATCACTCTCATCCGCCATGCGGACAGAGTTAAAATTGCCTGCCTTGCACAGCTTGTAAACGTAATCGCCCCGATTATGACATCCGATACGGGTGCGTGGCGCCAGACCATTTTCTTCCCCTATATGCACGCAAGCGTTTACGGCAAGGGCACGGCGCTCAACACAATAGTAAAATCTCCGATTTATGAAAGCCGCAAGTACGGCGAGGTAAACCTCGTTGACAGCGTAGTTGTTGAAAACGACGACGAAAATATCACAATCTTTGCGGTTAACAAGGACCTTAACGAAGATATTGAAATCACCTGCGATTTAAGGCAGTACGCAGGCTTTAAGGTAAAAGAGCATATCGTAATGTCACACAATGATATGAAGGCAATAAACACCGAGGAAAAACCGAACAATGTTGCACCGGTTTGCGGCGGTGTATCTTCCGTTGAAAACGGTGTGCTTACCGCAACCCTCGGCAAGCACAGCTGGAACGTAATAAGACTTGGCAAAAACTGAATAACATAACACAAAAAGGCTTGTACCTCGTTTGAAGTACAAGCCTTAAATTGTTTATACGGTTCGGAATTATTCCTCAACTACCCAGCCGTTTTCAGCTACGTCGTAGTAATTCTGTCTGATTGTGTTTACACCAAGCGAATTGATGTGCATTGTTGTGCCGCCTATCATATCGTCTGTGTAGTAACAGCCGAAGCCCGTCTTTACAGCGTATGTCAGGCGAATGCCCTGGTACATTACGGAGTAGTCGTTGACGTGGTCGTGGCCTACAACGATATCCTTTGTGCTGCCGAGCTCCTTGCAAAGTGCAAAGAAGCCGTTGTTGAGGAGAACGGTTTCGCCGTTAACCTCTGTGTAGGGGAAGCCGCCGAATTCGTATCTGCCGCCGTAAGCAAGGGGTCCGAATACATCGCTGATTTCGCCCATATAGTCTTCATCACCTGTGTAGAGAACCCAGGCGTCAAGGTACTCTACAACGGGAATGTGCATAACAACCGTGCTGGGTACAGTGTAGCCTGCGATTGAAGCGATACCCTTGACTGCCCACTCGTACCAATCCATCTGGTTTTCCCAAAGGTGGTCGTAAGCGTTTACAACCGTGCCGTCCTCAAGCGTGTAGTCATTGTTGTTGTGTGTGTCCATCATAAAGTAGGTGTGGACTATTCTGCCGTTTTCGGTGATGTTGATTATGTAGTTGCCGTAGCCCATATCCTTGGGGCCGAACCGGAACAGGCAGTTTTCTGCCTCGTCAAGAAGATATGCTACCCAGAACTCGCTCATACAGCCCTGGCCGTCGTGGTTGCCCATTACGGGTGCCCACGGAATACCGAAGGAGTCAACCAGCCTGATAAGCTCGATATAGGACATTGTGCCCCAGGCATTGTCGCCGGAAAGAGTGATAAGGTCGGGCTCGTTGTCTGCAACGAGCTTTCTGATGCAGTCCTCTGCATATTCGCCGAGTGTGCCGTACTGCTCGTCGTCATCAAGCTGAACGTCTGCAAGGTTGAGCACAACAAAGTCCTCGCCGGGTGTTTTCTTGAGCTCAATGTAGTCGTCTGCGCCGAATGTGTCTTCCGCCGACCAGTCTGTGAAATAAGCGTCCTCGCCGAAGGTCGAAATCCAGCCGCCTACGGGTGCCAGAATCTGACCGATAGCAAGGAAGCCTGCAATGATAAGTCTGAAAATTGCCATTTTGTTTTACCTCCGTTTTGTTTTTAAATATTTTAACACTTTTATCTCTAAACCACAATAGACCAAACGGAAAAATAAAGTAAAATGTTGCGAAGTATTGAGTTTGAGCGCCAAAAGGTGTATTCTTGTTATATAAAAACAAGGACTGTTCGGGTTATGATTAATAAGGATATAGGTTTAATTGAATATTCACGCAGGGTTGATGCGGGCAACTGCATAACCCACGCAATTGCCGCCGTGCTCAGCGTGCCTGCGCTTATTATGCTCGTGCTCAAGGCAGACGGCTTGCGGCACACGCTTTCCGCCGTAATTTTCGGCGTGTCGCTGGTTGCGGTCTACACCGTTTCGGCTGTCTACCACGGGCTGACGGACGAAAAAAGAAAGCAGACCGCACGGCTTATCGACCACTCAACCGTGCCCTTGCTTATAGCCGGCACTGCCACACCCTGTGCGCTGATAACGCTGTATGAAATCAGCGTTTCGCACGCCCTGGCGGTGTTTTTCCTCGGCTGGTTCAGCACGCTGTTCGGGCTGTTCGCAAAGCTGTTTTTCTTTGAAAAAACACGAAAACTCACCGTTGCCGTCTATATCACGGCAAGCCTGATTATGATGTCCTGCGCCCTTCCCTTCCTGGACAGAATTAACGGCGGCGGCTTCGGCGGACTCGTGCTCGGCAATTCGCTGTATCTCACAGGGGCGCTTTTCTGCCTGCTTGGCAGAAAAAGGCCGGCTTTGCACATAGTGTTCCACGTTTTTGCCGTCCTCGCCGCCGCAGTCCACTATGCGGTTATATATCGGTTTGTGGTGTGAATCAGCGAAAGGCTGCGGATACTTTTTTATTGCCAAAACAGAAAATATGTATTATATTAAATGTGAGGTGATTATTATGTCATTTAAAGAAATTTTAGCTTATGCAAAAAAGATTGCATGTGCACTTTTTGCGCTTATTATTCCTTTTCTGGGTTTTGACTCAATCGGGCAATACGGCTCAAAGGCATCCGAAGACAGCGAAACCGTACGCGTAATGTCGTTCAACGTGCGTAACGGCGAATATGACCGCGGCAAAAACGTGCCGCAGTTTATTGCCGACTATATGCCCGATTCCGTCGGCTTACAGGAATGCGAGGGCACGTGGTATATGACACTTGAAGCTTATCTGAGGAAAAGCTACGGCTTTGTCGGTACAGGCAGGCTTACGGGTGTAAAATACATCGGCGAGGCAACAGCAATTATGTATCGCAAGGATAAATTCAAGCTTGTTGACAGCGGCACATTCTGGCTTTCCGAAACACCTGACAAGGTTTCAATCGGTTGGGATGCAAAGCATCACAGAACCTGTACGTGGGTTGTGCTTGAAAATAAGGAAACCGGCGAGCAATATGCACATATCAACACTCACCTTGACCACAAGGGTGCTCAGGCAAGGACAAACGGACTCACACTGGTTACAGATCTTGCAGCAAGCTTTGATATACCCGTAGTTGTAACAGGCGATTTCAACTTTGGAAAGAGCGACCCGCTTTACACCCAGCTTGTTTCGGGTGACCTTACAGATACACAGGAGGTTTCAGAAAAAACAATGAGCGGCAAAACCTACCACGGTTACAGCGGCGGCGAAGAGGGCGAGCCGATTGATTTTATCTGCATAAACGGTAAGGTTGAAGCAGTCAAGGAATACCGCATCGTAAGAGATATGTACGGTGACACATATATCTCCGACCACTACCCGATATTTGCGGATATAGTTTTATAAAGCTGAATAAAAAGATTAAGGATAGCTCCGCCTGAGAGCTATCCTTTTTTTAAACCATTAGTAACGGCAAAACTCTCCAAAGTTGAATTTTCGAAAACATAAAAATAAAGAGCACACAATTGTGTACTCTTTTTTGGTGACCCGGACGAGAATCGAACTCGTGTTACCGCCGTGAAAGGGCGGTGTCTTGACCGCTTGACCACCGGGCCGTATGAGCCGAGAAAACTCTCGGCTGTTTGTGGTAGCGGCAGTGGGACTTGAACCTACGACACTCCGGGTATGAACCGAATGCTCTAGCCAACTGAGCTATGCCGCCACAAAACGCTTGCTTATTATATTATAACCAAGCGCATTTGTCAATAGTTATTTTTAAAAAAATTAAAATTTTGTCAATTTATTTTGCAAATTACCAATACCTTGCATCGCTGTAATCATCCGGCTCAAATGCATAATGGATTTCGGAATTGTAAATGTCGAAGTTTTTTTCCGGATACAGAGTGCCGAGGTTGTATATTTTCTTGCCGGTTTTCAGGGCGTATTTCATAGCCTGATAAGCTCCGCCGTAATTGTGGTTGACGTAAAAAACCGCCAAATCCGAACGGTCGATAACCGAGCGGTTGCGTATGCCGTATGCGGCTTTCGGGTAGGCGTTACAGGAGGCTTCGCAAATTTCAATGTGGTTATAAAAGCTGTTAAGACCCATATTGCGTTCGACGTAGTCGGTCATAATATACGGCAGGACGAGAACGTGTGCGTTCTGAACATCTATGAACAGCTTTTGTTCGTGTTTGATTGCGGAGGATGCAATTCTGTCAAAATCGCCGCCCGTACTGACAAGGAACTCGGTGTAATAATTGCGGTTTATCATCAGGCGCACAATTTCTCTGAGCTTTTCATCAAGTTCCCATATATCACCCTCAATATATCTGTGCCCGAAAAAGCTGACTGTACAAAAACGCATAATCTCACATCCAATATATAAAGCAATTGCAATATAAATTATACCAATGATTTACTAATAAGTCAATTGCTCAATAACTAATACAGCAAATTGTTTTGGTAAAAACTATAATTTATGCAAATATAAATTATAGGAGTAATTATGCGTAAGGAAGTCAGTTTTAACAACAGGGATAGATTTATACAGTTGGGTGCTACCATTGCAACTTTAAGAAAGGTTCGTGGTATGTCACAGGAAAAACTTGCTGAAAAGGCTAAAATCAGCCGTTCGTTGATAAGTACGATTGAAGCACCAAATATGGTAAACAGCTTTTCAATGGATTCTTTTTTCAACATAGCAGATGCTCTTGGGGTTGACCCTGCCGACTTGCTGAAATCATCTAACTTTGAAGATATATTGAACAAAAACTGATATATTCTTTTACGTCGGGCAATTCGTGAATTGCCCCTACTACGCTGTAACAACTAAAACTTCACTGTAGGGGCGGCTATCAGCCGCCAGCAAACCGAGCAATATCAGCACGGGCGGATAATATCCGCCCCTACAAAAGTCAACTTTAAGATGTTACAATGTACTACGGCCCTGTAAACGCTGCAACCTTATTATTTTATCAATTTAAAAAATATCGTAGGGCAGGGGCTTGCTCCTGCCGATATGGTTAATCGGGATTTACGGCAGGGGCTTGCTCCTGCCCTACATTTCGCTCTAAAGCAAAGAATTATGTTTTGTAAATATTCAGATGTTACAGGCAGATATAACAAAAACGAGGTATGAACCGTAAAAAGTTCATACCTCTTGGTTTTTATTGGGTGCACATTAAAATATATCAATATTATTTTGGTTGACAAAATATTAAATTTTGCATTATAGTAATATTGTAAAAAAGGAGAAGAAAGCAATGAAAGAAAAAACGACGGATATAACATATAGTAATAGAATTATCCAAGAATATAAAACAGATGAGTCGGATACAAGAAATTTTGAAAAACTGACCGATGATGAAAAAATTGATTTTGTTGCTGAAAGGATTTTAAAAAATTATCGACGAGCGTTTGAAGCGTTAGCAAAATAGAATACAAACAAAGCAGAGACTTAAAATAATAACAAAAACGAGGTATGAACCGTAAAAAGTTCATACCTCTTGGTTTTTTATGCTGTCTGAATTTACTTAATTCCTAATTCCGAATTCATAATTCCTAATTATTCCGTTCCGTCGGTAAAGTTTTCTTCCTTAAAGCGCAGGATTTTCTTTGATGCGCTCTTGAGGAATTCCTTACGGCGCAGGGTGAAGCTTCGGATGTGCTTGTAGTGGGGAAGCTTTTTGTTTACCTCTTTTATAACCTCTTTAAACAGGGCTTGCAGGTCTTCCTCGGTGTAGTCGTCCTTGCCGAGTACGGCTCTTACCTCTTCGTCGTCGGGGAAAATAGAGGCTTTTACAATTGTTTCGCCCTTTGCGTTAGTGTCGGCGTAAACCATAGCCTCGCTTACAACGGAGTTGAGGGTCAGGTGGTATTCAAGCTCCTCGGGGTAGATGTTCTTGCCGTTTTCGGTGACGATAACGTTTTTGATTCTGCCGCTGATGTAGAATCTTCCCTTTTCGTCAAGCCTTGCAAGGTCGCCCGTGTGGAGGAAGCCGTCGCTGTCGATTACCTCGTCGGTTGCCTGCTGGTTGTTGTAGTAGCCGAGCATTACCATTTTGCCCTTGACGCAAAGCTCGCCTACGCCGGTCTGCGGGTCGGGGTCAACGATTTTTGCCACGGTTTCGGGCAGGGCGAGGCCGACTGATTCTGCAAGGTGCAGCTTGTCGTTGTTCATAACGGCAAGGGGTGCACACTCTGTCAGACCGTAGCCGAACAGAATCTGTATGCCAAAAGCGTCGAAATCACGAAGAATTTCGGGGCGTATCGGGGCGGCACCGCAAATGATGAGGCGCATATTGCCGCCGAAAGCTTCCTGAATTTCCTTGAAGAAAACCTTTTTGAGGTCAATTCCGAACTTGCTTGCCGTTTTGCAGACCTTGGAACCTACCTTGAACATAAGCTCACCGTGGGGTTTTTCCTTTATTCGCTGCATAAGGCGGCGGTGTACGGTTTCGAGAATGAGCGGAACGGCAACGAAAACGGAGGGAGAAAACTCCTTCATATTCTTAAGAACGTATTTGAAGCCGTCGCAGAAGGTAACCTTTGCGCCGCAGTAGGGGGCAAAGAAAAGAATAATCGTGCTTTCGTAGGTGTGGTGCAGGGGAAGCATTGAAATGCCGCAATCCTCCGGATAAATCTTGAGCACGCTCATTGCAGACATAACCTCGAAGCAGAAGTTGCGGTGGCAGAGCATAACGCCCTTTGCGGCACCGGTTGTGCCCGAGGTGAAAAGCAAGGTGCTCATTTTATCGGGGTCAATTTCGGCGTTTATAAACTTGCGGTTGCCCTTGGTAAGAAGCTCCTTACCCCTGGAAAGCAGCTTGGTAAAGCTGAGAACACCGTCCCTGTCCTCGTCGTAATCGAAGCAGACAATCTGCATTTCGGGGTCCATCTTGTCCCTTTCAAGAGTGTCGAGCAATATTTTATCGCAAAACAGAAGCTTTGTTTCCGAAATTTCAAAAATACCGTTGAGGTCGGGGAAAAGAAGCTCTTTATCTATCGGAACGATTACGCCTACGCCGTTGACAACGCTCATATAGCTAAGGCACCACTCGTATCGGTTGTTGGCGCATACGGCAATGTGCTTGTCCTTGTAGCCCATTTCAATAAGCGCTGTTCCGAGTGCATCAATATCGTTGCAGTATTCGTTATATGTGATATATTGCATACCGCTCTTGTCACGCTTCTTGATTTCAAAAGCGTAACGGTTGCCGTAAAGCTCCTTCGTCTGTGCCATAAGGTCCTTAAGGTCACGGATTTCTCTTACCTTATAGAAGGATTTGGTAGGCGGAGCAAATATTTCGTTGCGTGTGTTCTTACCCATTCTTTTCTCCCGTCTGTGCAGTTTGTGCTGTGTATAAAATATTCAACAGTTTATCATTATAAAGGCGTTACCTTAAACCAAACTTAAGTTAGTTAAGAAATTTTTAACAATTTCTGTTAAAAAAGAAAAAAATCCGAAAAACAAGCCAAAAAGCCCGTTTTTGTGAACAAAGCCTTAACAGCCAAAAGAATTTTATCATATTATTACCGAAAGTCAATATAAAAACGCATTTTGTAACTATTTGTAATCATTCTTTAAAAGAAAAATAAATTCTTGTAAAAGCAAAGAAAAAGAGCAGCCCTGTCGGACTGCTCTTTGGGTATTTTGTCGCAATTACTGTTCTACAGTATAAACGCTGACCTTCTTGCGGTCACGGCCCATACGCTCGAACTTAACAACACCGTCAACCTTTGCGAAAAGGGTATCGTCAGAACCCTTGCCGACGTTGGTGCCGGGGTGGATGTGAGTGCCACGCTGTCTTACAAGGATGTTGCCTGCAAGAACAAACTGACCGTCAGCACGCTTTGCGCCGAGTCTCTTGGATTCGGAATCACGGCCGTTACGGGTGGAACCCATACCTTTCTTATGAGCGAAAAGCTGAATGTTTATCTTAAGCATTTGTGTTACCTCCGTAAATTACTTTTATGCTGCGAGGATAATCCTTCGCAAGCGCTCTTATGTGAGCTTCGAGCCCGTCAAGCAACTTCACGCTTTGTGCATCCTCTTCGGCGAGAACGAGCGACATAAAGCCGTCGTCAACCGAAATATCTGCTTTGGCGCCGAAAAAATCGGTTATCGTGTTTGCGGTGAGGTAGGCTGCCGAGGAAACGGCGGCGCAGACAATATCCTGACCTGCTGCTGCGTAACCTGCGTGACCCGTGCACTCAAACCCGACGTTGATTTTGCCTGAGCGGACAAACTTAAAGCGAATCATAGTTAAAATCAGCCGTTGATAGCTGCGATTTCAACCTTGGTGTAGGGCTGTCTGTGGCCCATCTTGCGCTTCTCGTTCTTCTTGGGCTTGTAGGTGAAGACAACAATCTTCTTGCCCTTACCGTTCTTGATTGCCTTTGCGGTAACTGTTGCGCCCTCAACGTAGGGAGCACCAACCTTGATGGAGTCGTCGGAGCCAACTGCGATAACCTTGTCGAAAACGATTTCGCTGTCTGCTTCAACATTGAGCTTCTCGATGAAAAGTGTGTCGCCGGCAGAAACCTTATACTGCTTGCCGCCGGTCTCAATGATTGCGTACATTTTTTTACCTCTTTTAATAAGTCTCGCTATTCAGGGGTACCGCCCGTGAGCAGGCGGATTTGGGCGCAATTATAGCGCAACCCGTAATATGCGGCTTAAGTATAATAGCACAAGAGGGAGATGTTGTCAACAGTTTTTTTTATTAAATGCAGGTTGCATTTAATAAAAGTTCAGAATGCAGAGTGCAGAACTAAAAAAGAGAGGAAAATTTCCTCTCTTTTTTATCAGCCCTCTTTTTTCTTGTGTCTTATACGAAGCACGATTACTACTGCTATACCCAAAAGCATAACAAGCACAACTGCGGCGGCGGCAATGTTTTCGCCTGCCCAGAAGGGGATTTCCGTTACGTGCGTTGATGTGCCGACGGGAATCAGCTCAAGTGAGGGGAAGTTTTCGCCGTCAAAGGTTTCGGCGTGTTCCACCTCAAGGCCGAGGGTTACGTAGTGGTTGCCCTTGGGCTTGAAGCTCATACGGCAAAGCGTTCCCTCCTTGTTGAGCGCTTCGGTTGCCGTGTAGCTGATTTTGATTTTGCCTTCCTCAACCTTGGTGGCGATTAGGTAGGGCGAAATCTCTGCTGCCGCATCGCCTGTTACAACGCTGCCTTCAACGAATTCCATTTTATCGCTTTCATAAGTGATATAAAACTCAGTCGTATAAAGTGCGGAGTTTGCAGAAATATCAACCTTTACGTCGAGGTTGCTGTTTTCGGGCTGAAACGCATCAAGCGAAAGATGAACGTCAGCGGCAAGAGCATTTGACGCAAAGGCAAGGCAGAGCACGGCAATTAAAATTACGCTTGCAATTTTTTTCATAAAATTCTTCTTCCTTCCCATCAATTTATGATAGAGCTGTAGGGCAGGGGCTCGCTCCTGCCGTAAAGTCTGATTGAACTTATCGGAAGGAGCAAGCCCCTTCCCTACATTTTCTAAAAACGGTCGCAGTTGTCTGACTGCGACCGTTTGGGGTTTATTCGGGAATTATCCGTTTGTTATCGGATTACTGCTTCTTGCTGAGGATGAAGAGGCAAACGCCTGCGCCTGCAACTGCGGCAACGATAACAACGATAATGACAATCTTCTTTACGTCTACGCCGTCATCGTCCTGCTCAGCCTCTGTTGTTGTTTCGTCAGCAAATGTGTACTGGAAGAGAGTTGTTGTTTCTGTGATGCTGATTTCCTCGGAGGAGGAGAGCTCTTCTGTTACGGGCTCGGTTGTAGTTGTCTTGTATGTGTATCTCTTCGTTGTAGAAACGGGCTTCTTTGAGGGAGTGGGCTTCTTGGTTGTGGGAGCCTTTGTAGTTGTGGGGCGCTCGTCACGTGTTGTTACGGTGTAATCCGTATCGGGCTCTTCTGTTGTTGTGGGCTTATCCGTTGTGGTTTCGCCTGAGCCGGTTGTTGTTTCGCCGGTGCCTGTGGTTGTTGTGGAATCGTCCTGCTTGGTTGTGGTGGTTGAATCAGCAGGCTTGGTTGTGGTGGTTGAATCAGCAGGCTTGGTTGTGGTTGTAGCCTCCTGTGTGGTTGTTGTGGTGGCTGTGGTGTTGTCCGGTGCCTCGTTTGCGGCGTGGACAAGAACAGTTGTGCTGAAAATCATAACGGCTGCCATAACGAGCAGGGTTGCTTTTGCAATAATCTCTTTCACTTATGTAATCTCCTTTGAGTTTTAATATATTTATCGGCTTTGCCGATAGCTTAACCCTATTATAAACATTATTTTTCGGTTAGTCAACTAATTTTTAAAATTGTAACTATTTGTAACCTTTTGAGATATTTTCACAAAATCGCTGCGCTTTGTCCATACCGTGCCGTGTACGCTCATCGTGCTGTGCGAGAGAATGGAGAGCGTAATGCGACCCGTGTCATAGCGCCTGACAAGGACGTTGGTTGAAAAGCTGATGGTTTGTATGTCGGAATATTTGAAGAAGCAGGTTTTTTGCGACAGAAAGCCCTGCGAATAGGAAAAAATTCCTTCGTTAGCACGGATGCTTTTGGCCTTGTGGCTGAGCACGGCAAATACCGCACCGAGGAGAATTATAACAGGGCACAGCGGCAGCCACACGAAGGCGGCGGCAATACCGACCGCACCGAAGACGAGCAGATATTTTGCCATAGCTGCAACAAGACCCGTTTTGTGCTCGGGTATTTTTTCGCCCGTGCAGTTGAAATCAGCCGCACAAACGTCAAGAATTTTCTGCAGCTCGTTTTCTTTTACGAGCAGACTTATCTGCGGTGTTTCCTTTTTGTCGTTGCCGAGTCCGATTACCGCAACCTCCGCAAAGGCAAGCCCCGAAAGCCTTGCAAGCACGGGACGGCGCACGGTAAGGGCGTTGATTTTGTCTTTTTCAAAGGAATAGTTTTTCTTCCTCAACAGTCCGGAGGAGATGAAAAAGCTCTTTTCGTCACGCTCAATGCGGAAATTCGATACCGACATAATCTGCAAAACGATTTTTGCAAGCCAGCCAAGCACGGAAAGACCTAAAACCGGAGCAAGCCGTGTGAGTGTATCTCCGCCGAGGACCCTCGCATCAAAAAATACGGCGATTACGGCAAGGGCGCCGACACCGACGTACTGTACGACGGGCTGGCTTAAGATTACGTGGCGCACAGCCTGCGCATTGGTAAAGGCAAAAACCGTTTCTTTGACCTCGCTTTGTGTCTGCTCCTCTTTTTTTGCCGAGAGCAGGGCGGCTTCAAGCGCTTTTGCTTTTTCGAGTGAGAGGACAAATGTGAAATCGGTCTGGTTTGCGGTTGCCGCCGAATTGATGTCGAGCTTTATTTTTGCCGTGCCGACGACACGCTCAAAAACATTGCGCTCAAGGTTTACCGTAGCAATGCTTGAAAGGGGCAGGCGGGATATTTTTTTCATCAGCGTGTTCCGCTCGCATACGAGGTGCTCACCGTCAATATAAAAAACGGTTTTATACCAACGCACAAGTGACCACAGAGGGAAAAGCAGTGCGAGCACGCCCGCCGTGCCAAAAATTACGGCGGCTGTTTCGTTCTGTGAGCCTATAACGGAATAGACGAGCCGAAGCCAGAACTGCTTTGAAAAAATGTTCTGTCCCGAGGTCAGCGCTTCGTATAGTGCCGAATACGCAAAGGTCAGTACGACGATGCCTGCCGCACCAATCTGCTCAAGCACTATTGTGATATGGTTTCTCGTCGGCTTACTGAACATTGTCCGGGCCTCCGAGCTTTTCTTTGATTCGTGTGTTCAGGTGCAGGGCAATTTCGTCTGCCTTTTCCTCGTCAAGGAAACGGAAGGTTGCCGTTGACCCCGCAGTTATGACGCTGACCTTCGCTACGCCGAAGGCAGAATCAATCGGCCCCTTGCTCACGCTTATCTGGTGAATACGGTCAATCGGTACGAGTGTGCGCCTGATAAAGAAAACGCCCTCTATGATTTCAATTCTGTCCGCTTCAATAAGATAGCGGTAGCGCTTGAAGCGCACAAGCGGCACGACGGTAATATATGCGACCGCAATAACGGCACAAACTATGGCAAGCACAAGCCCTGTTTCAGAGCCCCTGCCGAAGACGTTTGCGATTATAAACAAAGCCGCCGCCGCAAACAGTATTCCCTGAATCATAGCCGTGATAAGCATTACGGTCTTTGCTCTTTTGCTTAAGGTGGTATAGTTCATAGGGATATCCTTTCAAATGAATAATGAATGATGAATATTGAATAATGAATAATTGTCGGCGGGACACCCGCACCCGAATTATAATAATGGGTGAGGGCGTAGCCCTCCCTTTATTATTCATTTTTCATTAGTTGTCTTTTACATTAAACTTAAATTTACTTCACGCTTTCAATTATTCCCTGAGCTATCGCTTCTGCGTACTTATCAAAATTTTCATCAAACAGTTCATTATCTTCCTCTGTTGTGATGAAGCCCATTTCTACAAGGCAGGAGGGCATATCCGTTGCGGAATTGACGAGGTAGTTTGCGGAGGAGTTGCCCTGATAGCCTCTTTTTACTCCTCTGTCGGTGCCGAAACCGACCTCGGCAATTTTATCCATTATGTGCTGTGCCATCTGCTCTTCGTAAAGCGGTGCAGTGTTTTCAATCCATATTTCAACACCGCTCACGTTTGCGTCGGCGCTGTTGCGGTGGATTGAAACAAAAAACGTGGCCTTCTTTTTGTTGGCGTAGGCCGCTCTGTCCTCAAGCTCGACAAATTCATCGTCTTTTCTCGTGTAAATAACCTTAATGCCGTTATCCTTGAGTATTTCGCCAACAGCGAGGGTCAGCTTCAGGTTGTCGTCCTTTTCGTATCTGCCGCCGTATTCTGCGCCGACGTCGCTGCCGCCGTGGCCTGCGTCAAGACAGACCTTCGGCTGGCCGGTGCCGGAAAAAACACCGAATTGCCACATCACGAAAACGGTAAGTACCGCCGCAACGGCGAGCAAAACTATTTTTAGTTTCTTTTTCATTTTTATTTCTCTTTCTCTTAATCCTTTTTACTTTACTAATTCTTTCATTACGGTGCTTGCTATCGGCACGGCTACGTCCGAACCGCCGCCGCCGTTTTCGGCAACGACTATGATTGCGTAGGGGTAATTGCTGTTTGTCGAAAAGCCCATAAACCAGGCGTGGGAGTCTTCGCCGGCAACCTGTGCCGTACCTGTTTTACCGCCGAAATCCAGGTTGGGGAAGCGCTTGTCGCCGTAGTTGTTGATAACGTTGTTGCGCATCATTGTTTTGAGCGTGTCAGCCGTGGTCTGTGACATAAAGCTGTTTGTCTTAACGCTGCCGACAACCGCCTCAAGCCCCTCGTCAACAAAATAGGGTGTCGGTGTTGTGCCGCCCGAGGCTATTGCACCTGCAAGCATCATCATATGAAGCGGATTAACAAGCGTTGTGTACTGGCCGATTGCCGCCCAGCCCGTGTCGATTTCAACCGCATTGCCCAAATCAATTCGGCTTGCCTGCGTTTTGACTCCGCTAATGTTGAAGCTCTTTCCGAAGCCGAGCTTTTCTGCGGTTTCCTCTATCTTTTTTCTGCCGAGCTCTATTCCAAGCTCTGCATAAGCGCTGTTGCACGATTTTGTGAGCGCCGTGCCGAAGGAAATTTCACCGTGCTTGTTGTTGCAAATAATTTCACCGCCCTGCTCGGTTTTGAGTGCGCCCGTGCAGGTGAATTTTCTGTTCTGAACGTCGGGTATGTTTTCAAGGGCACAAATGGTTGTGACTGTTTTGAAAATTGAGCCGGGGGTATAAAGACCCGTGAGCAGACGGTTCATATAAACCGCCTCGTATTTTTCGTTGGTTTCAATGTCCTTGGGCTTGTTTTCGGGGTCGTAGCTTCCGCTTGAAACCATACAGACTATTTCGCCCGTTTTGTAGTTGTAAACACCTACAGCACCCTTGTTGTTTCCGAGTGCCTTGTATGCGGTTGCGCAGAGCTTGGCATCAATCGTCAGCGTTACGTCGCTGCCCTCGCCCGTGTTAATCAGGTCGTAAATTCCGTTTACAAAGCTGTAGCCCGTGAGCTTGTCACGGCAGAGCGTGTGTGCACCGTGGGCAATATAGCCGTAGGTGTCGCCTACTGCGTGAAGCGTAGCCGTACGGATTGTTTTGTCGGAATTGTATTCTCTTTCGCCGTCGTCGCTTTCGGCAAGGACTGTGCCGTTGCGGTCGAGAATTCTGCCGGCGTTGGTAATCTGACCCGCAGAATAAAGGTGGCCGTTGACACGGTTCGTTGCCCACTTGCCGCCGTTCATATAAAAGCTTACGCCGAGTATGATTATGCCTGCCATAAATGCCGCAATAATTCCGAGCAGCACGTACGCACGCTTTGTTACCGTATTCATTTAACGTCCACCTCCCGATAATTCATAATTCCTAATTATTTATCTTCCATCTGCTTTTCCAATTTGGGATAGGTTTTAATGTCTGCGCTCTTGATAAACGCAAACAGCGCCCACGAGCAAATCATACTCGTACCGCCCCGGCTGATAAACGGCAGGGTGACACCCGTTAAGGGGAGCAAATCCGTTATGCCGAAAACGTTGAGGCTTAACTGCACGAGCAGCATTGCCGCCGCCGCAACCGCCGCAATTGAATAGACAGTTGACCTTGCGTGGCGTGCAAGCCTGAAGGCGTAAACACCTACGAACGCAAAGCACAGCACTACGCAGAATGCGACAATCATACCCCATTCCTCGCAGATAACGCCGAAAATAAGGTCGGTTGTCGAGGCGTAAACGTTGCGGAGCTTGCCTTCTCCGATACCGAGGCCGAAAAGACCGCCCGACGAGGAATAAATGAGCACTCTCGTCTGCTGGAAGCCGCCCTCGTTTATGTATTCCCACACGTGGCGGTAGGACTCAAAACGTGAGGCAACGTAGGGCTTGAAATATATAATCAGTCCTGCGCCGAGTATTGCGCCCACACAAAGCAGACCTATTGTCTTAACATCACCCGAGCGCATAAACGCAATTACCATAAAGGTTGCGAAGAAAATAAGCGCCGTACCGAAGTCCCTCATCAGGAAAAGCGCACCCACACAGCCGAGCGAGAAGGCAAGATATTTTATCTGGCTGGTGGAGGATTGCAGCTTTTCAAGCGTTGCCGCGCCGACGAAAATAAAGGCTATTTTGACTATTTCCGAGGGCTGAATTGAAAACGAGCCGATGTTAATCCAGTTGAGTGCGCCGTTAATCGTTTTTGCAAGCACAAGGTTTACCGCAAGCAGACCCACGGCCGCAACCGCAACGAGCGGACGCAAAGCGGAAATGACTTCTACGTTACGCATTATCGCCAAAAGAATAACAAAACCTGCCAAGCCTATAACAATAGCGATAAATTGCTTGAAGGCGTATTCGGGGTAAACGCTTGCAACGGTTACAAGGCCTATGCCCGAAAGCATAAAGGCAATTATTTCAAGCTCGGTTGCACGCTGGTTGGCAAGCCACCGTGCACAGATAAAGTAGCCCCACTCAAGCACAAGAAAGCCGCCGAAGGTCATAAGCACCTCGGAATCGGGCTCGTCCGCTCTGAAAAGCACGGGCATAGCCGAAACAATCTGAAACAGCGTGACAAAAAGCAGCATTGAAACCCAGCCGAAGGGCTGGCTTTTTTTCTGTACCTTTTTTGCCTTTTCCGCCATTGGCGTTTACCTCCTTTCTATCAACTATTATCTATTAGTTATTATCTTTTATCTGTTATCTAAACGAAAATTGACGGCTACTTTGAAAACAATATGAGATAAGAGATAACAGATAATAGTTATGAGATAATAGATTTTATTTTTTCACTTTATAGTACTCATTGAAAACAAATATAACTCCGCCAAGGCCCACTATGTCGCCGTCCTTCAGTCTTCGTCTGCCCGTGCCGAGTGCACGTGCGTTTACCTTGGTGCCCGTTGCGGAATTCATATCCTCAATAAACCATGCCGTGCCGTTTTTGTAAACCTTGGCGTGTACCGAGGAAATTGCAGGATACCTGAGCTTCACGTCACAGTCGGGTGAACGGCCGATAACGCAGCTTTCACAGCCGAGCACGTAAGCCTTCTGCGCCGCCTCGTCGATAAGCGCAGGAATAAACACGGCAGATTTTTCGGGTCGTGCTGCCTTTGCCGCCCTTGCCGCTGCTTTTGCCTGCCTGCGGCGTTCCTTTTCCTGCTCACGCTCCATATCGTCAACGTCGGCATCAATAAATTCAAAGGCCGCCGTGCCGAAGGTAACCGTATCGCCGTGGTTGAGCTTTACGGGCTTGCTTATCCTTTCGCCGTTGACGAGCACACCCGTTCGTGATTTCGTGTCCGCAACTACCCAGCCTGTCCTGCGCTTTGAAATAACGGCGTGGAAACGGGAAACGGTAGGGGCGTTGAAAACGAGGTCGCAGGTGGGACTGCGGCCGATTGAGTTTTCCCAGCGGGTAAGCGGATAACGCTTTTTGCTGTTTTTCTGTACAAGGTAAGAGCCGACACGGGTGCCGAAACGGCGTGTGACAAGCGAAACCACACAGCTACCGATTACGATAACCGCCAAACCTGCGAGCATATAGCGGCTCATAAGCACTGTGAACGAAAAAACGTCGTTCATATTCATTGCGCCGACCCTCCTTACAGAATAATGTATATATATTTTAATATTATTGACGGCTACTGTCAACCGAAATAAAAAAAGAGCCGTCCGAAGACAGCTCTTTGATTGTCTGATTAATCCTTAACCTTGTCAAGCATACCCTTCTTGTACATAAAGAGCGCACCGAGAACGGAGGCAACGATACCGAAGAAGAGCAGTGTGCTTGCACCCATTGTGGGGGCGAAGATAAGCACGATAATCATAACGATAATCGGGAAGAAGGAAATTCTCCAATGCTTGACGAAGTAGCCTGCACCCAGAGCACCGAAAAGTGCGGGAAGCACCTGAGCGAATGCGGGCTTGAGCAGAGCGTTTTCCGTAAATGACTCGAGGAAGGGGGCAAAGGCGAGAATACCTACCGCAAGAACGGCAGTCGTAACGATAGCCGAAGTAGCAATTGCGATTGTGGAAACAACCTCACCCTCTTCGGAGTTAGCCTTTACGTCGGCACCCTCCATAGCGTTGATTGCGCAGGGAAGCTTGAGGTTGGCAATGTTACCCGTAACGAACGAAAGGTAGGTGCCGCCTGCACCGAGCATAGGAGTGTAAACGATAACCTCAACAACGGCAACCGTCCAATAGGTCGGGATAAGCTTGAGCAGACCCTGAAGAATACCGCTGATTGACGGGAAAACGTTCAGATAAAGGCAGACTGCAACGGGGAACATCAGCAGCACGCAAAGAGCGGTAATGCTGGAAATTCTGCCCCAGGAATGGACGCGGTCAATATATGTTTTGTTCGTGTTCTTAGCCATTTCTTAACCCCTCCATTCTAAGGTTGCAATGTCCTCGGGAAGAACATTGAAGAATACGATTGCGGCAACCATTGCAACAATCATACCTATAGGCATAACAAAGGGCTCAAGCCAGGTGAGTTTGAGCTTCTTTGCAAGGATTTCAAGTGCAATAGAAACGATAACCGCAACAACGAGCGTGATGATTGAGAGCACGCCTGCACCGTCGCCGAAGGTTTCGGGCTTACCGCCGCCGATGATTGCACGGGCAACGAAAGCGCCTATAAGGCCGATGAAGATTGCGGGAGTTGCAAACTTGTTGATAAAGCCGTTGAAGCTTCTCTTTTTCTTTTCGTCTGCAGGAGCGTTTGCATCAGCCGGTGCAGCATCTTCCTTCTGGCTCGCTGCCATAAACTTCTTGTGAATGGGCTTTGCAAGGAAGGGAAGAATTACGAGCGAGAAGCAGATACCGAGAGTCATAACCCAGGCAACGCCTGCGTAAACCTCGGGGTCTGTAACGGGTACGGCCATACCGCCCTGATGACCCATTGCCTCCATTGCGGCTTCAGCTGCCGTGGTTTCGTACATCAGGTTACCGATAACCGAAAGACGTACCCACGGAATAACAAGACCGAGTGCAGGTGCAAGGGCAATAACCGTAGCAAGAACGGAAAGAGCCGAGGGAACCGTGAAAAGTGCGCTTGACGTAACTGCGTTACGCAGCTTAGCCTTGTCTATGCCGAGTGCTCTGCCCTGCTTCCACGCCTTGACGAGAAAGAAGACAGACTGGCCGAGAACAAAAAGGATAACTGCGCCTGCAATTGCATACAAAGCAGGTGAAGTTTTAAAATCCATTATTATCACCAATCCTTAATGATTTATTTTTATTTAACTATGATATATTAATTTGCACAAGTTGTCAACAAAAAAGAAAAGCAGCGTTGATTTAAAATGTCTGTTTTGGTAATTTACAGTTTGTCGGGGGACAAACAATGCAAAATGCAAAGTTCAAAATGTAAAATTGTGGGAGGGCTTTGCCCTCACCCATTTGTAATTATGAAGAACATAAAATAGAAGAGTATTGTAGGGTCGATTCACGAATCGACCGTAATTTGCCGACATATCGCTTTTATGGCGGACAATTCGTGAATTGTCCCTACAAATGAATTCGTTTCGGCAAACCGTATTTTAAATATTGCGCAAGATTAAATAATTTGATATTATAACTTTGATATTATCTCAAGGAGAAAGAGTGTATGAAGAAAATCGGCAGGCAGGTACTTTTTATTGGCTCGAAGCAGGGCAATCCCAGAAACGGTGAGGGCTCTTTTATCAGGCTGAAAAGCGGTGTGATTATGTTCGGCTACACCTCGTTTTTTGGTGACAGCCACGATGATGATGCAACGGCGAGAATCTGTGCGGTTTTTTCCGCTGATGAGGGTGAAACCTGGTCTCAGAGCAGGGTGCTTTTTGAAAAGCCCGAGGATGCCGGCAACATTATGTGCCTTTCTTTTCTGCGTATGAATAACGGCGATATAGGTGCGTTTTACATAGTAAAGAATTTTGACCGCACGGACAAAATTGTTTTCCGCCGCTCTGCTGACGAGGGTGAAACGTGGAGCGAGCCGATTAATACGCTCGACTGCCTTGACGAGGCGGATTACTACGTTATAAATAACGACAGGGTAATAAAATTACAAAGAGGCAGAATTCTTTTTGCCGCCGCAAGGCACACAGTTTTGAATACGGACAAGGATTTTACACCCGGTGTAATCTGCTTTTTTGCCTCGGATGACGACGGCAAAAGCTGGTATAAAATCAATGCGGAATTTCCGTGCCCGTTCCCCACAAACCCCGACGGCTATGAGGAGCCGGGTCTGTACGAATTCCCCGACGGAAGACTGTGGTGCTATATCCGCACGAGCCTCGGCTTTCAGTTTGACTCGTTTTCTGCCGACGGCGGCATAAGCTGGACAAACCCCGAGCCGAATATGTTTTTTTCTTCCCCGTGTTCGCCTATGCTCGTTAAGGATTGCGGCGGCAAAACGCTTGCCGTATTTAATCCCGAGCCCGAGCACATTCTGCGCCCCGAAAGTGAGCCGTGGGGAAGAACGCCCTATGTCCTTGCCGTGAGTGAGGACAAGGCACAAACCTTTGATAAATCAAGGCTTTACTATATCGAGGACGACCGCACGAACGGCTATTGCTACCCCGCAATTACCGAGTGTGAAGGCGGCTTCCTGCTCGCATATTACCACAGCAACGGCACGGATAATTGTTTGGACAGCACGAAGATTGTAAAAGTAATGCTTGAGGAAATATAAATTACAGTTTGTCGATATGAAAGGAAAACTTATGAATTTTGAAGAACGTAAGGCAGAAGAAAAAATAATTTCTTTCAGAAAAATCAACAAAGAAGAGTTTGAAATTTTTGAAAAATGGTCAATAAAAAACTACGCCGAAAACCTGATTAAATCGGGCGATGAAAAATTTCTTTTCAAAGCAAAACGGGCTGCGAAAGCGGAATTCAA
>JAFXCT010000079.1 GCA_017521365.1 Clostridia bacterium
CCTGCACAGGCAGCTCCTGCAGCACCTGCAACGGGATGGAAATGTGCTTGCGGTGCAACCGTAAGCGGTAACTTCTGCACAGAGTGCGGAGCAAAGAAGCCTGCAGAAGAAGGCTGGACCTGTTTCTGCGGTGCAGTGAATAAAGGTAAGTTCTGCCCCAACTGTGGCGGCAAAAAGCCTGCAGGCGCACCGCTTTACCAGTGCGACAAATGTGGCTGGAAGCCCGAAGACCCCCACAATCCTCCGAAGTTCTGCCCCGAATGCGGTGACATCTTCGACGAAAGCGACGCAAAATAATTTAACAAAAAATATAATTATAATTTTTAAAGGAGATTTTTATTATGGGACTTTTTGATAAGAAATTCTGTGACATCTGCGGCGACAAGATTGGTCTGCTCGGCAACAGAAAACTCGAAGACGGCAATATGTGCAAGGACTGCGCAAAGAAGCTTTCACCGTTTTTCAGCGACAGAAGAAGCTCAACCGTTGCAGAAATCAAGCAGCAGCTTGCTTACAGAGAACAGAACAAGCAGGTTCTTGCAGGCTTTTCACCGATGTTCACTTTCGGTGAGGATGACAAGATTTACATTGACCCGATGAAGCAGAGCTTTGTCGTATCAAGCCGCAACCCCGGAAGCTGGAGCGATGAAAACCCCGACGTTATTCCGCTTTCAAGCGTTACGGGCTGCAACCTCAGAGTGGACGAGGACCGTGAAGAGCTCTACACAGAGGGTAAGGACGGTCAGCAAGTAAGCTACAATCCGCCGAGATACAAGTTTACATATGATTTCTATATTGACATAAAGGTCAACAATCCTTATTTTGACGAAATTACGGCAAAGCTTAACGACAGAGACGTTGAGGGTATGGGAACAATTGAATACAACCGTTACCAGCAGATGGCACAGCAGGTTATCAACAACCTTTCGCAGAACGGTAACGCAGGTATGCCCATGAACGGTGGATTTAACCAGCCGATGAATCAGGGCTATGCACCCGCAGGCGCATACGGTCAGCCTAACCCTTACGCACAGCAGGCTCCTTACGCTCAGCCGCAGGCTAATCCCTATGCTCAGCAGAACGCTTATGCACAGCAGCCCAATGCCTACGCTCAGCAGAATCAGTTCAATCAGTATAATCAGCAGATGAGCAACGGCTATAACCAGCCTCCCGTTCAGCAGCCTGTTCAGCAGGCAGTATCGCAGAGCTGGGTTTGCCCGTCCTGCCAGGCAAACAATGACGGCGGAAGATTCTGTGCTTTCTGCGGTACACCGAAGCAGTAATGCAGAAAATGAAAGCTGTGATAATTATTATTTCTGCTGTTGTGCTTGTTGCCGCCGTTGCGGCAGGTGTGTGGTATTACAAAACCAGGTTCTATGTGTCCGATAAAGACGGTATGGTGTATTTGCTGACAGATACGATAACCTCCTGCTATTATGAATCGGGAGGCAGTATGAACGGCGAGCTGACCGAAGCCGAAATTTATCTGAAAGACGACGGTGAGGTGTGGCTGAATTATCATTACCACTATCCCGTAGGCACTGATAAAGAGAACATAAATCTTGAATACCGGATTGATGCCAAAGCTATTGAGGATATCCGTGAGGTCTGCAAAAAATACGGTGTTCTCGGCTGGGGTAAGCTCAAACGAAGCGATGTGCTTGTTCTTGACGGCGCAACGGATTTAATTGCTCTGAAATTTGCAGACAAAGAGTATTACAGCGTAAACTCGGGGCTTGAATTACCCGAAGGCGGAGAAAAAATCTTCGATGAAATTTTTGAAATTATGAAACTGTATATACAAGGAGATGATTAACCTTGTCAACAATTCTCGAACAGAAATGCCCTTGCTGCGGCGGTGCAGTAGAATTTGACAGCGGTGTACAGAAGCTCAAATGTCCCTATTGTGACACGGAGTTTGACATTACCGCTATGCCCGAGGATACATCTAATCAGGTTGAGCAAATAAACTGGAATTCGCAGGGCGCACAGTGGGGTGCAGGCGAAACAGACGGTATGAGCGTTTACGCTTGCAATTCCTGCGGCGGTGAAATAGTTGCCGATGCAACAACGGGTGCAACAGAATGTCCTTATTGCGGCAATCAGGTTGTTATGAAGGGTCAGTTTTCCGGTACACTTCGCCCGGACCTTGTCATTCCCTTTAAGCTCGATAAAAAAGCCGCAAAGGAAGCGCTTAAAAAGCATATTTCAACAAAGAAATTTGTTCCGAAATCATTCCTTGAGGACAACCGTCTTGAAGAAATCAAGGGCGTTTACGTTCCTCATTGGCTGTTTACCTGCGATGCAGTCGGTAATGCAAGCTACAAGGCAAAAAAGGTCAAGAAGTGGTCGGATGCAAACTACGATTACACCGATACCTCGTATTTTGACATTTACCGCAGCGGTAACATAAGCTTTGACAACATACCCGTTGACGGCTCAACCAAAATGCCCGATGACCTTATGGAATCCGTAGAGCCCTTCGATTTGTCCCAGGCAGTAGATTTCAACACGGCGTATCTTGCAGGCTATCTTGCAGATAAATATGACGTGACAGCCGAACAGAGTATGCCGCGTGCAAACGAAAGAATCAGACAGAGCATAATCGATTCGTTCAAGGACACGGTGCAGGGCTATGACGATGTTGAAAATCAGGGCGCAAATATGAACGTTGCCAACGGCATTTACAAATACGCACTCTATCCCGTTTGGCTTCTCAACACAAAGTGGAACGGTGAGAATTTCACCTTTGCAATGAACGGACAGACGGGAAAATTCGTCGGCAATATCCCCACAGATAAAAAAGCCGTCACCAAGGCTTCTCTGTTACTCGGTGCAGGCATAGGCGCAGTAATTTACGGCCTTATGTGGCTGATTGAGCTGCTTTAAGGAGGTGCAGAAAATGACTAAAAAGATTTTTGCAATCATAATTGCACTTGCAATCGGTTTTACGTTCGTTGTTTCTGCATCAGCCTATACGTATGTGCACGTTGCAGATAACGCAAACAAGCTGTCAGGCGAGGAGTTTGAAGAACTCGAAAATATTGCTGTAAAGCTTGAAAATGCTTACGGAATTTGCGTTATGCTCTGCATTGCCGACGAAACAACGGGTATGGGCGACGAAAACTATGCAGAGTGGATTTACACGGACAACACCGATAACGAAAATGGTATTCTTCTCCTTCATAACGACGGTGAAAACACCTATGCAGTGTTTACAACAGGTAACGCAGATGAAATATTTGATGATGAAGCAATCGCAGAAATGCGTGATGCTTATGATTCAAACGACAGCTATTACGGCGGCGTATATGACTTTTATGAGCTTGCCGAAGAATATCTCGAAGAAGCGTATTATGCCAATGATGACTCCGATGAAGACACTGTACTTACAACAGGCGATAAAGAAGAAAAAGACGGAGTCGCTTTCATTTGGCTGCCCGTTTCGCTCGGTATAGGTCTGCTTGTCGGGTTTCTGATTATCAATTCAATTGCTTCAAAGAACAAATCCGTCCATATGCAGAAAAACGCAACCGTTTATACACGACCCGGCAGTATGATTATTACGGGCAGTGCGGATAATTTCCTTTACAGCAATGTTGAAAAGAAAGAAAAACCGAAGCAGGAAAATAAAAATTGATAGGAGGCTTTTACCAATGGGATTTTTTGATTCACTTAAAAGACAGGCGGAATCCACAATAAAAAAGGAGGTTTCGCAGGGCATAAACAAAGCGGTGAACAGTGCCGCACAGTCAGTAGGCAAAGGGAAAAATCACACGGAAACCTTTACCTTTGCTTCACTTCCCACGAATGTTGCCGAGCTTCAGTCACTTCCCGAAGCAAGCCTTGATTCCGCATTCAAAACAACCGCACTCACTCTTGCGGCTTTGTGCAACTACGAGCATAATCCCGATGCAACCATTGAAATGCTCAACTTCCTTAAGGGCCCGGGCGAAGTCAGCGGCTTTGAAAAGCAGTTTATAAAGGAGCATCTCGGCTCGGAGGGTTACAAGGCACGTTCATATTTTGAGGGTGCAACTCCGCAGAACAGCTATAAACCCGACGTTCCCTACAAAATCACCGTTATCGAAAACCCGTATTCCTTTGATAATCAGGATTGGGCAACACTTTATGTCCAAAGTGGCGGCGCTGATAATCCGAGACCGATGAAGCTTCGCAGAAAACCGTCAACGGGTCAGTGGTTCCTCGTTGAAATACAGTGCCTTGCAGATATCCGTGTTCCTGTTGAAGAAGACCCTTGGGCATAACGAATAATTAAATTTATAAGGAGAATTATTATGAAAAAATTATTTGCAGTTCTTCTCGCACTTGCAATGTTGTTTTCCTTTGCCGCCTGCGGCGATGATGCTCCCGAAAAACCCGACAACACAAAACAGCCGTCTGCCAATTCCGATGCAGCAATTGAAGCATCGTTCTTTACTGTTGATTTTGGCGGCGACTGGATAAACATTGAAGATGACTTCAAGAATGAAGAAGGATACTCCAAAGCGGTTCTTCAGATTCTCGACCCGGAAGACAACGAATATTATTTGGTCGAGGCAACAATCAGCGTTGAAATTGATGAGCCCTACGATTTCCGTGAGGACCTTGTGTATTATGGCTTCAACCAGTATGAATACAAAGTAAACAACGCTTATGAAACCGTAAAGGTCGGCGGTGTTGACCTTCTTAAGTATGACGACGGCGATGACACACTCGTTTATTTCAACCGTGTTGAGAGTGCAAACGCATCGGTTTATGTTGAGTTTGATGCAACAGACACCGGTGACAGCCGTATTCAGGCTCTCCTTGACGGCATAACCTTCACTCTTGAGGATATCGGAAACGAAGACGGTCCTTGGGAGTGGGAAGGCAAAAGATTTTCGGCAGATCCCGCAAGCGTAAATGCCGGTTCATCTACCGTTACATCAACATTCGTTCCCTTTGAAGCACCCGTTACAACCTTTGAAACCTTTGACCATTCCGTTGCCGCAATCGGTGACAGAGTTTATGTTCTTGTTGACGGCGAGCTCAGCGAATGTCACTATGACGGCACAACTCTTGCCTTTGTTAACAAAATCGAGCTTTCCGAAGACGATTACGACAGAATTGAAGCAACAGCCGACGGCACACTTTGGGTCAGCGGCTCGATGAATGACATTCTCTGCATTAAGGACGGCAAAGCAGTTGCAACATACGAAGACATTGACAACCTTGCGATTCATCCGTCAGGTGCCTGGGGTGTGAATTTCTTCACTTCCAACGAATGTGCAATTGTTACCTTCAACGGCAGTACTTACTCTTCAACTCCCGTAACCTTCAAAGAAGCGGATACAATAATGCAGCTCTGCGTTGATGAAAACAATATCTACGTCTGTGCAAATGCAGCAGACGACAGCGGACATAAGGTATTCATTTACAACAAAGACGGTGTTCTTCAGAAAACTCTCTGTGATGCCGATGGTGAAGGACTCGGCAGCGTTACTTTTGTTACTCAGACTGCAAACGGCTACATCGCCTTTGACGGCAATATGAGAGATGTTCTTCTTTGGGATAACAGCGGCTCTTTCATTGCGGAAATTTCAGACGGTGAGCTGTTCAGCACAAATTATCCGTGGTTCTGCGATTCCGCAGTTCTTGACGACGGAAGTATTATTACAATTATGACAGATGAACGTGAAGACCGTTCAGCAACTGAGGTTGTTGCGTTCATCGTCAAAGGATTCTGATGTTAATGGATAAGCTGAAAAGAACTCTTTGTATATTACTGACTCTGTGTTTTACGGTTGCTCTTACCTCTTGCGGAGAAGATTCTCCGAAGGAGGTTACCACGGATGAAGCAGCTCTGACTGTCGGGGACGAAATCAAAAACGATGTTGAAATTCTTCAACTCAACAAGGAATATATCTCACATTATGAGTGGTATGAAGATTACCCCAAAATGCTTGTAAGAAGTGAATATACTACTGTCATCCTTGATGAATCAATGGTGAAAAAGTATTCGGCATTGGCTGAGGTTCTTTCTGAAACCTCGGTTATGCGTAAGAGAACGATGGAAGATGAAAAGGATAATCTTCTTTTTGATGCCACCGAGGAATTTATGAATGACGGTGAAGCGTTTTCAACCTATGTTTCAACTCTTGATGTAAAGGTAAGACGGGCTGACAGCGTTGCCGTGAGTATACTTGAGGATTATTTTTCAGATTTCGGCAGAACTTTCAACGGGCTGAATTATGATACCGAAAGCGGTAAGCTTCTTTCACTTTCAGATGTTGTTACGGATTCTTCTGGACTTTCCGAAGCCGTTGAAAAATCGTTTATGGCTCGCATTGGTGAAGATGAGCCTTTCGGCGAAACGGCCGTTGCTGATTATTTCGTTAACACTCCGCAGGAGGACCTCAACTGGACTCTTGACTGTAACGGAGTAACGTTTTATTTTAGTGCAGGTGCTATTGCTCCCACCAATTTCGGTGTTCAGACCGTAACCGTAACCTTTGCGGAATATCCCGATTTGTTCAGCGAAAAATATACCGATGCACCTGAGGCATATACCGTCGGTCTGCCTTTGGATTTGCCTTTCTTCACCGATATTACGGGTGATAAGAAAGCAGATGAAATTACCGTTTCGGGTGATTATGATTCCGAGGGCGGATATTATACGTCAATGGCAGTATATACAGAAAAATCGGAATATGAAGAAGAATGGTTCTCATACGGACTCGACCCGTATTATGTAAAAACAGCCGACGGCAACAGTTATATTTGTGTTTACAGCCTTAACAGCGAGGACGAAAGCAGAGAAACCGTGCTCAGCACTTTCAGCCTGAAGAACGGTGAAATAGAATTCCTCGGCACTTCGGAAATCGGTCCGGTCAGCAAAGGGAACAATGTTTTTGCTTTGCCTGCAGACCCGGATAAGATTTTGCTTTAATCTGAGGATTTTATCTGCGATGTTCCATAATAAATAATTAACTGTTTATAAAAATTTCAAACCGATAGAAACCGCTTAATCCGCAATTTTGCGAGTTTAGCGGTTTTCTTTTTTCGTTTAAGTTTGACGGTTTTTAATAGATGAATTTTTAATTGCAAAAAGGTGACTAAGCGTAACACGAAAATAGTTCTTGATTTTTGGCTTAGTGCTTGTTATATTTTTTGTAGGCAGGTGGTTTGATGAAACAGAAAATTTTACTCGTTGAGGACGATTCTTTTCTTAGAGAGGGTCTGACGGAGGTTTTGCAGGGCGAGGGCTATGAGGTTATCAGCGCGGACAGCTTCCTAAAGGCTAAAGAAATGTTAAACTTCTTTTCATATAATTTAATGATTTTTGATGTTATGCTTCCCGACGGCAACGGGCTTGACCTTTGCATGCAGCTTCGGGCTTCGGGCAGCACGGTGCCCGTTTTGTTCCTGACAGCCTGCGACGATGAAATTCAGGTTGTGTGCGGTCTTGACTGCGGTGCGGACGATTACGTTACGAAGCCTTTCCGTTTGCTGGAGCTTCTTTCCCGTGTGCGTGCGCTTCTTCGCAGAAACACAAGCTCTGTTTATTCAAGCGGAAGTATTTCAATTGACCTTAAAACAATGACAGCATTTAAAGACGGCACGACGCTCAGTCTGACGCCCACAGAGTTCCTTATTCTTTCCGCTCTTATTCAAAACAGCGGTGTTATTGTAACCCGAACGATTCTGCTTGAAAAAATCTGGGATTGTGACGAAAGCTTTGTTGATGACAACACGCTTTCCGTTCACGTAAGCCGCTTGCGTGAAAAGCTCGGAACTAATCAGATTTCAACCGTGCGTGGCATCGGCTACAGATGGGAGGAATCAAAGTGACCTCACTTGAAACAGGGTTGATTGTTGTTTCCTCTGTTTTGCTTGCAGTAGCTGTAACTGTTTTTGTTCTTTATTTCAGAAATAAAAAAGGTATTGAAAAGCTGGCACAAAAAACAGATGCATTTCTTAATAACGGTGAAAAAATCGGTATCAGCACGCAGGACAACAGCCTTGCTCAGCTGCAAAACAGCATTGCCGACCTTGAAAACAGGCTAATTCTTGAGCGTGACAATACTGTTTCGCAATCAAAGCGTAACGCTGATTTTATTGCCGACGTATCTCACCAGCTTAAAACTCCGCTCGCCGGACTTAAGCTTTACTGCGAAATGCAGCAGGGGAGTGATTCCAACGGCTACGCCGAAAAGCAGCTTCAGCTAGTGGTGAAAATGGAAAGCCTTGTTAAAAGTCTGCTCAGGCTTGAAAGGCTACGCAGCGATGCTTACACTATGGATTTTGCCGAGCATAAGGCGGAAAACATAATCGGCGAGCTTGTCGGCGAATTCAGACACTTATTTCCGCATAAAACGTTTACCGTTTCCGGTGAAGCTGCACTCCGCTGTGATAAGCAATGGCTCGGAGAGGCGATAGGAAACATTATTAAAAACGCCGGTGAGCATACGCCTTTACAGGGTAAGATTGCAATAAAAATTGAGCAGACCGACGCTTCGACTTCGATTACCGTTGAGGACAACGGCGGTGGTATTCCGAACGACGAGCTTCAGAAAATTTTCGGCAGATTTTACCGCACGTCAAACGCTGCGGCAGACAGCGCCGGAATAGGTATGTCCATATCAAAGGCTATTGTTGAAAAGCACCACGGAACAATTTTTGCCGAAAATGCCGAGGAGGGCTTAAAGGTTACGATATGCCTGCCGAGGTATGACGGCGGTTTGAAAATCTAATAATTGTATGGAATGGCGTTTGCCGACATTCCGCAAAATATATACAATGGTTAAGCAGTAAGAAATTTCAAAAATCTTACTGCTTTTTTCGTTATCTTACGAAATCTTAAGGTTAATGTAAGATAAATGTAAGATTAGTGAGTTATGATACTTTTGCAAACTAAAAAAGGTAAAGGAGTGCAGATATATGAACATCATCGAATGTAAAGAACTGACCAAGGAATATTTAAGCGGTGAAAACGTTGTCAAGGCTATTGATAACGTAACCGTCGGCTTTGAGCAGGGCGAGTTTTGCGCCGTAACGGGTCCCAGCGGCTCGGGCAAATCAACCCTGCTTCACGTGCTGAGCAGCCTTGAAAATCCCACAAGCGGTACGGTTACTTATAACGGCGAGCTGATGTCCGGCTATAACGACAATCAGCTTTCAATTCTTCGCCGCAGACGCTTTGGCTTTGTTTTCCAGGCTTATAACCTTGTTCAGGAGCTGACGGGCTACGAAAACATTGTTCTGCCCGTAATGCTTGACCGCAAAAAGGTTGACGAAAATTACATAAAGCGTGTAATTGAAATGCTCGGCATTGAGGACAGACTCGAACATCTGCCCTCTGCGCTTTCTGGCGGTCAGCAGCAGAGAATAGCCATTGCCCGTGCGCTTGCAAATAAGCCTTCAATACTTTTTGCAGACGAGCCAACGGGTAATCTCGACGGCAAAAGCGGACGAGAGGTGCTTTCGCTTCTCAAATATGTCGGCAAGGAGTTCGGAATTACTCTGATTCTCGTAACTCACGATTTACACGTTGCTGAGCAGGCAGAGAGAATTATAACAATTGAAGACGGCAGGATAGTGAGAGATTCGAAGAATTTGGAACAGAATTAAATTATGGTTTGTCGAGTTGAATAATTAGGAATTCGGAATGCGGAATTAGGAATTAACTACACCCATTATATTCTCTTACCTTAATTTGAAAGGAGAAGCAAATGAAGAATCATAAAGCCTTAACCGTCAACCGTTTGGCGGTGGGTAATCTTAAAACGCGAAAAAAGCAGTACACGCTTATGATAATCGGCATACTGCTTGCAATGATTTTTTCGAGCGCAACGTTATTTTTCCTGTCGTGTATGCACACCTCGAAACAGGAGCAGGCACGCCGTGATATCGGCAATTATTACGGCTATTTCTATAACCCCAAGGATTATATTGACGTTGAAAAGGGACAAAAGAACGGCTATATTGAATCCTTCGGCTATGCTTATGTTCAGGGCTGGGCATATACGGATGCCGAAAAGCAGGACAAGGGTACTGCAATTGCACGCCTTGATGAGGAGGCCAAAAAGCTCTACTACGTCACCGTGCTTGAGGGCAGATATCCGGAGAACAAGGGCGAAATTGCCCTTGAGAAGGATGCTGCAGTCCGTCTTGGAATTGAACAGGAAATCGGCAGTGAAATCACGCTTTACGTTCAAACTGCAAACGGTGAGGATTTTTCGAATGAAGCTAATGAAAAAAACTACACTCTTGTCGGCATTCTCAGCGATAAACGCTATAATTTTGAGCGCACTTCGGGTCGGTCAATCTTTCCTGTCATACCTGCCGCATTTGTAAGCGATAATGAAGAAATAGCCGCAGGAGGTCTTGAAATTCCTGCGCTATACTACAATCCGACCGAAGAAAGTCTCAAGGACAACATACCCAAAACTTACTATTACGATAACGGTGAAATAGCCGATGTCTTTCACACAAACGCCTTCTGGGAATATTTTATGCAGGAGGTTTTCGATAACCTCGATTTGTACCAAGATGCAGACTACAACAATCATCTTACGCAGGTAAATACTGATTACGGCTATACCATTGCGTTTGTTGATAACACAACTCTTCTGGTTGTGCTTGCCGTCGTGCTGATGATAGCCTCGTGTATGGGCATTGTAAACGCCTTCACGACCAATTTGCAGGAACGACGCAGGCAGATCGGCTTGCTCCGTGCCGTGGGTACGACAAAAAGGCAGATTGTAAATATTTTCGGCAGAGAGGCTTTTATTATCACGCTGATATGCACACCGCTGAGCATTGCGGTTTCCTATTTTGCCGTGTGGCTTTTTGCAAAGATTATGGGCGGCAGCTTTATCTTTATGCCCAATATTCTCGTGCTTATGGGTACAACAGTCGTCAGCATTGCCTGCGTTATGCTTTCCGCACTTGTTCCTCTGCTTCGTGCTGCACGGATTTCACCTATGCAGGCAATACGTAATATTGACCTGAGCAGAAAAATGAAGCGTAAGAAAATCAAGCAGGAAAAGGATTTCAATGCACCCAAGCTCCTTGCAAAACGCAGTATAAAATTCTATAAGGCAAAGCAAATCGGTGTCAGCATTATTCTCACGCTCACAATTCTGCTTACCTGCTTCGGCTTTTCGGTTATAAGCGCAGAGCTTGAAAGCAGCTACTGGAACTACAGCCAACGAGGCGATTACATTGTTGTACGGCAAAGCTACCCCGGTGTGAGTAACTACATAAATATGTTTACCATTGACAAGGGGATAAGCACAAACGATATTCAGGATATACTCGATTACTCATTATTCGAGAGCGTTTACGGCTACAAAACGGCAACGTCGTTTATCACGGTCGATGAATATTCCGACTATATGGATATGCTTTCAATGACGTGGCAGGGAATCCGTTACTACAACAACGTTACGGGCTACACCAACGCAGATTTTGAAATACCCGATATGACCTTTGAAAAGCTGAAAAAGCTGTGGCTCAATAAGGGCGAAGAGCTCAATTACCCGATACTGAAAAAAGAGTCCCAAACCGACAAGGAAATGTTCAAGGTCGAAATCAAGGGCTATGACGAAAGAATGATAAGGGAAAACCTTGACCGCTTTGAAATTGTGGATGGCAAAATTGATGTTGATAAGCTCAATTCGGGCGAGGAAATATTGCTCGTTGCGCCGCCCGAAATCGGCTTCAGCGCAAGGTTTAACACAAAAGGCGAAATAGATCATTACACCGTTTACGATATGACGAGTCTGCCCGATTACTTCTACCGTGAAAACCGCAAGGTTTTTGCAACGGTGAAACTTGATTACAAGGCCGGAGACACTATTGACCTTAAAACCCTTTTTTCGGATACGACAAGCTTTGATTACGAAGAATACGGCGAGCACCCGAAGTTTGCCGATATGTATTCAACCGAAAAGCAGGTAAAAATCGGCGCAATAATAAAGCCGTTTTTTATCGGCGACTGGATGTATTCGAGCACGGAATTTGACATTATAACAACCGCTGCAGGTGCAGATGCAATAACAAAAACAGAGCTGCCTTATCAGGAGCTGAACATAGACTTCAAGGGTGAGGTTGACGAGGAAACGGACAAATCAGCTACAGCACACCTTGATACAATCTTTTCGGGCACTCATTACCGTGCGGAGTCGGGCTTCCAAACCCAGCAGGAAAATATGGAAACGCTGAAAATGCTGATAATCTGCCTTATATCAATCGTTATACTCTTTTTCTCGATATGTGCAAGCATTGTCAATAATTCGCTCACCGCAAAAATAAGAGAGAGCAAGCGTGAAATAGGTACATTGCGTGCTGTTGGCGCATCAGTAAAAGAAATCACGCAGTCGTATATCCGTCAGCTTCTCTCAATGTTTGCGTGGGGCTGCGGAATAGGCTTCGGCGGTTATATAATCGGTCACTTGGGTATCATTGCGTATTTCAAAGACCCGGATTATCTCACCTTTGAAATCTGGCAGGCAATGCTGATTATCGCCGTCCTCTTCCTGATTTGCAGTATAAACCTTTACGCAAAAATCAAAAAGGAAATGAAGAACAGCATTGTTGAAAATATAAGGGAATTATAAATTAGAGTTTTGTAGGACTCTTTTGTACACCTCATCCACCGCAAGCGGTCCCACCTCTGACGGAGCCGTCCCCCTTTGTCACTTTGTGACATTTCCCCCACACCGTGGGGGAATCTTCCCCTCGAGGGGAAGGCAAGAAAAGGTACTGCTATAACTAAAGGCTTCCCCTTTGAAGGGAAGCTGTCACCACAGGTGACTGATGAGGTGTATGCGGAGCATTAACCTCCTTTTTAAAGGAGGTGGATTTTGCGAAGCAAAAGACGGAGGATTGCAAGATTTTATGTTGATTAAATCTCTAAAG
>JAFXCT010000080.1 GCA_017521365.1 Clostridia bacterium
AATAGGCGTTTGCCATTTCCCAGCCGTTCATAAAGAACTCAAAGCGCTCAACATAGTCCGGGTTGCCGGGCTTTTTCTTTGTGAGCGGAGAAATTTCAATCGGGTGGTCGATAACGAAGGTGGGCTGAATGAGGTGGTCTTCTGCAAACTCCTCAAAGAAGAGAGCAAGAATATCGCCCTTCTTGTGGTGCTTTTCGTACTCGACGTGGTGCTTGTCGGCAAGAGCACGTGCCTGCTCAAGTGTTTCAACCTCGTTCCAGTCAACGCCCGAATACTTCTTGACAGCGTCAATCATCGTGATGCGCTCAAAAGGCTTGCCAAGGTCCATTTCAACACCGTTGTAGGTAATTACCGTTGTGCCGAGAACCTCCTGTGCAACGAAGCGGTAGAGGTTTTCTGTGAGATCCATCATACCGTTGTAGTCGGTATAAGCCTGGTAGAGCTCCATAAGGGTGAACTCGGGGTTGTGGCGTGTGTCACAGCCTTCGTTACGAAAAACTCTGCCGATTTCGTAAACTCTTTCCATACCGCCGACGATAAGGCGCTTGAGGTAGAGCTCAAGAGAAATACGGAGCTTGAAATCCTCATCAAGTGCGTTGTGGTGAGTCATAAACGGTCTTGCAGCGGCACCGCCTGCGTTGCTGACGAGAATCGGGGTTTCAACCTCAATAAAGTTCTCGCCGTCGAGATACTTGCGGATTGCACGAAGAATAGCCGAACGCTTGAAGAAGGTGTCCTTTACCTCGGGGTTCATAATGAGGTCGAGGTAACGCTGACGGTAGCGTGTATCGGTATCGGTAAGGCCGTGGTACTTTTCAGCAAGGGGAAGGAGTGACTTGGAGATAAGTCTGATTTCCTTTGCGTGGACGGAAATTTCGCCCCTGCGTGTGCGGAAAACAAAGCCCTTTACCTCAACGATGTCGCCGATATCCCACTTTTTGAACTCGGCAAAGCTGTCCTCGCCGATATCGTTGATTCTTACATAGACCTGCATTCTGCCCGAGCGGTCACGGATATCGATAAAGTTTGCCTTACCCATATCACGCCAGGTCATAATACGGCCGCAGATTGAAACATCGCTGTTTTCAAGCTCTTCAAAGCGGTCGTTGATTTCGGCTGCGGTAATCGTCTGCTCGGCAAGAGTGATTTCAAACGGGTCCTTGCCTGCAGCCTGAAGTGCCTCAAGCTTTTCGAGGCGGATTGCACGCTGTTCGTTGGTGCTTATTTCTTCAACTTCCTCAACGGGAGTTACGTTTACGTTTTCTTCTGCCATTTTTACAGTCCTCCCTGTGGGAAATTACTTGATAATCTTTACAATCTGGTAGCTGATCTGACCGCCGGGTGCATCAACAACAACCGTGTCGCCTGCCTGCTTGCCCATAAGAGCCTTGCCTGCGGGAGATTCTGCGGAGATATAGTTTTCGTCGCTGCTGGACTCGTTTTCGCCGAGGATAACGTAATCGTCCTCCTCATCGTCGTCAAGGTCCTTGAGAGTGATAACGGAGCCGACGTGAATAAGGCCTGCGGCAGCATCGCTGATGATGATAGCATCCTTAAGGATACCCTCAAGCTCGGTGATTCTTGCCTCAAGACGGCCCTGGTCGTTCATAGCCTCATCGTATTCTGCGTTTTCGGAAAGGTCACCGTGTGAACGTGCCTCCTTGATGTTTTCGGCAGCTTCCTTTCTGCCGACGGTTTTAAGATGCTCGAGCTCCTGGGCGAGCTTGTCATAGCCTTCTCTGGTAAGTTCCTGTGCCATTTATAAGTCATCCTTTCGATATATTTATTAATTTAGTACACAATTAAAATATATTATATGCTAAATGTCAGCTAATGTCAAGCAGTGAAATAAAACAGCCAAGGGTTTTGTTTCGACAATTTACAGTTTGTAGGGGCGACCTTTGGTCGTCCGTGTTGCCGATATATCAATGCAAATTTGGTTATCCTGTAGGGGCAATTCACGAATTGCCCGCCGTAAAAGTGATATATCGATAAATTACGGTCGATTCGTGAATCGACCCTACAAATGCTTTCATACCTACAAACTGTAATTCATTTTACTGAAATACAGCATGAGGTTTAAAGTCTTATTCTCCGAAGCCGTTGATATAATCTTTGTATTCATCATTTTTCAGTTCGTATCCCGGATTGGATTCATCAAACACACAGGTGCTTTTTTCTTTACCGAAATACGAATCCAGAAACTCGTCCAGTTCATCTTCCGCAACATCTATACCGTTTATTCTTCTTTCAATATCAAATTCTTCCCCTGCCCAGCCTTCGTTTGTAAATGCGTTGTAAAGCTCCTGAACTCTTCCGTTATCAATGCTGTACACCCAATAAGTACCGGTACCCATACCTACATAATGTCCGCAAACTATGCCCTGACGTTCAAAATAATTCACCATACCGTTTGAGCCTGTTTCGCAAAGCAGAGTCACGATATTGTTTTCAAAGGTGTAAACCTCAACCGTACAATAGTGAAACCAGCCTTCCGAAATAAAAAGCTCGGGTACATCATCATCGTCAACATAGCCGAGAAAAACTCTTTCTTCTTCGGTTTCGCAATAATAATCATTAAGCAAATCAAGATAAGCCTTTTTCCAACCTTCGGTGTTTTCGGTTTCAAGCCTATCAATTTCTTCGTTGATTTTCTTTTCGACCTCTGTTTTGTATGTGGTAGCGGTGGTCAAGGATTTGTCCGTGTCTTTTTCCTTATTGCCGCCTTTTAAGAACACACACAGCAGACCGACGGATAAAAGAACTACAACCACAACAAGTAGCGCTTTAACATCTAATTTTTTCATAAGTTTCTCCTTTCGGATTTTTAATTCTCCGATTGTATTATAGCATATAACTCAACATAAAAGAAGTTACAAATAGTTACAAAATTTGTCAATATATCTGCCCTATAACAGACAAAGATTAAAGCCATCAGCGTTTTCTGACACGCTGATGGCTTTTGGTTTTATGTAACAGTATAAAAGGTAAGATTATTCTTCTGTTTTCTTTTCCTGTATATATTCGGCGTTAATCTGTGCACGGGCTATATTCTTTACCTCTTCGCTTGATTTGGCGTTTGCAACTGCGTTCTGTGTAGCCTCACGCCTTGCGTAAAGCTCACGGTACATACGGTCACGCTTTTCGCCGTTGAGGTCATGGAAGAACTTGGGGATAACACCCAGAGCACCCGTGATAACCGGTATACCCGTACCCATAGCAAAAATCCACCACTTTGTGGAGTCCGCCTGAGTGCCTATTGTAAGGCCCTGTACATAGCCGATACGCTTCATTATAAAGTTCTGGATTGAGCCCATAACTATGCCCTGGAGCTTTGTGACAAGGCCTCTTGCAACGCCTGTCATAGCCTCGGCACGGTAGCCGTTTTTCCATTCGCAGTAATCCATAGCCTCGTTGAGAATTTCCTGCGGAATAACGTGTCTGAGGCCGTAGACGCACATTTCAAAAACCTCTTCAACTGCCATAACAGGAAGCATAACCCACTTGTTTTTATACAAGCCGTTCTTCATACCGCCAATTGAGCCGATTGCAAAAACAGCAAGCCAGCAGGTATCTGTCCAAAGATCCTCAAGAATCCATATGGTCTTTGTGGCAAACTTTTTGCGCAGCGGAGCTATAAAAGCATAGCTTATTGAAGAAACCGGAGAAGCGGGAATACCGACGATGGTCTGATAGGTTGCAGAGCCGAGAACGTCGATATAGTAGTTTGTTCTGCTCTTGCCGACTGCAAAGCCTGCAAGGAACTCGGAAAGAGTATAAAGCAGAATCGGGCGGTTATTGATAATCGCCTTAAGGCCTTGGATAATGCTCGGCTTTTCGATACTCTGGAGCACACGCTCCTTGGTAACGCAGATGAAATAGAACGACATAATACAGCTTATAATCGCCGTGCCTATACCGAAGCCCATAAAGAGCTTTGTTCTGTCCCACGAAACAACGTTGTTGTTTACAAGGTCAAGCAGAACGCCGAAGGTGAGCTCCGGCAGCTTTTCGCCGACAAAGCCCGAAAGAAGGTTTGCCATTGTTATAAGCCCCGTTCTTTCAAGCGGGTTGGGCGTGATCGTTGCCATAAAGCCGGTGTTGGCAACGGCAGTAAAGGTGCCTGCCGTTTCACAGATAACGCTGAAAACGGCGTAAAAAACGAGCTTTGGCAAATATGTTCCCGCAGTTCCGGCAAAGAGCATCGGCATAAACCAATACCAAAGGCCGAGAATTGCAAGCGGAATTTTACCTAAAAGAATGTAGGGCTTGAACTTACCCCAACGGGTACGGGTGCGGTCAACAATAACACCGATAAAGGTATCGTTTATTGTATCCCACAAGCCGGAAAACAAGCCGAAAACCGCAAGGAAATCGAAATCGAGATTAACTATATCGTAAATAAATCTGTCGTTGTATTTGCTGATGTTGAAGCTGGCTGCAGCATCGTTGAGCAGGTAACCCACCTTTTCACGGGTGCCGACAAACCTGCGGTTAATCAGTTTAGGATTTTTTACACCCTGCTCATAGTCCAGGTATATACCCGTCTGCTCTTGCTCGGCTGCCGTACTTGTTTTGTTGCTTTCGGACATAAATTTACCTCCGTTTCAGTAAATATGGCGGCTGCTAGAAAAATCCGCCTCGCCTGCGTAAAAAGCCCTGTAGCAGTCTTTTATTATATTACCATACTTTCTTGCACATTTCAATGATAATTTTATAAAATTTACACAAAAACGTAAACAAATAAACTGCATTTCCCTCTTTACTTTTAGAATTTAATGTGCTAAAATACATTTAATCAGGCGCCTATAGAAATTAAGTGGGCGCCACTATTTCGGGAGGTACTGTAATGCCCCACAACATCAGAGAAGATGAAAACATAAAGTTTATGCTTTCCGCCGTGCTTGAGCTCAAGGACCTTGACGAGTGCTACGACTTTTTTGAGGATTTGTGCACGATGACCGAGCTCAAATCAATGTCACAGCGCATTGTTGTTGCAAAAATGCTGCGTGAAAAGCAGGTTTACAGCGAAATCGTTAAGCAGACGGGTGCGAGCACCGCTACAATAAGCCGTGTAAACCGTTCACTTGTTTACGGCAGACACGGTTACGACGAAATCTTCAACCGCCTTGCAGAAAAGGAAACCAAAGAATGAGCGGCTACGCAGAGTTTTCGGGTGTTTACGACATACTGACACAAAACGTTGACTATCCGCAAAGAGCCGATTATATTGCCGACCTGTTGAGCCGTAACGGCGTAACGGGCGGCATTTTGCTTGACCTTGCCTGCGGAACAGGCAGCTTAAGCGTTGAAATGGCTAAAAAGGGATATGAGGTTATAGGCGTTGACGCAAGCGGAGAAATGCTCAGCATTGCAATGAATAACGCTTACGAAGCAGAGCAGAACATTCTTTTTTTGTGCCAGCAGATGCAGAATCTCGACCTTTACGGCGCAATCGGGTCAGCTATATGTACGCTGGACAGCATAAACCACCTGACGGAAAAGAGTGACGTTCAGGCGGCGTTTGACAGGGTTTCGCTCTTTATGGAAAAGGACGGAATTTTTGTTTTCGACGTTAACACAACGTACAAGCACCGTGAGGTTTTGGCGGACAACAGCTTCGTTTACGAGGCAGACGGCGTTTACTGCGTATGGCAGAACACACTTGACAGCAACACCGACACGGTACAAATTGACCTAGATATATTCACCGAAATTGAGCCCGATATATATGAACGCACGCAGGAGAGCTTTTGCGAGAGGGCTTATGAAATAAGCGAGCTTGAAGCAATGCTCGAAAGTGCAGGCTTTGAGTTCATTGCGGTTTACGACGAGCTGACATACACAGCACCGCAGGAAAATTCACAAAGGGTATTTATCACAGCGAGGAAAAAGTAAAATGGGAAAAATTATCAGAACTATAACAACCAACGGCGAAGCTATGTGCATAGCTGTTGACGCAACGGATATGGTTGAACGCGCACAGCAGATTCACAAGACCTCCGCAGTCACCTCTGCCGCACTGGGCAGGCTGCTTGCTGCCGCTTCAATGATGGGCGATATGCTCAAGGGCAAGGACGACAGCGTTACACTTCGCATCAGCGGTGACGGTCCTGCAGGCTCGGTTATCGCCGTAGCCGACAGCGAGGGCAACTGCCGAGGCTACGTTTCAAACCCCGTTGTTGAAATCGACCTGAACAGCAAGGGCAAGCTTGACGTTTCGGGCGCAATCGGCAGCGGCACGCTGACGGTTATGAAGGATTTGAACCTCAAGGAGCCCTACGTTGCACAGATTCCGCTGGTTTCGGGCGAAATTGCCGAGGACATCACGGCATATTACGCAACGAGCGAGCAGACACCGACTGTATGTGCGCTCGGCGTGCTTGTAAACCCCGACCTTTCAATCCGAGCCGCAGGCGGCTTTATGATTCAGCTTCTGCCCTTTGCAAGCGAGGAAGCGACATCGGGCGTTGAAAAAAGCATTGAGGGTCTCCCCTCCTTTACGCAGATGCTCTCCTCGGGTATGACGCTTGAGGCAATCTGCAAGCGTGCTTTGCAGGAATTTGAGATTGAAATACTCGACGAAAGCGAGCCTGTCTACAAGTGCTACTGCTCAAAGGAAAGAGTTGAAGCCGCACTTATCAGCACGGGCAAAGCCGAGCTTGAGGATATGGCAAAGGACGAAAAGACCGAGGTTTCCTGCCACTTCTGCGATGCGGTTTACACGTTTACAAGCAAAGAAATAATTGATTTAAGCAAGCGATGCTGAAAAAGCCTCCTGAGTCCGGTGAACTGCTCCAAATTGTGCGTACAGTACAAAAAGCCCCCTAAGGCAGAAATATTTAATTAAGCGGTAAACTGACTTCGTTTTTCAAGCGGAGTCAGTTTTGTTTTAAGTTGAATTCGTTGATTGTTGTAGAAATAGATA
>JAFXCT010000081.1 GCA_017521365.1 Clostridia bacterium
AGGGGAAGCTGTCACCGCAGGTGACTGATGAGGTGTATGCGGAGCATTAACCTCCTTTGCAAAGGAGGTGGATTTTGCGAAGCAAAAGACGGAGGATTGCAAGATTTTATGTTCATTAAATTGTTTACAAGCAACCCTCAGTCACTTCGTGACAGCTCCCTTCAAAGGGAGCTTTTGACAATCACCTTTATGCTTAAGAACATCCCAACAAACTGTAATTTACCGACATAAGCAAAGCCCTCGGCGGTTGTAGCCGGGGGCTTTAGATTTAATTATTCAAAATATTTCTTCCAGCTGTCGTCGGAGAGGATTTTACCCTTTGCAAGGTTAAAGGTGAAGGTTTCCTGCTTGCCGTCCTTTTCGGTTACGAGGCGGATTACCTCGCTGTTAACATATTCGGCGCTGATAATCTTTTCGTCTGTCTTTTCAAAGAACTTTCGCACGAGTGTCTGTGCCGCCTTGTCGTATTCGCCGGCATTATCTGAAACGAAAAGAACGTTACCGCAAAGGTTATTTATTTTACCGAGGAGGTACTTCTGCTCGTTTGTGAACTGGAGCTTATTGATGCGCATCATCAGCACGTCGGTAAACTTCTGGTTGTTCTTTCGCAGGAAGAATACGTCGGGGTCGTTCATCCATACTCTGCCGTTCATATGGCGTCGGAAGATAGAGTTGTTGATAGCGCTTCGTGCGCTGAGCATTTCGTTAGCAACCTGAATACGGTTAAAGAACAGACCGTCGTAGTAAAGGTCAACGTCACAGCTGATACGGCAGGCATCAACAACACCCATAGCAGGGCCAATCGGCACACCGCAGCCAAGGAAGAGCTTATCACCGACCAGTTCACGAAGGAATGCCATAGCGTCGCACATAATTTCGCCGCGGCTCTTACCGTGTCTGGGCTTGATACACTGGCTGTAAAGGAAGTCGAGCTTGACCATATCGTAGCCCCAGTCGTTGAGCACTGTATCGAAAACTTCCTTGAGGTAAGCTCTTACTTCTTCGTTGTAAATATCAAACGTATAAGCACCGCCCCAGGCAATACAGCCAACCATAGGCTTGCCGTTGGTGTCCTTGATAAGCCAGTCGGGGTGTTCCTTTGCCATACGGGAAATCTTCTGGCAGTTGAAGGGAGCAAGCCATATACCAGCCTTGTAGCCCTTGTCGTGAATTTTATCGGCAATATACTTCATACCGTTGGGGAACTTTGCAGGGTTGGGGTCCAGCCAGTCGCCGATATATGTTTCGTAGCCGTCGTCAATCTGGAAGATATTGACCTGGTCTTTATAAGCATCAAGTCCGTCAAGGTCACGAAGGATAATTTTTTCGTCAATGTCCTGGAAGTAGTTGTACCAGGAGGTGTAACCGCTCATAGTGCCGTGCCTTGTTTCGGGCATATCCCAAAGGCCGAAGTAGCTGTCGAAAACCTCCTCGTAGCCGCCCTCAAAGTAAACGATATCGAACACTTCAAGCGGAGCGGTAAGCACCTTGCCGAGCAGGTCCTTCGTGAAATAGAAGCGGTTTTCGTTCATCTTTACCTTGAAGATAGTGAAGCCTGTCTTTTCGGTAAGCGAGCCCCAGAGCTTTACGTTTTCGCCGTTGCGGATATAGGTATAGCAATGGCTGTGGAATTCGCCGGGCTTTTCGGAATAATTAACTATCCACTCGTCGCCCGTTTTTCTTGCAATACCCTTGGTGTATTCGGAAATATTCGCAAGCTTGATACAGCCTCGCATAATCTCATCTGTCTTGTATTCCCTTGTCTTTGTCCAGGACTGGTAGCCGTTGCCGAAGAAAAGGTCGCTCTTTTTAAACTCATAGGGAATTTCGGAATAAAACTCTACAAGCTCAATTGTCTTTTTCGGAACAATTTTAACCTTGTAGCTGTTGTCCTTATTTTCAATTTCAAGGCGGTAATATTCGTTCTCCTTGTCGTTGGTCGTGAACTGCTTGCCGCCGAATTTAAAGCTTACGGTGTACTTTTTATCCATTATTATCGCTCCCGTCACATTAATAAGTCTATTTTAGCAGAATTCACCCCAATAATCAACTATAATAATTATAATTATTCCGTTGTTTTCGGGCACGGCTTGTGATAAAATATAGGCAAGTTTTTTCGGAGGTGTATCACCGTGGACAAGGACGTTTACAGAAAAGGCATAGCAAGACAGCTCAACCTCAACACGCAGGAAACACTTGCAATGATTGCAACTTACCGACCCACTCCCCGTGGGGTTGAACACGAAAGCCGTGTGTCGTACGGAGAAGGCAGACTCAACTATATCAAAACCTACTGCCGCAAGGACTTTAAAGCTATCAGAAAACCGCTGTTTTTGTATATTCACGGCGGCGGCTGGATTTCGGGCGTTACCGCAATGCGCAACCCCTATATTATGAACTGGGCTGAGCTTGGGTTTTTCACCGCCTCTGTCAGCTATTCCTACGCACCGCAGAAAGTCTTTCCGACACAGCTAAAGGAAATATTTGCCGCAATTGATTATATTTTTGACAATGCAGAAAAATATAACATTGACACCGACAATATTGTTATTGCGGGCGAAAGCGCAGGCGGTTATTTCATTTCCTATGTCGCCTGCTACGGCAACGACCCCGAAACGCTGAAAAAGCTCGGTATTGAGTTCAGACACGCAGGCAAGCTGAAAATAAAGGCGCTAGTTTCGCACAGCGGCTGTGCTGACCTGAAAAGAATTTTTGACAGCAGCAAAAAACAGTCCGAATTCCCGTTTATCAAAATGATGACGGCAACCTTTTTCGGTATGACGGAGGCAGAATTTGCAGACTATCTGAAAACCGAGGAAAGCCGACTTGCAATTCCTGTTATCACGCCGTCTTTTCCGCCCTCATACCTTGTGTGGTGTGTAAAGGATTTGCTGCAATACGAAAGCTTTGATATGGCTGCCGACCTTGAAAAAGCAGGTGTTGACCACGCACTTTATAAAGGTGACAAAAAAATTGCAAAGCACGCCTGGTCAATCGTAACCCGATTCAAAGAAGGCAGGGATTGCCTTGCCGCAACATACGACTTCGTTCTGCCCTATCTGCCCGGATATTTTGAAAAAATCAGCGGCAAGTGGTTATTTAAGAGTTGATTAAATCTTATTTTTATAGTAAAATATTTAAAGTTTTTATATATCAAAAGGAGAACTGTTATGAGCAAAAAATTGGTTGTTGGCAACATCGGTATGATGTTCGGTATGGCACACGTTGAAGGCGCACTGGCTTACGACGATGCTGAAATCGCACTTATCTGCGACTGTAACGAGGAGACCCTGCGCAAGGCAGGCGAAAAGTACAACATTCCCGCCGAAAAGCAGTGCACGGATTACCACGACATTATCAACAACAAGGATATCAACGTTGTTTCCGTTGCTATCCCCGACCAGCAGCACAAGAAGGTCTGCTCCGACCTGCTCCGTGCAGGCAAGCACGTGCTTTGCGAAAAGCCCCTTGCGCTCACACGTGAGGATATTGAGGAAATTGTAAAGGTTTCGGACGAATCGGGTGCCAAGTTTATGGTTGGACAGATTTGCCGTTTCACACCTTCATTCATAAAGGCAAAGGAAATTATCGATTCGGGTCTTATCGGCGAGCTTTACTTCGTTGAAAGCGAATACGCACACGACTATATGAAGATTGTTGAAAATGCGGACGGCTCTGCCCACTGGCGTGCTGACCCCAAGCGCCACGGCGTTATCGGCGGCGGCTGCCACGCTGTTGACCTGCTTCGCTGGCTTGCAGGCGACCCCACGGAGGTTTTTGCCTACGGCACACACCTTATGCTTCCCACGGTTGATTACGATGACGCAACAATCGCACTTATGAAATTCAGCGACCGCTGTATGGGCAAGGTTTTCGTTTCCACGGGCTGCAAGCGTGACTACACAATGCGCACAGTTATCTACGGCACGAAGGGCACGATTATTTGCGACAACACCTCCCCCACGATGCAGCTTTTCGTTGCTGACGAAAACGGCGTTGCACCCGAAAAGCCCGAAATTATTGAGCTTGAGGTTAACAACCACAACGCCGTAAAGGAATTCGAGGTATTTGCAGATGCCATTCTCAACGGCAAGCCCATTCCCACAGACGCAAGAGAAGGCGCAAAGACGGTTGAGGTCTGCCTTGCAATTGTTGAATCAGCAGAAAAGGGCGAGAAGGTTTACCCCAATTACAACTTCTGATTTTTGCATTTTTTACATATTTTGCGGTTTTAGAAGCTCAAATTTTTAATAATGAAATATCGGTTTTTTTATCGAAAACTATATACATATTAAAAAAATTGTGCTAAATTATTTATGTTAATTTTATTGAGCACAAGGGAGTGTTTACAATGACAAAAATTTATGAAGGCAAGACAAAGGACGTTTACAGCCTTGAAAACGGCAACGTAATGCTCAAGTTCAAGGACGACTGCACAGGCAAGGACGGCGTTTTCGATCCGGGCGAGAACACAGTCGGTCTTACAATCGAGGGCATCGGCAAGGCTAACCTCAAGTCCTCTATTCACTATTTCGAGCTTCTCAAGCAGGCAGGTATCAAGACCCACTACGTAAGCGCCAACATTGACGACGCTACAATGGAGGTTCTTCCTGCAAAGGTATTCGGCCACGGTCTCGAAGTTATCTGCCGCCTTGTTGCTACAGGCAGCTTTATCCGCCGTTACGGTGAGTACATCAAGGACGGTACACCTCTCGAGGGCGGCTACGTTGAGTGCACATTCAAGAACGACGCTAAGGGTGACCCGCTGGTAACAGGTGAAGGTCTTGTAGCTCTCAAGGTTATGACCGCTGAGATGTTCGAGAGCCTTAAGGATCAGACTCTTAAGATCACAAAGATCGTTGCTGATGACCTCAAGAAGCGTGGTCTCGACCTTTGGGACATCAAGTTTGAGTTCGGTTACAACAACGGTGAAGTTGTTCTTATCGACGAGATCGCTTCCGGTAACATGAGAGTATATAAGGACGGCGTGATCGTAAATCCCGTTGACCTTACAAAGATCATCAACGGCTAATTTAATATGATTTTGAAGCGTGATGCAATGCATCACGCTTTTTTTGTTTAGGTAAGCGTTAACACATTACGCAGCCGAAAGCTGTGTTATGCACAAATGGCAATTATGTGCGGGCGTAATGTGCACCTATAACTTCACGTCATCTCCGTCGGTGCAACGGATATCCCAACTAAAGGCTCCCTCCGGGAGGGGGCTCCCGACAACGTCGGGTGGAGGAGAATGCGGCAACGTTATCTCCGTCGGTGCAACGGA
>JAFXCT010000013.1 GCA_017521365.1 Clostridia bacterium
CCGTACGCTTGACGTATTCCTTTGAACGCTTGTGCGGCGTCATTTCCTTGTCTTTCTTCACATCGATTTTGCCGATTGCGATACCTGCCAGCACAACGAAAACGCCAACGGAAAGTATGAGCAACAGCCTCGGGTCAATCGAAACAATGTAAATAACAAGGAAAACACCCGTAAGCGTGCTTGCAAAAACGTTTGAAAGATTAAAGGCGAATTCCATATTGTGCTCGTTGGTTATGATTTCCGTTGCACGCTTGTATTTGTCATAGAAATCGGGATTCTCAAAGCAAGCCATATCAACGCCTACAGCCTTTCTGAAAATCCTGTCGTTGAGCCTTTTGTAGAATAATTTTGCTCTTGTGCAGACAAAATAGTCCGTAATGCAGTCCGTTGCCTTTGCAAGCAGACCTGCACCGGCAAACATCAGCACGAGCATTACATACTGCTTGTAGCTGCCGCCTTCTTCTATAAGCTCAAGCAAAAGCTTGAGGAACAGTATTTCCTGAATAAAGCCCGTAAAAAACCAATAGGCTGTCTGGGTCATAATGAATGCAGTAAGCAGTAACGGTGCACACTGCGCACAGATTTTTACGGCATAGAGCGTATCCTTAAGAGCCTTGAAGCGCTCTCCGCCTTGTTTTTGGGGATTTTGTTTCACGTTACATCTCCTTAGTGGCAACTGAGTCAGCTTGATAAAAAGCAAAACAATCCCGAAAACACAATGTCCTCGGGATTGACACATTGGCTTATGTTTTCGCTTTTCAGCAAGCAGAAACGGACACAGCTACCCGAATTTCAGTTTTGTTGAATAAAGTTGTCATCATTATGTCCGTCTCCTTTCTTAAAAATTTCATTGCACCTTAACACGGTCAGTGCCAAGGTGCAATATAGCATATTTTTTGTGCATTGTCAAATTTTAGTTTATCGCAACAATGAATTGTTGCGAATGAATAATGAATAATTGTGGGCGGAACACCCGCACCCGAATTATATAATATGGGTAAGGGCGTAGCCCTTCCTTTATTATTCATTATTCATCAGCGTATGCGTCTTCATTATTCATTTTTCATTAGCAGTTTGTCCCCGACAAGCTGTTAATTAAACAGCGTCCTCGTACCTGCGCTGTACACCCACGGGGTGAAGCCTGTTTCGAGTGCGGGTGAATTTTTGGCAAGCGTGAAATCACGGTTTTGGGCATCCTTGAAAACAGGGTCGGCAAACACGGCGTTGTTGTAATAGCCTCTTGCAACCATAAGGGGAATACTTTTTTTGTCAGCAAGCTTCATCGAGTAGCCCGAAGTGACATTTCCGCCGTTGGCATAATCCCAGTAAAGGTTGCTGTCATCAACAAACCAGTTGCTTTCTATTGTACGTGCATACATCGGTGCGTTGTCGGTTACAAGAATGTTGTTGGTAAGGGTGAGGGAATTGTGTTCTTCGTGTCTTGAAATTATGAATGCTCCCTCACCGCCAAAAGCAAAAATATTGTTTCTTATTATATTATCCTTACCGTAGTGCTGGTGGAAGGTCTGTGAGGAGCAATCATAAGCGAGGTTGTTTTCAACAAGTATGCCGCTTGAGCCCTCGTCAAGGTAGATGCCCCAGCCGCCGTAGCCGTATGCACCCTCGTCACAGCCGACATCGTGAATGATGTTGCCGCTGATTACCGAATCGGGCTGAATACCGAGCGTATATATACCGCCCATATCGGAAAGCCAGCCGTTGCCGATGTTGTAAATGAGGTTATCGCAGATTTTAATTCCGTTTGTCGGGTTGGGTGCATAGCCCCAGTTCCAGCCGACAGAAACACCCGTGTACCAACCGTCGTGAATTTCGTTGTTTGTGATATTACAGTCGATTGCATGGGTAAGCAAAACACCGATAGCATTATTGAAAATTCTGCCGTAGTTGCTGATATGGCAATCAGTTACGTTTATGCGCTGTGTGCTTGCCGGAACGACGAAATCGCCGTGGATGAATACTGCGTTTGCACCGATTTCGTTGAAGTAGCAGCTTGTTATATCACAGTCGGTGGATGCTTTGTCAAACTTAACAGCTGTGTAAGAAATATTTTCAAAGCGGCAGTCGGTGAAATTGACACCGGATGAAGCTGTGACATAAATTGCGGCAGGAATTTCGAAAGCCGCCTGCGGATGCACGCCGCCGTATTTAATATTGCCGTACATCGGGCTTGAAGCAAGCATAGATTCATCAAAGAAAGCGCCGTCAAAATGCGACCAGTCCGTTTTCTCGAAATTGATACCCTGAAAAGAGATGTTTTCGGCACCGTCAAGAGTTATAAGCTGCTCGCAGACACCCGCATAAAGCACGGTGTTTTCAAGCGTATCACCCTGCTGCGGTATATAGTAGAGCTTTTCTTCGCCTCGGTCGAGATACCACTCACCGGGCAGGCTGAGTGCTTCCTTTACGTTTTCAAAATAGTAATTATCGTCAACCCTCAAGGTCATTGACGAAACCTTTGACACTTCGATTCTGCCAGTAGAATTATTAACGGAGTGAACGGGCAGAAGCTCGTCGCACCAATAGTGCATAACTCTTACGTCCACGTCGTTAACGTTTGAAAAGTTGAGCAAATCCTTGGTGTGTGCAACAAAAGCCACCGTATGGGTAAAGAAATCGGGTGACCAGTCTGAGGGTACGCCTTCCGCTGTCAGAGGGTCGGCAATTTTAAGAACGCCGTCCTTAGGATAATTTGAGCGTGAAAGACGCTTGCCGTCCTTGAACAGCGAACGGAAATAATCCGCATCACTCCCGACGGGCATATCGGTTACGAATGCCTTTACGCCGTTTATTGTCGTTTCACTCCAGTTACCGCTTATTTCCTTTGCACCCGAGAAGATAACCTCTTCACCCGGGTACGAACGGTAAAGCACATCTTTTCTGTCTGCTGAAGTAAACTCAACCGTATCCTTTATTGTATATGTACCCTCTCTGAACCATACGATAATCGTGCCGACGTCACCGAGCTTCATTGCCTTTAACTTTTCTTTTGCCGCTTCAAAGGTTTTCAGCGGATTTTCAAGAGAACCGTTGTTGCTGTCGTTACCGTCGGGGGAAACAACTATATCGTATTCGCCCATTGTAAACTCTCCTTCGTCAAAGACTTGCTTTGTAACGGGTGTTACCTCGTCAAATTCACCCTCAACGGGCTCGGCAGGATTAAAAATAAGGCTGAACATAGTAAAAACTGCAGTTATAAAAGAAATGATTTTTGCAAAAAATGTGTTCATAAAATCAAGCCTCCTTTTAAGATATTTTGATTATAGCATATAATTTAAAATAATTGCAATAATTATTTACGGCACGGTCGGTTTGTGATAATATATGATAAAACCACAAATAAAGGTGTAAAATCATATATGATAAAGGTTAAAGAATTTCTCAAAAAGGAAGCCGTGCTTGTAATATCTTTTTTGCTTGCCGTGGCTTCAATGTTTTTTGTCATACCCTCGGCAGAATATATTGAGTATATTGATTTCAGAACGCTTGCGCTTCTGCTGTGCCTTATGCTTGTTATGGCCGGCTTAAATGCATTGGGGGTATTCCGCCTGCTTGCAGATAAGCTCTTAAGTAAAACCGACAGCATACGCACGCTCGGATTAACGCTCAATCTCCTGTGCTTTTTCTCCTCAATGCTGATAACGAACGACGTTGCTCTGATAACCTTCGTGCCCTTCACGCTGATTGTGCTGAAATTATCGGACAGGATGAACAAGGCGATTTTACTCGTTGTGCTTGAAACGGTTGCGGCAAACCTTGGCAGTATGCTCACACCCATAGGTAATCCGCAAAACCTCTACCTGTTTTCCGCTTTCAATATGGAGATAGGTGAATTTATCGGCACAGTTGCACCTTACGCCGTGCTTTCGCTTATACTTATCGTGATAAGCTCGTTTTTGCTCGGCAACGAAAAAATCACGGTTAAGGCAGAGGAAAGCACTCCCGAAATAAACAAGGCAAAAATTTTGATTTATGCAGGTCTTTTCGTCCTTTCGCTGCTGACGGTTTTCCGTGTTATCCCCTACCCCGTAACGCTTGCAATTACGCTTGCCGCAGTAATAACCGCAGACAGAAAAACGCTTTTAAAGGCCGATTACAGCCTGCTTTTAACCTTTGTTTTCCTCTTTGTATTTATAGGCAACCTCGGCAGAATTGAAGCGGTAAGCGCCTTTCTTGAATCCGTTGTTTCAGGCAGAGAGGTACCCGTCGGAATAGCGGCAAGCCAGGTTTTCTCAAACGTGCCTGCGGCGCTTCTGCTTTCGGGCTTTACCGAAAACGCAACAGCTTTGCTTGTAGGCGTAAACCTCGGCGGATTGGGCACACTTATAGCGTCTATGGCAAGCCTGATTTCGTTCAAGCTTGTTGCAAAGGAAAGCATAAATTCGGGCAGATATCTGCTCGTGTTTACAGTTGTGAATATAATATTTTTAGCAGTTAACATCATACTTTGGCTTGTTATATAGGAGAAATAATTATGGCAAAAATTTATTCATCAGCCGCTCATTTAATCGGCAGAACTCCGCTTGTACGGCTTCACAATATCGAAAAAGAATACGGCTTAAAGGCGGAAATTCTTGCCAAGCTCGAATACCTTAACCCGGCAGGCTCGGTCAAGGACAGGGTTGCACGGGCTATGGTTGAGGACGCTGAAAGCAAGGGCCTGCTCAAACCCGACAGCGTTATAATTGAGCCGACAAGCGGCAACACGGGCATAGGCCTGTGCCTGATGGCGGCGGTAAGGGGCTACAGAATAATTATCGTAATGCCCGAAACGATGTCGCTTGAACGCAGACAGCTTATGAAGGCTTACGGAGCAGAATTGGTGCTCACCGACGGCGCAAAGGGTATGAGCGGCGCAATTGAAAAAGCGGAGGAGCTGGCAAAAGAAATTCCGAACAGCTTTATACCCGGCCAGTTTGTAAACCCTGCCAACCCCGAAGCACATTACGCTACGACGGGCCCCGAAATTTTTGAAGACACCGACGGCAGGCTCGGTTTCTTCGTTGCAGGTATAGGTACGGGCGGCACGATAACGGGCACGGGCAGATATTTAAAGGAAAAAATTTCCGATATAAAAATCGTCGGGGTTGAGCCGTTCGATTCAGCCGTGCTTACGGGCGGCAAGGCAGGGTCACACAAATTACAGGGCATTGGTGCAGGCTTTGTTCCCGAGGTGCTCGACACGGATATATATGACGAAGTAGTACCCGTAACAAGCGAAAACGCCTTTGAAGCAGGCAGACTGATTGCAAAAAAGGAGGGCATACTCGTTGGAATTTCGGCAGGTGCGGCGCTTCACGCGGCGATTGAAATCGCAAAACGCCCCGAAAACGAAGGCAAACGCATAGCCGTACTCCTGCCCGACACGGGTGACAGATACCTGTCAACGGAATTGTTTAATTAGGATTATATTAAAATTTTTGTAGGGAACGTTCTTGACCGTTCCGTCAGGTTTCATCAGACCTCGGCGGAACACTCAAGAGTGTTCCCTACGTTTATTTCCAATATTTGTGCGTTGACTGTAACAGCTTGCAGATGTTAGTATCTTTTTGTCGAACAAAACAGTTTCGCACTTCGGGCGGTTTGTCAGCCGCCCAAAGCAAAATTTCAAAAAAGGAAGGATTTTGGCAAATGACACTCAAGAAAATTCTGTCTTGCGTTATTGCTGCGGTAATGTGCCTGTCGCTCAGCGTAACCTCTTTTGCGGCACCTGAGGACGAGTCCACCACCGAGGCTGTAACAAACGAAGAAATCACAAGCGAAGAAGCTACCTCTGAGGAAGCTACATCCGAAGAAAACGTTTCCGAAGAAGCAACAAGCGAGGAAGCAAGCTCTGAAGAAGCTTCAAGCGAAGAAAGCTCTACCGAAGAGCCCGGCAAGGAAGACGTTATTGCTCTTATCGTAAAGCTTCTCGGTCAGATTGACTTTGAAGAGGTAAAGGACACTCTCAACGATATCAACGAGGCACTCGGCCTTCCCAGAGTTGAGAATTTCACGGACATTCCTGCTTATGCGGACGCTATCTACAAGAAGCTTGACGAAATGGGTCTTGGCTATGCAGACATTCTCAACGGCCTTGCTTCAAGCGACCTGCTCGACTGGCTCAACAACCTCCTCTTCGGCGGCGGTAATTCAAAGCCTGTAACCACCACAACAGCCGTTAACTCCGAAAACAACGGCTCCGACAGCGGCGAAAGCACACCCGACACGGGTATTGCTGTAGGCGGTACGATTGCCGCAGTAGCAGCCCTCAGCGGCTCTTCCGCACTCGCTTTCGTACTGCGCAAGCGCAGCGACGATGAAGAATAATTGAAATAATCAAAATCTTCTCAATTCCGAAAAAATCAAAGTGAACGTTAAAATTTAATCATAGTCATAAGTTTAACCTCCATAGGTCAGCTCTGTTAATTCAGGGCTGACCTTTTTATGATAAATAGTGAAATAATGATGTGAATTAGTGAAAAAATAGTGAAAACATTGATTTCACTATTTGACTTTTTATCCCAAAGGTCAAGGAAGGTCAAATTTTAAGAAAATTGAAGAAAAACGGAGCATTCGGGAGCTAATTTCAAAAATCGGGCTACAGAAAACAGATTTGACCTTTATTGACCTTTGACGGTTTGGTCAGAATGGTATAGACTAAAGTCAAAGAAAGTCAAAGTCAAACAACGGTGAAAGGAAGTGAGCGTTAAGTGAACATCAGCAACACTATTGCAAAGCTTATTATGGATATGCTTGAGGCGGACGGCGGAAGCGCCGAAATGCAGCGAAACGAGCTGGCACAGCTTGTCGGCTGTGTGCCCAGCCAGATAAACTACGTTATCTCCTCACGCTTTACGCCCGAGCAGGGCTATATAGTCGAAAGCCGCAGAGGCGGCGGCGGTTACATCCGCATCACCCGTGCGGCATACACTACGCCGGGGGATATGGTGATGCACCTGCTCAACCATATTGGCACGGCTATTGATGAAAAGACGGCACGGGCGCATATAATAAACCTTGCAGGCAGAGATATTATTTCAAACAAAATGGCAAAAATTATGCTTGCGGCTGTCAGCGACAACTGCTACAGAAATTTAAACCAACCCGTAAGAGACACAGTCCGTGCATCTGTATTCAAGCAGATGTTATTACAGGTAATAAATTCATAAAAGGAAAGGTAAGGAGGAATATATAATGTTATGTCAGAATTGTGCGAAGGCACAGGCAACCACACACATCAAAAGAGTTGTAAACGGAGAAACAACCCAGCATCACCTGTGCTCACAGTGTGCAAAGGAATTGGGCTACACCGATATGTTTTCGGGCTTTGCACCTTTGAGTTTAAGTGATTTCTTTTCGGATTTTCTCGGCGACGTGGGCAGAAAGGCTGTCGGCGCAAAGGTGGAGCGCTGTCCGAAATGCGGTAATTCCTTTAACGATATCGTAAGGGAAAGCCGCCTGGGCTGTGCGGAATGCTACAGAATTTTCTTCGACAAGCTTCAGCCCTCGCTCGAAAGAATTCACGGCAGAGCGCTTCACTCGGGCAAGAAAATCGAAGTCACCCGTGAGGAGACGGCTGTACCCACGAAAGAGGAGCAGATTGCACAGCTTAAGGTAAAGCTTGAAGAAGCCGTAAAAGAACAGGAATTTGAACAGGCGGCGAAGCTGCGTGACGAAATCCGTGAGCTTGAAGGAGGCGAAGGAAAATGAGTAAATGGTATATAGGTAACAGCGAAAAATGCAGGGTTGTTGTAAGCACGAGAATACGCCTTGCGAGAAATCTTGAGGATTATCCCTTCCCCGCAAAGCTTGACACCGCAGGCAAAGCACAGGTAAACGCACTTGTAAGAGATGCGCTTCTGGGCAGCTGCGGCGAGGATTTAAGCTACATCGAAATGGAAAACCTTACCCGTGCACAGGCGGTTTCAATGGCGGAGCGCCACCTTGTCAGCCCCGAATTTGCAAGCGAGGTCAAGGGCAGAGCACTTCTGCTTTCCGAGGATGAGTCCGTGAGCATTATGCTCTGCGAGGAGGACCACATTCGCCTGCAGGTTATGGAGGCTGGCCTTGCTCTTGACAGTGCATACAAGCGTGCGGACGACCTTGACAACGCAATTTCGTCCAAACTGAAGCTTGCGTTTGACGAGCGCATCGGCTTCCTCACCCAGTGCCCGACCAACCTCGGCACGGCTATGAGAGCCTCGGTTATGCTTCACCTGCCTGCGCTTGCAAAAAGCGGTCAGATTACAAAAATCGCCTCAACCGTATCAAAGCTCGGTCTTATCATAAGAGGTGCTTACGGCGAAGGCTCAAGCCCCAACGGGGATATGTATCAGCTCAGCAACCAGGTAACGCTCGGCATCAGCGAGGAAACTGCGCTGAGTAACCTTAAATCCATTGCACAGCAGCTCGTTGCGCAGGAATTGGCGCTTCGTGAGCAGATTATCAGAAATCCCGTCTGGGAGGACAAAATCTTCCGTGCGCTGGGCATACTGAAAAATGCACGGCTTATGAGCTGTGAGGAATTTATGCAGCTTTCCTCGCTCGTTCGCCTCGGTGCGGCGGAGGGACTCCTCGATGTGAGCCTTGAAGCACTCAGTGAACTCAACGTTGATATGCAGCCCGCAACAATTAACGCCCGTGAAGGTAAAACCCTCGACGCAAGCGAAAGAGATGCAATACGGGCAAAGGCAGTTCGGGAAGCGCTCGGTTAATTAGGAATTCGGAATTATGAATTAGGAATTGAAATCATACTTTGTGGAAGGAGTAGTGATTTGATATGTACAAATTTACAGGCTTTACGCAGAAAGCCAATTCGGCGCTCAACGCTGCAGTTGAGGTTGCCGAAAATATGGGACACACCTATGTCGGCAGCGAGCACCTGCTTGCAGGTCTGCTTAAAACCGACGGCGGTGTTGCCTGCACGGCACTTAACGCCAGAGGCATCGGTATTGACGATGTTGAAGGTGTGCTCAAATCCACGGTCGGTGTCGGTACGCCTACCGTGCTTGTGCCCGACGATTTTACACCAAGACTCAAATATATAATTGAGCTTTCCGTTGCCGCCGCCCGTTCAATGGGGCATACTTACACGGGCACGGAGCATCTGCTCATTTCGCTTATCAAGGAAGGCTCAAACTGCGCCGTGAACATTATCACCAAGCTCGGTGTTTCGCCTTCGGATGTGCTCGCAGACACGGTAAAGGCGGTCAGCTCAAATTCCCAGTCATCAAAGCAAAGCAACGAAAAGGGCGGCAAGGCAAACGGCAAATCCGACACACCTACGCTTGAGCAGTTCGGCAGAGACCTGACCGATTACGCCAAAAACAACAAAATCGACCCCGTTATCGGCAGGTCGAAGGAGATAGAAAGAGTTATTCAGATTCTTTCACGCCGCACAAAAAACAACCCCTGCCTTATCGGTGAGCCGGGTGTAGGCAAAACCGCAATTGCAGAGGGGCTTGCGCTCAAAATTGCCTCGGGCGAGGTGCCGGAAACACTTGCAGACAAGCGCATTGTTTCGCTTGACCTTACGGGTATGGTCGCAGGCACAAAGTACAGGGGCGATTTTGAAGAACGAATCAAAACGGCACTTGAAGAGGTTGCAAAAAGCGGCAACGTAATTTTGTTTATTGACGAGCTTCACACCCTTATCGGTGCAGGCTCGGCAGAGGGTGCGGTTGACGCCGCAAACATTCTCAAGCCCTCACTTGCAAGGGGTGAAATTCAGGTTATCGGAGCGACAACGCTTGAAGAATACCGCAAGCACATCGAAAAGGATGCCGCACTTGAAAGGCGTTTTCAGCCCGTTACCGTAGGTGAGCCGAGTGAGGAGGAGGCGGTGGAAATTCTTAAGGGTCTGCGCGACCGCTACGAAGCCCACCACAAGGTAAAAATTACCGATGAGGCTATCGTTGCCGCAGTAAAGATGTCGGTGCGCTATATCGGCGACCGTTTTCTGCCCGACAAGGCGATTGACCTTGTTGACGAGGCGGCCTCAAAGGTGCGTCTTCGCGCCTTTACCGCACCGCCCGATCTTAAAGAGCTTGAGGAAAAAATCAAAGCTTTTGACGATGAAATGGCGGCGGCAATAAACTCGCAGGAGTTTGAGCGCGCAGCTAAAATCAGAGATGAAAAGCGCGAGGTACAGCTTGAATTAAAGAAGCAGAAGGACGGCTGGCAGCAGAGAAGCTCAAGCACCGCAGGCGAGGTTACGGCAAACGAAATTGCCGAAATCGTTTCGGGCTGGACGGGTATTCCCGTTATTGAGCTGACAAAGGAAGAAAGCGCAAGACTGCTGAATATGGAAAACGAGCTGCACGAGCGTATTGTAGGGCAGGACGAAGCCGTAAAGGCTGTTTCCCGTGCAATCCGCCGCAGCAGAGTGGGTCTCAAGGACCCGAAGCGTCCCACGGGCTCGTTCATTTTCCTCGGCCCTACGGGCGTAGGTAAAACCGAGCTTTGCAAAACGCTTGCCGCCTCGATGTTCGGCGACGAAAACGCAATGATAAGGCTCGATATGTCCGAATATATGGAAAAGCACACCACCTCACGCCTTGTCGGCTCGCCTCCCGGCTACGTCGGCTATGACGAGGGCGGTCAGCTCACCGAGCGTGTGCGCCGCAAGCCCTATTCGGTAATTCTGTTTGACGAAATCGAAAAGGCTCACCCCGATGTGTTCAATATGCTGCTGCAGATTCTTGATGACGGCATACTCACCGATTCACAGGGACGAAAGGTTGATTTCAAAAACTGTATTATAATTATGACCTCAAACATCGGTGCAAAGCTGATTGCGGGCAGCGGCTCAGCACTCGGCTTCGGCAACGAAAAGGGTGCAGGCCTGAGCGACGAAAAAATAAAAGAAGCGGTTATGGGCGAGCTCAAAAAAGCGTTCCGACCCGAATTCCTCAACCGTGTTGACGATATCATAGTTTTCCGCAAGCTCGTCAAAGAAGACATCAGGGAGATTGCAAAGCGTATGCTGTCCTCTCTTACAAAGCGTGTTGCGGCTATGGGAATAACCGTTGAGTTTGACGAAACCGCAACGGAAAAAATTGCCGATGCAGGCTTTGACCCCGTTTACGGTGCAAGACCTCTGCGCAGGGCAATCCAGTCGCAAATTGAGGATAAGCTTTCCGAAGAAATCCTCGAGGGCAAAATCAACGCCGGTGAAGCCTGCATCTGCAAGGCAGACGGCGACGGCTTTGTGTTTGAAAAGAAATAAGAATAGTTCATCAACATTCAGGGCAGTAACCAAGGGAAGGAGCTGCCCTGAATTTTTATCTGAGCCGAATGATGAATTCAACAAATAATCCGATTGACTAAATTCTGTATATATGATAAAATGATTTGTAACTTTTTAAAAGGAGATATGGGAAATGAAGAAATTTATTGCAGTTGTTCTTGCGTTCGCTATGATTTTTGCCTTTGCAGCCTGCAAAAACGACGTTACCGAGGGTCAGACAACCGAGCCCGTTGCAGAAGAAACAGGCAGACCCGGCGACTGGGTTACAAACGCTGCCGGCGAATTGCAGACAACACAGAACTACTACATAATTCTCGACGATAACAGCAAGCCTATGACAGAGGTTGTTACGGACGAAAACGGCTCGGAGAGCGTTCAGGTTGTAACAACGGTTGTTTACGACGTTGAAACCTACCCCGGTGCAACTCAGGCACCCACGGTTGCACCCGGCTACACAATGGCAGACAAGGGAATGAGCTGGCCCGGATATAAGTTTATGGAAAAAGTTCCCGTGCTCGCCGATAAAATTTCCGACAGCAGCTACTCAAAGAACGATGAGGGCGAGGTTGCCGTAATTTACCTTAACGATATGAGCTATGCCGATTATCTCAAGTACATCGACAAGTGCAAGGCGGCAGGCTTTGAGCAGACTCTCGGCGACAATCTTCCCGAAAAGGAAGAGGACGGCAAAAGCTATATTTACTACTCAATCGCAAACGGTCTTTATCTCGGCGTTACCTACAGCACCCACTCTGCACCCTACCGTAACTGTGACGTTAAAATTACCGTTACCAACTACGATGTCAGAAAGTAAAAGCGCCCGATAAGAAATGAACGTATTTGATTTTGACAATACAATTTACAGGGGCGAAAGCTTTGTTGACCTGTTTGTAATGGTGCTCAAAAAAGACCCGACCCTGCTGAGGAACGTTCCGCATATGGTTTCGGGCGTGCTGCAGTACAAGCTGGGCACGCTCCGCCTTGAAAAGGCACTTGAAAAATATGCGGGCATTTTTGAGGAATACGTTTCGGGGCTCGATAATCTGGACGACCTTGTAAACGAATTCTGGGACAAGCACATACATAAGGTCAAGCCGTTTTATTCGGACGTAAGAAGCGAGGACGATATTGTTATTTCCGCTTCCCCTGAAATTGTAATTGCAGAAGTGTGCCGCAGAATAGGCATTAAAAATTACGTCGGTACGAAGTATGACGTTGAAAAAGGCAAGCTGGGTATGGTTTGCTTCCGCGAAAATAAGATAAAGGCTTTTTACGAGCGATATCCCGACGGGAAAATCGACACGCTGTACACCGACTCAATGCACGACAAACCGCTTATGGATATTTCCGACAAGGTGTTTTTCGTAACGGGTGACCGGATAAAGAGAATAAAATAAAACCAAGCTCTCCGCTTTTGTGTGGAGAGCTTGATTTTGTTAGTGCATTCTGCTTTTTTACAGGTAATAATTAATCAGCTTTCTCAAATCCGCATACTGTCTTTCGTATTTTTCAAAAAGAGCTCTGAAGAATTTTGCGAATATGTTTTCTTCGGTTTCTCTCGGCGGTGTTTCTTCGCCGTCTGCGGTGCTGTCAAAAACGAAGGTGAATCTGCCGCCGGGTGCAACGTCGCCGTCAGTGTAGAAATCCAGAATATCCTCGCTATTTACGTTATCAACCCATTTAAAGTTGAATTTTACGGCTTCGCCGTCAAGGCCGAGTGTGCTTCTCGGCACGGCTATCTGCAGCACGTTACCGCTGACGCTGTAATCGGCAAGAGCTACCGTTTCAAAGCTCCAACCGCCAACGGAACGCTCAACCGTAACCTTGCCGTTTTCGGGTGAATTGCGGTTGATAACGTACTCAAAGCCCTCCCAATTCGGGGAAATACCGCTCGTGTCGGTATCAACAAACAGGCGCATCCATGCGCTGTCGGTTTCGGGGGTTAGGTCATCAGCGGTTTCAACGCAGAAATAAACGTTGTCGCTGTCAAAAGCAACCTTTGCCTTTGCGATATCGTTACGTCTTGTGTCGTTGGTGTAATACGTGCCGAGCCAGCCTGCGCTGTCACGGTTTTCACCGCCCGTATAGTGGCTGTATTCGGGCTGAACTGTTTCCCATTGCGCCGTATCTGCCGAAATGTCAATGGTTTTTTGTGCGCCGTTTGCAGGCTGAGCATCTACACCCTTGAAGCGGCGGATATTTTCAACAAGCTGATAGTAATAATGGTCTTTGAGTACGCCCTTGCTCGGCTCAATGTCACGGCTGTATTCGGGACTGAACTGGTCGGGGAAAGCGTTTTCCGTGCCGTTCCACTCCTTCCAGCGGCCTGCAATCCACTCGTTAAAGCCCGTTACAAAAATAAATTCGGGGTCATTTTCGAGTGCGTAATCCCATTGCTGTTGGAAATTCAAGCCGTATAAAAGTGAGTTTTCAATCGATTTATCAATTGTTATGTCCTTGCCTGCGTATGAGTAGGTATAGGAAAATGCACCGTCGGTAAAGCTTCTGCCCTGAACGGTGCCTTCGGGACAGTTAAGAGCGTTGAGCCCGTTTTCGTTAGCGTTCTGCGCAACGGAAACACACATCTGCTCAACACCGCCGAAAAGGCGCTTACCGAACTTGGTCTGCTCATAATCGGAGCACCAGCCCCAGGTATCCTCTAGGAAATTTGTATCGTCCGCAAAATAGGTTGACTCGTTGTCACGGAAGGTAAAGAAATCGAAAATTGCCTTATCAATTTCATCACCAAGGTCAAGGCAACGGATATCCGCCATTACGAGCGGCTTGCCCTCCCACATAAACCACATATCCTCGTAAAGACCCTGCGAGTACATTATTTCGTAAAGCGTTCTCAGCTGAGTGCGTGTGTCCTCACCGCCGCCGAAATTGAGAATAAAGGCAACCTGTGGAACGTCAACGCCGTCTGCTTTCGCTTCGCTCCACACCTCAAGAAGCGGACCTGCCGCAGGCTCAAACAGAAGCGTTCCGTTGGTTGTGTCGAATATAACAACGTCAACATCGGCATCAGCAAGCAGTTCGGCGTGCTTGCGAAGAACGTATCTGTCCGTGCTGGTGTAGAATCCGTACAGAGGCTCATCCCAGAAATACGGTCTGCCGTCGTAGGTGTTGCCCCAAGCAGGGTGCTCCCAATCATTCACGGCTTCGGGGTACTTGTCAAGCACACTGCCCGTAGTAATCGGCTCGTGGTCATGCACCCAGCGGTAATGCCACGTCCAGTAGAAAACGCCGACAAATTTGTCCTGCCTTGGGCCGCCGACAGCTTGTGCATCGGAAAGCGTTCTGCCCAGTCCGTCAACAGCCGCCCAGGTCGAGGGCAGCACCTGCGCAGCAGCTTGCTCTTCACCCGAAGCGCAAACTGCACCGAGACCCGAAAGAATGACAAGACACAGTAACACGTATATAAAACGCCTGAATTTCATAATCAACATCTCCTTGCAAACAGGATTGTATAATTATTCTATCATTTTCCGTTCTTTAATTCAATAAATAAATTACAGTTTTACCATAGAAAAAAGCCGTCAGCTTTATTTCAAGCTGACGGCTTAATTACTTTATTGTGTGATTAGTTCTTTGCTGTTTTTCTCTGGACGAGCTTTACAACTTCGACAATCGGGATTACGAGGAAGGCAAGGCCGAGGGAGATGAGGTATGCCTTGAGGTCAAGGTGTGCAAAGCCAAACATATTTGAAAGGAAGTCGATTTCGACAACGGCTGTTGTAAGGACAAAGGAGAGAGCCATTGCACCGTAGAGAAGAATGTTGTGGCTGCCCTTGAATACCATTGCAACGGCTGAGCCGCGCTGTGAGCGCATATTGAACGAATGGAAGATTTCACACATAGCCATTGTGAAGAACGCCATTGTCATACCCTCGCTGCTGTCGGGAATGTTTCGCCAGATAAGGTGACCTGTTTCAAGGAACTCACCAATATAGAAAGCGGCAACTGTCAGAATTGAAACGATGATGCCCTGGTAAGCACAGTCAACACCGAGACCGCCTGCGAAAATTCCGTCGTTCTTGCTTCTGGGCTTTCTTCTCATAATGTCAGCCTCGGGTCTTTCCGTGCCGAGTGCAAGTGCCGGCAGGGAGTCCGTAATGAGGTTGATGAAGAGAAGGTGCGGTGCCTGAAGGATTGTGAAATTCATAAGGGAAGCAAAGAAAATCGAAATAACCTCGGAAAGGTTGGAGCCGAGAAGGAACTGAATAGCCTTACGGATGTTGTCGTAAATTCTTCTGCCCTCGCCTACTGCGGAAACGATAGTTGCAAAGTTATCGTCTGCAAGAACCATATCTGCAACGTTCTTTGTAACGTCTGTACCTGTGATACCCATACCGACACCGATGTCGGCACTCTTGATTGAGGGTGCGTCGTTAACGCCGTCACCTGTCATTGCGGTGACGTAGCCCTTGCTTCTCCAGGCGTTGACAATTCTCGTCTTGTGCTCGGGCTGAACACGTGCGTAAACGTTGATGTTCTCGACAATCGCCTCGAACTCTTCGTCGGTGTACTTGTCAATATCAACGCCCATCATTGCCTGTGAGTCGTCGGAAAGAATACCGAGCTCTCTTGCAATTGCCTTTGCGGTGTTGATATGGTCGCCCGTAATCATAATCGGCTTGATGCCTGCTGTGCGGCATTCTGCGATAGCGTCCTTAACCTCGGGACGGACAGGGTCAATCATACCTGTAAGACCGATGAATATCATATCGTACTCAAGCGAAGCGGAATCGTAAACCGCAGGCTCTGAATCGTACATCTTATATGCAACGGCGAAAACACGAAGAGCCTTGTTGCCCATTCTTGTGTTTTCTTCGGCTGCCTTTGCCTTGATTTCGTCAGTCATAGCTACAACCTGACCGCCGACAAAGGCGTGGGAGCACTTCTTGAGGATTTCGTCGGGAGCACCCTTTGTAAACTGAACGAACTTGCCGTCAGCCGAGTGAACGGTGCTCATCATCTTTCTGCCGGAGTCAAACGGAACTTCGCCTACTCTGGGAGTCTTTGCAACAAGCTCTTCCTTTGTAAGACCGAGTGTCTTTGCGTAGTTGATAAGAGCAACCTCGTCGGGCTCACCGGTGGATTTGCCATCAGGCTCAACCTGGGCGTTTGTACAAAGAGCCATAGCGGTTGCAAGACGGATTTCGTCCTCTGCATAGTGGTCAACAACGGTCATAACGTTCTGGGTGAGAGTACCGGTTTTATCCGAACAGATAATCTGTGTACAGCCCAGCGTTTCAACCGCCGTCATTTTACGGATGATTGCGTTCTTTTTGGACATATTCGTAACGCCCATTGAAAGAACGATGGTCATAACGGCTACAAGACCTTCGGGAATAGCGGCAACAGCAAGTGCGATAGCGGTGATAAACGAATCAAGCGCAATCGGGAAAAGCTCTGCACCCTCTGGACCCATAAAGTATTTTGTGACAATGTTGAATGCGAAAATGAATACGCAAACGCCGATAACGAGCTTTGTAAGGATTTTGGAAAGCTGCTCGAGCTTGATTTCAAGCGGAGTTTTGCCTTCCTCGGCAAGGGTGATGGCGTTGGCAATCTTGCCCATTTCGGTGTCCA
>JAFXCT010000082.1 GCA_017521365.1 Clostridia bacterium
AATAGCCTTCCCCTTGAGGGGAAGATTCCCCCACGGTGTGGGGGAAATGTCACAAAGTGACAAAGGGGGACGGCTCCGTCAGAGGGGGACCGCCGCACGGCGGTGGATGAGGTGGAAAAGAGTTAGACAAACCGCAATTTGCAGAAAGGATTTTTTTGTAAACCTTGAAAAAACTATTGACACCTCAACTCTAATTTGTTAGAGTTGAGGTGTACTCTAATGCATTAGAGAAAAAGGGGGGGAATAAAAATGAACACACCAAAAGTTTTTGACAGCGAATACCGCTTTTGTTTGATTTTGTGGGAGCACGAGCCAATCAAAAGCAGTGAGCTGGTTAACCTTTGCAAAGAGCAGCTTGGCTGGAAGCCTACCACTACGTACACCGTCATCAAGCGCTTGTCCGAAAGGGGAGTGCTCAAAAACGAAAACACAATCGTTTCGTCTTTGGTTTCAAAGGACGAGGTGCAGGCATCCGAAATCAACGAAATGGTTGAAAAAACCTTTGAAGGCTCTCTGCCCGCTTTTATTGCGGCGTTTACAAAGCACAGAAAAATCTCCGAAAATGAAATTGATGAAGTACAAAAGATGATTGACCGATACAGGAAAGGGGAATTGTAATGGCTGAACTGTTCTTGTCAATAGTCAATATGAGCATTTCTGCCTGTTGGCTTGTCTTGGCTGTTCTTCTTTTAAGGTTGGTTTTGAAAAAAGCACCCAAATGGATAATTTGTCTGCTTTGGGGCTTTGCAGGCCTGCGCCTTGTAATGCCGTTTTCGCTTGAAAGCATATTCAGCCTTATTCCCAGCGCAGAAACTGTCAGCCCCGAAATTATGACCGACACAAATCCGTCGGTAAATACGGGTATTCCTGCGCTGAACAATACGATAAATCCCGTAATCAGCGAATCGTTTGCGCCTGAAATCGGGGCAAGTGCAAACCCGTTGCAAATTCTGATTCCGATTGCGGCCGCCGTCTGGCTTGTCGGTATTGCAGCGCTGCTGATTTATACTCTCGTCAGCTTCTTGAGGTTAAAGAAAAAAATCGGCACGGCAGTTTTGCTTCGGGATAATATTTATCAGAGCGAAAACGTTGCTTCGCCCTTCGTTCTTGGTATTATCAAGCCGAAAATTTACCTGCCCTTTAATATGAACGAGCGGGATGTTCAGCTTGTCATTGCCCACGAAAACGCGCACATCAAAAGGAAAGACCACCTTTGGAAGCCGCTCGGATTTCTGATTCTTACGCTCCATTGGTTTAATCCGCTTGTGTGGCTCGGATACGTACTTCTTTGCCGTGATATTGAGCTTGCGTGTGACGAAAGGGTCATAAAAGGGCTTGATAACGTTCAGCGTGCGGATTATTCGCAGGCTCTGCTCACCTGCAGCGTAAACAGACGGAGCGTAGCCGCTTGTCCTCTTGCCTTCGGCGAGGTGAGCGTAAAGGACAGGGTGAAATCTGCGCTCAGTTATAAAAAGCCTGCGTTCTGGGTGGTAGTTGTTGCCGTTGTTGCAAGCGTAGCCGTTGCGGTCTGCTTCCTGACAAACCCGAAGAAAGATAAGGAATATTACGATCCGGGCTATTCCGTGCAGGTCCTTGACGAAACCTATATAGGCACAACGCAGCTGCCCGAAAAAACGGATACATATTATTTTGATGTTCTCAACGGCACAAAGGGTAAGCTCTCCAACGGCGCAAGGTTTGAAATTACCGAGTGCAATCTCCAGCAGGGAAAACTTACGGTTAAATTGAGCGGAGCGGCACTTTACAGCACAACCGAGGTTGAGCCCGTTGTTGTGAAGAAAATAGTTGTCGAAGAAGGCTCTGATGGAGTAGTTCTTACCGATAAGCAATACACACACTTCTATACCTTTAGCTTTGTAAGAACGCAAAGCCTTGATGAAGCGGAAAACGCTAAAACATTAAAAGAAGATTTTGAAAGAATTGTTGCAGAAAAAGAAAGTATAAAAACAAAAAGCAACTTGGAGTATTCGGCTACGGTCAGAGGACTTATTAATCAACTGGATACAGCTTGTTTATCCGCCTTGCAAAATGAAAAGCAGTATTATGAGTATTACGTTGCACTTAAAGAAGCTTCAAGCTTTGCAACCAGGGCATATGAAGATTTCGTGGTCTGTAAATATCAAAGCGGTTCAATTGGTGCTACATTAATATCAGCCTATGAGTTTTCTGTTCAAAAACAGATTACGCAAAACATTATTTCGCTTTTGGATGGTACGGGAACATATTATCAGATTGAATTTAGTTTCAGTCGGCTTGAGCAGGATTCAGAATATTTTAAACAGATATCCATTTTAAGCAAGCAAATTTACAATTGCACTTCCAATGATGAGGCTGAAAGAATATCAACAAATCTGGATACCCTTATCGCTTCAATGAAGTCGGAAGCGGAATTTGAAGTTGGTCAAGTTTATTCGGGTTTGGATGATGATATGAATGAGATGCTTTTGCAGTATTTTTATAATATGATAAGTTCGTTAGAGCATTTTCAAGAGCAAAACAGTAAAGCGCTTGAGTTGATTGATTGCGGCGGAAATTTTGCTTGTTGCTCACAATTGTTTTCCAAACTGGAAATGGCAATATTTTTGTGTAATCTTATTTGAGGATTTTAATTAAACCGTAATGTAACAACCCGACCTTGGAACGAAAAATTCCTTGGTCGGGTTAATTCTATTTATATGCTTTTTAATATGTTCACCGCTTCGAGGTAGCTGTCAAAGCCCTTGCCTTTGACAGTTGCTATACAAGCTGCGCGTATATACGAAACCTTGCGGAAATCCTCCCTTGTGTCGGGGTCGGAGATATGCACCTCAACCGTGGGAATGCCGACGGTTTTAACCGCATCAAGCAGGGCAACGCTCGTGTGGGTGTATGCGCCGGGGTTAATGACAATTCCGTCAATTTTGTCGTAGGCCTCCTGAATTTTATCAACAAGACAGCCCTCATGGTTGGACTGGTAAAACTCGGCCTCAATCCCGTTTTTTCCGCAGTAATCGGAAATCAGCTTACATAAATCGGCGTAGGTTTTACTGCCGTAAATGTGCGGCTCACGTATGCCGAGCATATTCAGATTAGGACCGTTTATAACGAGTATTTTCATTTTTTTCAAGTCCTTTCAGTATTCGTTCAACGGTAATTTCGGGGTCTGGGGCAACCTCAACATCAATATCGCTCACGGTTTTGTAGTGGGGCAGGCGTGCCTTATACATTTCGCTGAGCTTGTTTGTTTGGCTTAAGGGTCTGCCGTCGGTTGAAAGCGTTGAAATATCACGGCTTAAGAACACAACGACCGAGTTTTGCCTGAGTGCCGCTTTGTTTTCGTCACGCAGTATTGCACCGCCGCCCGTGGCAATTATTTTGCCGCTCATTTTGCCTGCAGTTTTAACTGCATTTGTTTCGCAGTCACGGAAATACTGTTCGCCCTTTTTCTCAAAAATTACGGGTATGGGTGTTTTCTCGCTTTCAACTATCAGGCTGTCGGTATCGACAAATTCTCTTTGCAGTTTTTCCGCAAGCAGTCTGCCTGCCGTGGATTTACCGCAGCCGGGCATACCCACAAGCACAATGTTTTTCATCTGCTTTTCAAGTGCCGATAAAATTTCAAGCGTTTTACTTTCCGGGTATTTATTTCCCGTGAAATTCTCCGCCGCTTTAACCGCCTGGGCGCAGAGCATTACAAGCCCGTTCACAGCAGGAATTTTAAGTGCTTCGGCGTCAAGAATAAACTGCGTTTTTGAGGGGTTGTAGATAAGGTCTGCAACACCCTTACAGGCTTTGAAAAGCGTTAAATCAATCAGCCTTTCGCCGTTGTTCGGGTACATTCCAACAGGCGTTGTGTTGATAACGTAATCCGCATCGGCGTGCTTTGAAATATTTTCGTAGTTGTCCGTTTCACTCCTGCGTGAAATAACGGTGATTTCTTTTGCTCCCTTGTCACGGCAGACACAGACAACTGTTTTGGAGGCACCGCCGTTGCCGAGTACGATAACCTTTTTGTCCTTGACTTCAAAGCCTGCGCTTTCAAGCAGAAACGAAAAGCCGTAATAATCCGTGTTGTTGCCGTAAAGTGTGCCGTCGGGCAGGCGTGTAACCGTGTTTACCGAGCCGATTTTCATTGCCGCATCGGAAAGCCGTGACATATACGGCACAACGGTTTCCTTGTACGGAATTGTGACGTTCATTCCGTCAAATTCGCCGCTTGCCATAAAATCGGCTATTTCGTCGGGTTCTTTTTCGTAGAGCGGATATTTGTAATCCCCCAGAAGCGAATGTATCTGCGGTGAATAGCTGTGGCCGAGCTTGCGGCCGAGTAGTCCGAAAACCATTTTTAATTCTCCTAAACTATTTCGGAATAACTTCCAAGGTAGGTGAAATTGTCAAGCTCCGTTTCAAGCTCACATATAAGCTGCTTGAGGGCAGGGGAGTAAACCGAGGTGCCTACGTCAAAATAGAACATAAACTCAAAGTCGCTGCCCGGTATGGGACGGCTTTCGAGCTTTGTCATATTGATACCGTGTGCATAAAAACGGGAAATGATTTTGTAAAGCGAGCCCGGTTTATGGGGAAGGATGAGCATAAGGCTCGTTCTGTCTGCGCCGGGATAAATTTCGGGCTTTTTGGAAATGCAGATAAAGCGTGTGTAGTTGCTGCCCTTGTTCTGCACGGCTCTTTTGAGCACGGTCAGACCGTAAAGAGCGGCACATTCCGAGGAGCCGAGGGCGGCAATATCGCCTCTGTCGCTTTGCGCAACAGCCTGTGCGGCAAGCGCCGTGTTGGCGTAGGCGGTTGTTTTAACACCGTCAAGGGAGCCCAGAAAATCGCTCGACTGGCTGAGTGCCTGCTCGTGTGAAATAATTTCATTTATATCCTCGAATTTCGTGCCGGGTTTAACAAGCAGGCAGTGGTTAATCTGCACTCTCGTGCTTCTCACGATATAAAAGCTGTGCTTCATCATCAGGTCGTAAATGCTGTTGACCGAGCCTGCCGTGCTGTTTTCAATCGGCAGTACGCCGTATTTGCAAAGTCCGGATTCAACCGCGTTGAAAACGCCTTCAAACGAATTGTTATACATAATATTTGGAAGAGCAAAAAGCTTGTTGCACGCAACCTGAACATAGGCACCCTCCGTGCCCTGACAGGCAACGGTTGCCCTTTCGGGGAAAAGGGGAGAGGTTTCTTCCAGAGCGGAAGTGATTATCTTCTCATATTTTGATTCGGGCAGAAGAAGCTTGGCCTGATAGGACTTTGAAAGGTCCATCAGCAACGAAAAAATCAGCCTCGTGTTTGCCTCGTGCTCCTCGCCTGCAAGGTCGGACACACGCTCTAAAAGTGCACGTTCTCTTGCGGGGTCGTAAATGCTCATTGAGTTTTGCTTTTTGTATTCCGCAACGCTTGCCGCCTTTTCAAGCCTCTGCCTGAACAAATCGACAAGCTGTGTATCAATACTGTCAATGTCCTGTCTTATCTGCTGAAGGTCCATATTATCTGTTTTCTCCAATCATCATATCGGCAATTGTAAACGCCGCTGCCGCTTCAACCACGGGTACGGCACGCTGAACTATGCACGGGTCGTGTCTGCCGACTATGTTAAGCGTTGTATTTTCTCTATTCTTCAAAGAAACTGTATTCTGTGTCTTGTAAATTGATGGGGTGGGCTTGAACGCAACCCTGAAAACCAGCGGCATAGCATTTGAAATACCGCCGAGTATTCCGCCGCAGTTGTTCGTGCGGGTTTTAACCGTGCCGCTGCCGTCAAAATAAAACTCGTCGTTGTTTTCGCTTCCGAAAAGCAGGGTGCTTTCAAAGCCTGCGCCGAACTCAATGCCCTTTACGGCAGGAATTCCGAAAACCGTGTGCGAAATTTTGCTCTCAATTCCGCTGAACATAGGGCCGCCCAAGCCTACGGGTAAGCCGACAACGGCACATTCTACCGTACCGCCTACCGAATCACAGTCATCCCTTGCGGAAAGTATGGCAGCTTTCATTTTTTCTTCCGCTTCGCCGTCAATGCAGGCGAACGGCTTCGATTTAAGAGCGGTCAGCTCTTCGGCTGTTACATTTACGCTGTCGATTTTCTCATCTTCAATACCGTGTACGCTTGCTATGTGTGCGCCTACTGTAATGCCCTTGCTTTCAAGCCACTGCATACATATTCCGCCGACAATGCACAGCGGAGCCGTCAGCCTGCCCGAAAAATGTCCGCCGCCCGATACGTCGTAATTTTCGCCGTATTTCATCTTTGCCGTGTAATCGGCGTGACCCGGTCTGGGTTTATCGTTAAGCTCGGAATAATCCTTTGAACGCTGGTTGCTGTTATAAATGACAGCTCGGATTGTTGAGCCGTCGGTTTTTCCGTCGGTGATACCCGACAGAAAAACAACCTTGTCCGCTTCTTTTCTCTGCGTTGAAAATTCATCTCTGCCCGGGGCACGCCTTGCCATAAATTCCGCAAGCTTTGCTTCGTCAATCTCAATGCCGACGGGAAAGCCGTCAACCGTAACGCCGATTTCGGGAGAATGTGACCCGCCGAATATAGATATTTTAATGTTTTCGCCTGTAGAGGATTCCATAGTGCACCTCGTTAAACTAAATTTACCTTGCCGCCTAAAGCTTGGAACTCTTCAAAAAAAGTGGGGTAGGATTTATTTACGGCCTCACAGCCGTTGATTGCCGTTTCGCTCTTGCATCGGCTTGCCGCAATTGCCGCCGCCATTACTATGCGGTGGTCGTTGAAGGATTCAACCGTGCCTCCGTTTAGCTCTCCCGTGCCGTAAACTGTAAGCGTATCGTCCGTTGTTTCGGCACGGCCGCCGAGATTGTTTATCATCTCTTTTGTGGAAAGCAGTCTGTCGCTTTCCTTGATTTTCAGCCTTGCGGCGTTGTAAAACACGGTTGTTGCCTTGAAAAAGCACGCTGTAACCGCAAGCACGGGCACGAGGTCGGGTATATTTCCGACGTCAATTCTGGTATCCGAGCCGTATTTTTGGGCAATTTCGGCAACTGCCTTGTCACCCTGTATGGATTTATCTGTCAAGTTTAAACACTTTACATTGTTGCCGTCAATCGCATCGGCACAGATAAAGAACGCTCCGTTTGACCAGTCGCCCTCAACCGTGTATTTTTCGGGAGAAATAAAGCCGTTGTTTTGGAATATTTTTATCTTGTTTCCCACGAATTCTGTCTTGATTCCAAAGTCGGAAAGCACGGATAATGTCATATCAATATACGGCTTTGACTGAATTTCACCAATTACTGTAACCGTTGATTCTGCGTGGGTTTGGGGGAGTGCCAGCAGCAGACCGCTTATGAACTGCGAGCTGACGCTTCCGTCAATAATATAGTCACCTGCCTCAAGCCTTCCGCTTACCGTTAAGGGGATGTTATCACCGCTTGTGCGGCAGCCGTGTGAGCACAGTGCATTGCACAGCTCTCCTATGGGTCTTTCGGGTAATCTGCCGCTGCCGTAAAGTAAAACTGCTTTACCGAGCGAAGCGGCAACTGGGAGCATAAAGCGGAGCGTCGAGCCGCTTTCACCGCAGTTGAGTTCTGCATTTTCGGTTGAGTCGGCTATCGGCTCAACGAAAAAGCCCGTAGCCGTTCTTTCAATTTTTGCACTGAGCCTTCTCAAACACTCTGCCGTAGCGTCAATATCGGCGGATGTGGTTGAACAGATAACTTCCGTCGGCTTGTCGCTGAGTGCTGCACAGATAAGCGCACGGTGAGCAACCGATTTTGAAGCAGGTGCATTAACTTCACCGCAGAGAGGGGAGGGCTGAATAATTGCTTTCATTTTTTATCACTTCAATCCGAGTGTAATAATTTCTTTGAGTTCGTTATAATCGCATTTTTTAAGAATGCTTTTTCCCTTGGCTGTAGGCAACACGAGTGTAATCATGCCGTGGGCATTCTTTTTATCTTTAAGCGTGACGTTGTATACCTCGTCAACGCCGTAGGGACATTCCGACGGCAGATTGTATTTTTTGAGCAGGGATATTAAAACTTCAAGTGCGTGATTATCACATTCGTTTGCGTTTACACAGGCTTTTGTGATTACCGCCATGCCTATTGCAACTGCACTTCCGTGGGGTGTGGTGTAGCCGCTTAACGCTTCAACTGCGTGTGCTATCGTGTGGCCGAAGTTGAGGAACATTCTCTCGCCTTTATCGAATTCGTCTGCCTCGACAACTCTTGCCTTTATTGCAACACAGCGTGCAACCATACTTTCAATATCCGTGTTGCTTTCGGTGAGAATATCAAGAAATCCGCCGTCGCAGAACATTCCGTATTTGATAACCTCTGCCATACCGTTGGAAAATTCTTCGTCGGGCAGGGTATCAAAGGTTGCCGTGTCGCAAAGCACGAGCTTCGGCTGGTAAAAGGCACCTGCAAGGTTTTTGCCTGCCGTAAGGTCTATTGCCGTTTTACCGCCGACGGAGGAATCAACCGCCGCAAGCAGGGTGGTGGGAAGCTGAACGAAATTTGTGCCTCTCATATAAACCGCCGCCGCAAAGCCGCAAAGGTCGCCGACTACGCCGCCGCCAAGGGCGAAAAAAGTGTCGGTACGGCTGAAAGCGTTTTCTGCCGCAAATTCAAGTATCGCCAGCAGATTTTCAGCGGATTTAGAGCTTTCGCCGTGGGGTATCACAAAGCTGAGCACCTCAAAGCCTGCGCTCTTTAATGAAGCACTTACCCTTTCAAGGTAAAGAGCGGCAACGTTATCGTCGCTTACTATAAGCGCCTTGCCGTCAAGCCCGAGTGCCTTTGCCTCTTCACCCGCTTTATCAAGCAGACCCTTGCCGATTTTTACGCTGTAGGGCTTGCCTGCTTTAACGTCAATTTTTTTCGTCACTGTCAACCGCTTCCTTTATAAGCCTGCCCTCACGCAGCAGGTCTCTGATTTTTTCTTCGTCGTTTTCTTTTAGAGCATCGCTGTATTTCTTAAGGTTTTCTATCATCAGGTCAATTTCCGTAATCAGGTTTTCGGAGTTTTCAAGGAAAAGCTGTGTCCACATATTTTCGTTAAGCCACGCAACACGGGTCAAATCCTTGTAGCTGCCTGCGGAAAAGCCCTTGTGCACCTTTGAACGGGGGCTTTTGACGTATGCGTTGGATACCACGTGAGCCAGCTGTGAGGTGTAGGCAATGTTTACGTCGTGCACCTCGGGTGTCGATACCGTAACCGTGCCGAAGCCTGCCTTGAGCAGTACGTCTCTTAAATCTGCCAGCAGGTGCATATCCTCGTTGGGCTTGGGTACAAGCATCATCGTTGCGCCGTCAAAGAGAGTTTCTTTTGAGTTTTTAAGCCCCGAAAACTGCGTACCTGCCATCGGGTGACCGCCCACAAAGTTGAAGCCGTTTTCTTCCGCAATTTTGTAGCACGGGGGACAGACTGTAGCTTTCGTGCCGCAAAGGTCAACCACGGTTGCGCCTTTTTTTACCTTTTTGGAAATCTTATCTACATATTTTACCACAGCATTGGGGTAAAGTGCAACGAAAATATAATCACATTCCGATACTGATTTGTCGTCAAGCACTCCGTCGGTAATTCCTGCCATAACAGCGTAGTCCGTTACGGCGGTGTTTATGTCGTAGCCGAATACTGTTTCGTTTGCTCTTTTAAATGCCTTTGCAAGTGAGCCTCCTATAAGACCGAGGCCGCATATACCGATTTTCATTGCCTTTATCTCCTTTAATCAGTCTAACTCTGCAACTGCCTTGCGTATTGCGAATACACGCCTTGCAACGTCCTCAAACTGCTCGGGTGTGAGTGACTGCGGACCGTCGCACAGAGCGTGCTGCGGGTCGTTGTGTACCTCTATCATAAGTCCGTCTGCGCCTGCTGCGGCTGCAGCCATAGCCATCGGCTTTACGAGCCTTGCAATACCGCTTGCGTGGCTGGGGTCGATTACTACGGGCAGGTGTGTAAGCTCCTTGAGCATCGGCACGGCGGAAAGGTCAAGCGTGTTTCTCGTGTAGGTTTCAAAGGTGCGTATGCCTCTCTCGCACAGGATTATATTCTCGTTGCCGCCTGCCATAATGTATTCGGCGCTCATCAGCAGTTCCTTGAGCGTGTTTGCAAGTCCTCTCTTGAGGAGAATGGGCTTGTTTGTTCTGCCCAGTTCCTTGAGAAGCTCAAAGTTCTGCATATTGCGTGCGCCGACCTGAATTACGTCAACCTTTTCAAACAGAGGCAGGTGGTGTGCGCTCATAATTTCGGTTACTATCGGCATACCTGTCTTTTCCTTGGCTTCAAGCAGAAGCTCGATACCCTCGGCGTGAAGTCCCTGGAAGTCGTAGGGTGAGGTTCTCGGCTTGAAAGCACCGCCTCGTAGAAGCGTTGCTCCGCCTGCTTTTACTTTTGTTGCAACCTCGAGTATTTGTGCTTCGCTTTCAACGGAGCAGGGACCTGCGATAATTGCAAATTCACCGCCGCCGATTTTAACGCCCGAGCAGTCAACAACCGTGTCGTCGGGGTGGAATTTTCTGTTTGCACTCTTGAACGGGTCGGAAATTCTCTTTACGCTTTCAACTATATCCAATCCTTCAATAAGGTCTGTGTCAATTGCCGTAGTGTTGCCTACAAGGCCGAGTATAGTCTGATATTCGCCCTTTGATATATGAACGAGAACCTTCTGTTCTTCAAGCCAGCTTATAAGGTTGTCAAGCTGATTTTGTGTTGCGTTGCTTTTAAGTACTACTACCATTTTAAAAATCACCTTTCAAAAAAATTAAGAGCCTTACAGTGAATTTACTGCAAAGCTCTTTAAAATCGCTTTATAAATCTGCCTTCTGCTTAAGGCGCAGCAAAAATCACTTCTACTGTTTATTTCTCTGCGAAATAAAAGTAAAAGTAAAAAAACTCGTATGCAGTTGCATTGGTTTTGCAAAGCATAGCTGTCTGCTCCTTGTTGAAGAATGACTGCATTATACTACTGTAAATCCGCAATGTCAATAGTTTTTGCAAAAATAATTTTAACGCTTTTAATCGCTAAAGTTTTTGGCGGTATTATTCAATTTGCTATTGCAAAACGTATATATATTTGTTAATATATATAGTTAGAAATAAGGTGATTGTTATTGATACTAAACTGATTGATTTGCATACGCACTCAACCAGCTCCGACGGGTCGATGACACCTGCCGAGCTGGTAAAGCACGCAGCACAAAACGGTCTTGCCGCAATAGCGCTTACCGACCACGATACAGTCAGCGGTGTTGAGGAAGCGGTCAGAGCCGGCGAGCGGTATGGCGTTGAGGTTGTGCCCGCAATTGAATTTTCGGTAAAATCCGAAACCGAAACGCATATACTCGGCTTTTTTATTGATATTCATAATCCCGTTTTACAGGGAATACTCAGCGAAATTATTGAAAAGCGTATTGAGCGCAACGTGATGACCGCAAGGCTTCTTCAAAACCTCGGCTTTGACGTTACGCTTGAGGAGGCAAAGTCGCTTGCACCGGGCGGCATAGTCGGCAGGGCACATTTTGCACGGGTTATGCTGAACAAGGGCTACGTTTCGTCTGTTAAAGAGGCGTTTGAAAAATACCTTTCCTCCGGCAAGCCTGCCTATTTCGGTAACCAGAAGCTGGAGGCGAAAACCGCAATCGAAGCCATACATTCCGCAGGCGGCGTTGCGTTTCTTGCACACCCTCATCTTATAAAAATTTCCGATGAGAGATTGGAAAATTTTCTTGATGAGCTGTACTCCTACGGGCTTGACGGCTTAGAAGGCTATTACACCGATTATGACGGGGAAATGCAGGCGAAGTTTCAGGCTATGGCTAAAAGACACGGCCTGAAAATAAGCGGCGGCACGGATTTTCACGCTGCAATGAAGCCCCATATAGCTATCGGCAGGGGGCTTGGCAATATGGCAATACCCTACAGTGTGCTTGAAGAAATAAAACAACAATTAAAATAAAAGAGGTAAAAATATGAAAGATTACATTCTTCACCTTGAAAATGCGGCAGACAAGTGGGAAAACTGTACTCCGCTTGGCAACGGCTCAATGGGTCTGAGCGTATTCGGCAGAACGGACAGCGAGCTTTTCGTGCTCAACGAGGAAACCGTCTGGGATGAGCCCACCGAAATGAAGCCGGCAGGCGACTTTAAAGAAAAAATTGCCTATATCCGTTCACTGTTCCTCGAGGATAAAAATTTCGAGGCGGCAAAGTGGGCAGAGGAAAACCTTGAAAACGATTTCAACGTAATTGCTTCCTTTGAGGTTGCTGGCAGGCTTAACGTTGAGTTTGACGATAAGTCAAAGGCGAAGAATTACCGCCGTGACCTCAACCTCAATAAGGGTGTTGCAACCGTTAGCTATACGAAGAAGAACGTTGATACGGTTGAGGAATGCTTTGTTTCCTATGAAGAAAAGCTGATGGCGGTTAAATTCAGCTTTTCCGAAAAGTCATCCTTCAATATCACATACGACCGTGAACTTGTAACCGAGAAAACTGCTGTGGGCAACAAGCTGGTTGCCTGCTGTGACACCGCACACAAGACTCACGCCTTCTGCGTTGCCGCAAGGGTTGACACGAACGGTGAGGTTACCGCAAAAACAGACAGCCTGCGTGTTGAAAACGCAACCGAGGCCGTGATTTACATAAACATTGTTTCCGATAATATTGATAAAAACTACAGAACAGCCTGTGTTGAAAAGCTGAGCGCAAATTTTGATTACGAAGCAATTAAGGCTGAACACATTAAGAGCTTCTCTTCAATTATGGAGCGCAGCGACGTTTGCTTTGAAGCTGATGAGGAGCTCGAAAAGCTTCCCGTTGACAAAAGGCTTGAAAGGCTGAAAAAGGACGACAGAGCAACCGACTTCGGTCTTATTTCTCTCTACTGGCAGTTCGGTAAATACCTGCTCGTAGGCTCAAGCAGACCCGGCTCACTTCCGGCAAACCTGCAGGGTGTGTGGGGCGAAAGAATGCAGAACCCGTGGAATGCGGACTACCACACCAACATCAACCTGCAGATGAACTATTGGCACGCAGAGCAGTCGAACATAAGCGAATGTACCAAGCCGCTGTTTGACTATACGAACACCAACCTTCTTGAGGGCGGCAAAAAGGCGGCGAAGGATTACTACGGCTGTAACGGCACCGTTACCCACCACCTGAGCGATATTTACGGCTTCAACGGCCCTGCCGACGGCGTTTGGGGTCTGTGGCCCGTAGGCGGTGCGTGGCTTGCCTATCATATGTGGGAGCATTTCCTTTACACCCGTGACCTTGATTTTCTTAAGAACGAAGCCTATGAATACATAAAGGCCTGTGTCGATTTCTTCCTTGAATATATGATTGAGGACTCTCAGGGCAGACTTCTTACGGGTCCCTCCGCTTCGCCGGAAAACGAATATATCGGTGCGGACGGTAAGCCCGTAACGATGTGTATGGCACCTACAATGGACAGACAGATTGTAACAGGGCTCTTTGAATTCTACCTTGAAGCCGAAAAGCTTCTCGGCATGGAAACTGAAACGGCTGAAAAGGTAAAAGCCGCACTTCCCAAAATTCCGCCTATGCAGGTCGGCAAGCACGGCCAGCTTATGGAATGGCTTGAGGATTACGATGAGGAAGACCCCGGCCACCGCCACATTTCTCACGCCTTCGGTCTTTATCCTGCCGCACAGATTACGAGAAACACACCCGAGCTTTACAAAGCAATCCGTGTTACGCTTGACCGCAGGCTTGCCAACGGCGGCGGTCACACGGGCTGGAGCAGAGCGTGGCTTATCAACCTCTTTGCAAGACTGCGTGACAGCAGCGAAGCGTATAAGCATATAAGGCTTCTCTTTACCCGTTCAACCCTGCCCAACCTTTTCGATACTCATCCGCCTTTCCAGATTGACGGCAACTTCGGCGGTGCGGCAGGTATAGGCGAAATGCTTATGCAAAGCCACGAGGACGTAATTTCTCTGCTTCCTGCAACGGCAGACTTCCTGTCCGGCTCATTCAGCGGCCTTAAGGCAAGAGGTAACGTTGAGGTTTCAGCAGAGTTTAAAGATGGCAAGGTCGTTTCGTGTAAACTTGTTTCCGCCTCCGCACAGACGGTAAAGGTAGAAATAAACGGCGAAATCAAAGACTGTGCACTTGAAGCAAATAAAGAATATGTATTTACCGCATAAAGATTGCTTCTGCGGCGAGGATAAGTGCAACACCCGGTGAGCCTAAAACAGCCGCCGTGCCGAGCGTGTACCAGTTTACGGCTATGCTTATTCCCGTTGCAAGCCCTACCAGCTTAACCGCATAAAGTGCGGCTACACCCTGAAAAACCGTAGCAAATATTCCCTTGAAAAAGCACTTTCTTTTCAGCATTACCGTCAGCATTGTGAGGACACATACTGCGGCAAAGATTATAACAACTGTCGTAGCTTTCATTTTATTCCCTCTTTCCCTGTGCGGTAAGGTTCTGTTCTTTTGCAAGCGCTAACATATACCTGTAGCGTGCCTTGAGCGCTTCAATTTCAAAAATCGTTGCCTCAACAAGGTCGCTGTCGCTTTGAAGCTCAAAGCGTTCATATGCTCTTTCAAGCGCACGGCTGATGTCCTGAATTTCATTAATCAGATTTATGTTTTCTTCATCAGCCTTTTTTCTGTTCAGTAAATCAATTAAAGCAGCCATAATCTGTCCTTTCCTTACACTTTGTATAACATTTTATGTAAAGATAATGGACAAATATTCTTGTAATTATTCAACCTTAGTAAGGAGATTAAATATGAAAATCACAAAACTTACCCCCTTTGCCGTGCGTACCATCTGGGGCGGCAGAAAGCTTATTGAGAACTATAACGTCAAAACCGACCTTGAAAACTGCGCCGAAGCGTGGATGCTTTCCTGCTTCAAGGATTTTGAGTCCAGGGCCTGCGGCGGCGAGTACGACGGAATGACGATGTCCGAAATAATTGAAAAGGCAGGCAAGGGTATACTCGGTAAGAACGCAGAAAATTTTGACGATTTTCCAATTTTAATAAAGTTCATCGATGCAGCCGACGACCTTTCCGTTCAGGTGCATCCGGACGATGAATACGCAAAGCAGTACAACGGCGGCTTCGGCAAAACCGAGTGCTGGTATATTATGGACTGCGAGCCGGGCGCAAGAATTATATACGGCTTCAAGGAAAAAATCACAACCGAGGAATTTGCAAAGGCAATTGAAGAAAACAGAATTGAGGACGTCGTGAATTACGTTGAAGTAAAGAAGGGCGATTTCTTCTTTATCGAGGCAGGTACTCTCCACGCTATCTGTAAGGGTATACTCCTTGCGGAGGTTCAGCAGAATTCAAACGTCACCTTCAGAGCCTACGATTACAACCGCTTTGATGCAAAGTGCAACGGCCCGAGACCGCTTCACGTCAAGGAAACGCTCGACGTTACAAAGTGCGAGCCTCCGTGCCCGTCAATTCCGACACTTACAAAAACGGAAAAGCTTGACGGTGCAACGAAAACCGAGCTTGTCAGCTTTGAGCTTTTCAGCGTGAACAGAGTTGAAATCGACGGCACCTATAAGGGCCTTGCCGATGAAAATTCTTTTGTACATATTATGGTTCTCGACGGCTGCGGCAGAATTTCCTGCGGCGGCGTTACGCTTGATATTGCGAAAGGCGACGGCGTATTCGTACCCGCAAATGCAGGAGAGTACGCTGTTGAGGGTAAGATTGAAATTTTAGAGAGCAGAGTTTAATGCAACAATAAATCGTTGCTAATGAATAATGAATAGTGAATAATTGTAGGCGGGACACCCGCACCCGAATGTTATTATTCATTATTCATCAGCGCAAGCGGCTTCATTATTCATTTTTCATTAACAGTTTGTCGCAGACAAACTGTAATCTGGAGTAACTATGGCAGTATTATCAGCACAAAACTTGAATATGTCCTTTGGTGACCGTGTGCTTTTTGACAAGGTTTCCTTTGATATAAAGGAAGGTGAGCGTGTCGGCCTAATCGGCGCAAACGGTACGGGCAAAACCACGCTTTTCCGCCTCGTTCTGGGGCAGGAGCAACCCACCTCGGGCGAAATTCACCCGGGTAAAAACACCGTTGTGGGCTATATGGAGCAGCACGCCTGCCGCAACTCGGTGCGAAGCATTTACGATGAAATTCTCACCGTCTTTGAGCCGCTTATGCAAATTGAAATCCGTCTGGAGCAGTTAAACCGCCTTATTGACAAGGGCGGCGATATTGATGCTCTGATAGATGAACAGCTTCGTTTGCACGAAAAGTATGAGCGTGACGGCGGCATCACCTACAGAAGCCGTGCAAAATCAATGCTCACGGGTCTGGGCTTCCCTGCCGAAATGCATACTCTTGCCTGCGACAGACTAAGCGGAGGTCAGCGTTCAAAGCTGAGCCTCGGCAAGCTCTTGCTTTCTTCACCCGATTTGCTGCTGCTTGACGAGCCGACCAATCATCTTGATATTGAAAGCGTGCAGTGGCTTGAAAATTTCCTTTCGGATTATAAGGGTGCGGCGCTGATTATTTCGCACGACCGTTATTTTCTTGACCGTGTCACGACACGCACAATGGAAATCGAGCACCGCAGAATGAGAATTTATAACGGCGGTTACACGAAATTTCTCGAACAGAAGGAAAAGGACAAGATTATTGAACAGCGCCATTACGACAACACGATGGCGGAAGTTCACAGAATAGAAAAAATAATCGAACAGCAAAAGCAGTGGAACAGAGAGCGGAACATCCGTACAGCAGAGCATAAGCAAAAATCTATTGACCGCCTGCTTGACGGACTTGAAAAGCCCGAGTCGGATGCTGCAACGCTGAAATTCAAATTCGGCACTCTCGTTGAAACGGGTAACGATGTGCTTATAACTCAAGGCCTGACCAAGGGCTTCGGTGCAGAGCCTCTGTTTGAAAATGTGGATTTGCTGATAAAAAAAGGCGAGCATGCGTTTTTGCTCGGCGCAAACGGATGCGGTAAAACAACCTTTCTGCGTGTGCTTGTCGGTCAGTACATTCCTCAGGCAGGTATACGCAAATTCGGCGAAAACGTAAGGGTCGGCTATTTCGACCAGTCGCTGGAGGGTCTGCACGAGGATAAAACCGTGCTTGACGAGGTGTGGGACCAATACCGCAGATTAACCCAGACCGAGGTGCGCAGTGCCCTTGCCGCCTTCCTTTTCAGAGGGGACGACGTTTTTGCAAGGGTAGGCGATTTGAGCGGCGGCGAAAAGGCAAGGCTTGCAATGCTTAAATTAATGCTCGGCGGCTACAATCTGCTGTTGCTTGACGAGCCGACAAACCACCTTGATATAAGCTCCCGTGAGGCGCTTGAGGATGCGCTTTTGGATTATGACGGCACTATGCTGATTGTTTCGCACGACCGCTATTTTATAAATAAGCTTTCTACCCGTATTCTCCGCCTTGGCAGAAACGGTGCGGAGGATTTCGGCAACGACTACGACGAATACCTTGCCCGTCTTGAAGCAATCAAAGCTCAACAGCTTGCACAGCCGAAGGAAAAGGAAATAAAAGAGGACGGCTATAAACAGCGCAAGCTCAAGGACAGCGAGCGCCGAAAGCTCGCCGCGGCGTGCCGTAAAGCGGAAAGCGATATAACCGCAACGGAAGAAAGAATAGCTGCTCTGGAAAGTGAGCTTTCAAGCCCCGAAACAGCGGCAGACTATGAAAAGATTATTTCGCTTACGGCAGAATTGGACGAAGCAAACGAAACTCTTATGCTGCTTATGGAGGAATGGGAAAGTCTTCAGGAACAGCTTACAGAATGAATTTTAACCGGGAGGTTGAACGATAATGAAAAACATTACCAATGCACAATGGATTAAAAGCCCCAAGCTTTGCAAGGAATGTGAAATTCGCTATTCCAAGAGCTTTGAGGTGAAAAAAGACCTTGTCAGCGCAAGCCTTGAGGCAACGGCACTCGGCGTATATGTTGTTGACATCAACGGCGAAAGGGTGGGGGACTACGTGCTTGCGCCCGGCTGGACGGCTTACCAGAAGCGCCTGCAGGTGGAAACCTACGACGTAACAGCAATGCTTAAGGAAAACAACACCGTTTCAATTGGTGTCGGTCCCGGCTGGAAGGGCAGGTATTTTACCGGCACAGAGCGATGTGCAGGCTATTTCCTCGGTGTGCGTGAAACGGCGCTTATTGCCGCACTTACCCTTGATTATGCCGACGGCACGAGCGAGGTGATATATACCGACGGCTCCTGGACGGTACAGCTCGGTAAATTCGTTTCAACCGACCTTTACAACGGCTATACTTACGACCCGAACTTTGTTGATGAAGAGCCGATGAAGGCTATAGCCTTCCCGCACAACAATAAAATTCTCCTTGACCGTCAGGGCGAAAGGGTTGTTGAGCATGAAAGACTTCCCGCAAAGGAAATTATAATCACCCCCAAGGGCGAAACCGTTATTGACTTCGGCCAGAATCTTACGGGCTACGTTGAATTCAGAATTAAGGGCAACAAGGGCGAAACCGCTGTTATCCACCACGGTGAGGTGCTTGATGCCGAGGGTAATTTCTACAGGGATAATCTCCGTGCCGCAAAGGCGCAGGCTTGCTTTGTCTGCGACGGTGAGGAGCACGTCTGCAAGCCCGATTTTGATTTCTTCGGCTTCCGATACATAAAGCTTGAAAATTGGAGCGATGAAGTAAAGCTCGAAAACTTTACGGCTATAGTCGTTCATTCCGATATTAAGCGCACGGGTCACTTCGAGTGTTCAAGCGAAATGCTAAACAAGCTCTATCACAACGTCATCTGGGGTCAGAAGGGCAACTATCTCGACGTGCCTACCGACTGTCCTCAGCGTGACGAGCGTCTTGGCTGGACAGGTGATGCACAGGTTTTCGTAAAGGCCGCCGCCTACAACTTTGACGTTGAACGCTTCTTCCTCAAGTGGCTTGCCGACCTTCGTGCGGAGCAGAGACCGTGGGGCACGATACCTCACGTAATCCCCGATATTTTTGACGTTGATGAAAATTCCTCTGCAGCCTGGGCGGATGCCGTAACGGTCTGCCCGTGGCAGATGTATCTGTCCTATGCAAACAAGGACCTCATTGCCGAATCACTCGACTCAATGAAGAATTATATCGAGTACATCGAAAACAGCAGCGTTGACGGCATCTGGTGCAAGAGCTGGCATTTCGGCGACTGGCTTAACCTTGACGCAAGTGATGTCGGCAAATGCGACGTCGGCACAAACAAGGACCTTATTGCAACCGCTTACTATATTTATTCAAGCGAAATCCTTATAAAGGCTATGGAGCTTTGCGGTGAGGATGCCTCCGAGTATAAAACAAAGCGTGAGGCTTCGGTTGTTGCTTTCCGTAACAAGTTTATGGAAAACGGCAGAATCAAGCCCGAATACGTAACGCAGACAGCCGCAACCCTTGCCGTGCACTTCGGCATTTCCGACAACATAGACGAAACCGCAAAACAGCTCAACGAGCTTGTAACCGAGTGCGGCCACCTCAAAACGGGCTTTGTCGGCACGCCGTATCTTCTTCACGCACTTACCGATAACGGATATGTGAAGACGGCCTACGACCTGATTCTCCGCGAGGAATATCCGTCATGGCTCTTCTCGGTAAGAATGGGTGCAACCACTATATGGGAGCATTGGGACAGCCTGAGAGAGGACGGCACAATGTGGAGCACGGATATGAATTCCTTTAACCACTACGCCTACGGTGCTGTTGCCGACTGGATGTACGGCGATATGGCAGGTATCAAGGCTGATGAAAAGAATCCCGCTTACAAGCACATTATCTTCAGACCCTATACGGACAGCAGAATCGATTGGGTAAAGGCAAGCGTTGAAACACGCAACGGTTTGGTCAAGAGCGAATGGAAAACCGAAAACGGCAAAACCGCCTACACCTTTACCGTGCCCGAGGGCTGTACCGCAACCGTAATTTTGCCCGGCGGAGAGTACGAAGTCGGCGCAGGCGTACACAACTATATTGTGTGAAATAATAAAGAATAAAGAAGAAATAAGAAATAATAATTGTTTTCTTTTCGAATATTGTTGTTGACACTGCAATTTAAGTGTGCTATATTCTACCCGTAAAAGCATATCCCCAAAATATTTTTTAGGAGTGACTAAAATGTCAAAGTCAAGAAAAATACTTCTTGCCATTGTTGCTGTTGCTATAGTCGGTCTGCTCGTTTTTGCAGGCGTTTCAGGCGGCGCAATGGCAACTGCTGACTGCGTGGATTGCGCAGGCGCAGGCCTCGTTGACGGCGCAGAGTGCGAAACCTGCGGCGGTGCAGGTCAGGTTACGGCTTCGTGGTGGGCACTTGTTCCGCCCGTAATCGCTATCGGCCTTGCTCTTATAACCAAAGAAGTTTACAGCTCTCTTTTCATCGGTATCCTTTCCGGCGCTCTTCTCGGAGCAAACTTCAGCTTTACCGGCACTATGGATATCCTCACTAACGACGGCCTTATTTCCGCCGTTTCCGGTACGGCAGGTATCTTTGTTTTCCTTGTCGTTCTCGGCGTTCTCGTTGCCCTTGTCAATAAGTCGGGCGGTTCGGCAGCCTTCGGCCGCTGGGCACAGACCCACATCAAGTCCCGCACGGGTGCAATGCTTGCAACCTTTGTGCTCGGCGTACTTATCTTTATTGACGACTACTTCAACTGCCTTACCGTCGGCTCCGTTATGCGTCCCGTAACCGACAGCAAGAAGATTTCCCGTGCAAAGCTGTCCTATCTTATCGACGCTACAGCAGCACCGATTTGTATGATTGCTCCCATCTCCTCCTGGGCAGCTGCAGTTTCCTCTTACGCTCCCGAGGGTGAAGGCCTGTCCCTGTTCATAAGAGCAATTCCCTTCAACTTCTATTCACTTCTCACTCTTGTTTTCGTGGTTGCTCTTGCAGTTATGAAGTTTGACTTCGGCCCGATGAAGCTTCACGAGTTCAACGCTCAGAAGTACGGCGACCTTTACACGAGCGGTGAAAAGGCAGAGGTTACGGAAGAGGGCTTCAACCCCAAGGGTAAGGTTATTGACCTTGTTCTTCCCATAGTTGTTCTCATCGTTGCCTGCGTATTTGCTCTTATTTACGTCGGCGGCTTCTTCGACGGTGTGGATTTCATCACAGCCTTCGGCGATACGGACGCTACAGTCGGTCTTCCCTGGGGCAGCATTATTGCTCTCGTGTTCACAATTGCTTACCTTGCACTCCGTAAGGTTATTTCCGTTAAGGAAGCAATGGAATGTATCCCCAAGGGCTTTATTGCAATGGTTCCCGCCATCCTTATTCTCACATTCGCAACTTCTCTTAAGAATATGACTGCTGTTCTCGGCGCACAGCCCTTTGTCAACAGCGTTATGACAAACGTAGGTACTTTTGCTAACTTCCTTCCTGCTATCATCTTCCTCGTTGCTTGCTTCATCTCCTTCTCAACGGGTACATCTTGGGGCACCTTCGGTATCCTTATCCCCATCGTTATCGTTATCTTCGAAGCAGGCGATCCTCTCCAGATTGTTGCAATGTCCGCTTGCCTTGCAGGTGCTGTCTGCGGCGACCACTGCTCACCCATCTCCGATACAACGATTATGTCCTCCGCAGGCGGTCAGTGTAACCACCTCAACCACGTTTCAACCCAGCTTCCCTATGCTGTCACGGTTGCGGCGTTCTCCTTTGTCGGTTACATCATCGCAGGCTTCGTACCCAATGCGGCTATCGTTCTTCCTCTTATGATTGTTGTAATGCTTGCCGCTATGTTTATCATCAAGCTTACAACCTCAAAGAAGGCAGTCAAATAATTAAAATCCATTACGAATCAGTCACGGTTATCCGTGGCTGATTTTTTTATGTGATAAACAGCCGCTTTTCTCAGCCTGATAATTGCGGCAAGGTTGGGTACTGCCATAAGTGCGTTAAAAATATCGGACAGTGCCCACACCGTGTCAAGAGGTACGCAGGTGCCGATAACCGTGCAGATTAAAAATAAGGCTCTGTACGGCGTAACCGCCTTTTCGCCGAAGGTGTATTCAACTGCCTTTTCGCCGTAAAAGCCCCAGCCGATTATGGTTGCAAAGGCAAAAAGGCAAAGCGAAGCACATACGAATATTCCGCCCGAGCTGCCGAAAATATCCGAGAATGCGGCGGTGCTCATTTCTACGGGTGAAAGGTCGGAATCGGGTGTGTACGCACCGCTTGTCATAAGTGCAAGAGCGGTCAGCGTACACATAAGCACCGTGTCTATAAAAACCTCGGCTATGCCCCATAAGCCCTGCGTCAACGGCTCTTTTACGTCTGCCGAAGCGTGCACGATAGGGGAGGAGCCAAGACCTGCCTCGTTTGAAAATACGCCCCGTGCAAAGCCTTCCTTTACTGCTTTTGAAAGTGCGTAAGAGCCCATACCCGAAGCCATAGACCCTAAATCAAATGCCGAAACAAAAATCTGCTTTATACACGGAACAATAAGGCGGTAATTCATAGCTGTTACAGCTATAAGCGCAATTATTACAACGAGTGAAAGCGGCGGAATGATTTTTTCCGTAAAGCCCGAAACACGCTTAATACCGCCGAACATTACCAACCCCACAGCGGCGGCAACCGCAACGCCTAACGCAACGGGTACAGTTTCGGTTTGCTCACAAACAGCGGTACTGATTGCGTTTGCCTGTGTCATATTGCCCATACCGAGTGACGCCCCGATGCAGAAAACACCGAAAACACAGGCCGATTTTCTGCCGAAGGCCTTTTCTATGTACAGCAAAGAACCGCCCATCCACTCGTTCTTTTCGTTCTTTGCACGGTATTCTATTCCGAGAATGTTTTCCGCACAGCTTGTCATTTCGCCGAGCAGAGCTGAAATTACCATCCAGAAAACCGCACCCGGACCGCCGATAGTCAAAGCACTTGCAACGCCTACTATATTGCCCGTGCCCATACAGGCGGCAAGCGCTGCGGAAAGAGCGGCAAAGGGCGATATGCCGTCCTTTGACTCGGCTTTTTTTATGCTGCCGAAGGTCGAACGGAAGATAAATACGGGTCTGCGTATCTGTAAAAAGCCCGATTTTACGCTGAAATATAACCCCACTCCGAAAAATGCCGCAAGCAGTAACGGGTTCCAGCAAAACTCACGGGCCGCAAATATTATCTCTGACATATTTTTCACCAAATATCAAAATAAGTCTTTATATTTTTATAAATATGTTGTATGATGAAAGCGTAGTACAAATTGCGGTTTGTCTAACTCTTTTCCACCTCATCCACCGCCGTGCGGCGGTCCCCCTCTGACGGAGCCGTCCCCCTTTGTCACTTTGTGACATTTCCCCCACACCGTGGGGGAATCTTCCCCTCAAGGGGAAGGCTATT
>JAFXCT010000083.1 GCA_017521365.1 Clostridia bacterium
GAAGGTAGAGGACAATCCCTGGGAGATTATGCGCCGCGATTACCCCGTAGGCACTGTTTGCAAGGCTAAGGTAGTCGGTATGACAACCTTCGGTGCATTCGCAAACGTTATCCCCGGCATCGACGGTCTTATCCACATTTCACAGATTGCTGACCGCCGCATCAACAAGCCCGAGGATGTTCTTACAATCGGTGAAGAGGTTGACGTAAAGGTTACGGAAATCGACTTCGACAAGAAGCGTGTAAGCCTTTCAATCCGTGCCCTCATCGAGCCCGTTGCTGAAGAAGCAGCAGAGGAAGCTGTTGAAGCAGCTACAGAAGAGGCAGCAGAGGAAGCAGCTGAATAATTTTACTTAAACCAAAAAGCAGGAGTTCACCATAACTCCTGCTTTTTTCAAAATAAGCTATTTTTAGGGGGAATAAGGTATGTCAACTGTTACGGTAAAACCCTTTAAACAGAATAAGCGCACTTTCTTCGGCGAAAGAGAAGGACTTGCTTCAAACAACGTTCTTTCCGCTGCAGTCGGTAAGGACGGCAGGGTGTGGATAGGTACGGACAAGGGCGTTTCGGTTTTTGAAAACGGTGCTTTTGTGAGCGTATCTTCTTTTACTCAAAGCGTTCAGGCAATGCTTGCCGATAACGAAGGCAGAATGTGGCTTGCCTGCGGCAATACCGTTTGTACTGCCGACGGTGAAACCCGTTACGAGCTCGACAGCGCTGTTGTTGATTTTGCGCAGGATAATTCGGGCGGAGTTTTTGTTGCAACAAAAAGCTATGTTTACACATTAAACGGTAAACCTGAAAAGTGCTTTGAATCCGAAAGTGAAATTTCGGATATGGCTTTAAATGAGAATACAATCTGGCTTGCCGCAGGCGGTAAGCTGTTAAGCGTTGATAAAGAGGGGACTTTCAGCACTTACGAAACGGATGCGCTTGTGCAGGCTGTTGAGTGTGACAGCCTCGGTATGCTCTGGGTCGGTACCGACAAGGGCGTAAGGGCTTTTGATTCAAAAAGCCATTGGGTAGATGGGCGTAAAGTAAAATCCCTTTGCAGCTACAACACGAATATAATCCTTTTCGGCAAAACGGGCAGGCGCTATATCGGCACGGATATCGGTGTCGGTATTCACGACGGTGCAAAACGGCATTTCTACGTTGCCGGCTATTGGCTGCCCGATTCCCGTGTTACGGCTATTGCCGAAAGTAACGACGGCAGTACAATCTGGGTCGGTACGGAGAACGGTGTTTCACGCATTGAAACCGTTATGATGACCCTCCGTGAAAAGGCAGATAACTTTGTTGCCCTCACCGAAAAATACAACGTGCGTGATATCGGCTTTGTTGCCAACCGCTTTATTGACAACGCAACCGATTTCGGCACGGGTGAGGTTGAGATTTCGGATAACGACGGACTCTGGACGGGTACATATATGCTGTCGCAGGCTTTCCGCTATGCCGTAACGGGTGAGGAGGAAGCGCTGAATATTGCACGCAGGTCGATGAAGGCTATGCTTTACCTGATGAAGATTACGGGTATTCCCGGCTTTACGGCAAGGGCAATACGCCGCCCCGGCGAAACGGGCTTTGGCAACGGCCACCCCGAATGGCATCTTGTAACCGACGAAACAGGCGAGGTCGAGTGGAAGGGTGAAACCTCCAGTGACGAAATGAGTGGTCACTTTGTGCCTGCCGCAGTTTACTGCGATTTTTGCGCAACACCCAAGGAAAAGGCGGAAATCAGAGATGCGCTTTGCGCCATTGTTGACCATATTATGACCCACAACTACAGGCTTTGCGATATTGACGGACTTCCCACAACCTGGGGTAACTGGAACCCCGATGACCTCAACCGCAACGACCGCTGGTTCTGGGAGAGGGGAGTGAACTCCTTTGAGCTGCTTTCCTTCCTCAAAATCCTTGACCACCTCGGTGCGGATAAAAAATATCACGATGAATACGTGCGCCTCGTTTCCAAGGAGCATTTTGCGGTGAACGCAATGCGCAGAAAGCTGGACGATGCACGCACAAACCATATTGACGACCACCTCGGCTTCCTCACGACTATTCCCCTTATGATGTACGAGACCGACCCCGATATTCTGCAGTATTATCTGATAGGTCTGCGTGAGCATTGGGAGTATGAGCGCACGGAGCGTAACCCGTTCTGGAACATTCTTTACGCTGCTTATACCGAGGAGTGTTCTGACCTTGACGTGGGCATAAACAGCCTTTGCGAATTGCCGATGGAAACAATGGAAATCCCGATTTATAACAGCGTCAGAAACGACCTTGTGTGGGATTACGAGGGTCAGGAGCGCTTCGGCGAGGACCCGCAGCTTGCCGTTCCGCTGCCCTATGACGAGAAGCCCTTTGCAACCTACGACCACAACCAGTATCTTGCGGACAGAACGTGGGGCGGCTACCGCATAGTCGAGGGCACGTTCTACCTAATGCCGTACTGGCTTGGCAGATATTACGGGCTTATAGGCGAATAAGCAGAAAGGAGAATAGTTATGTTTGGCTTTAAATGTGATTCGTTCAAGCAGGATAAACGCAGAATTTACACAGAGCGTGACGGTCTGCCCTCCTGCAATATTCTTTCTGTAGCCGTAGACAAAGTCGGCAGGGCATGGGTCGGTACGGACAAGGGTGCGGCTTACTGCGAAAACGGCCGCTTTGTGCCCGTAAGTCTGTTTGAGGGCAGGGTGCAGACGGTTTTTGCCGATACCGAGGGCAGGCTGTGGCTTGCAAGCGGTAACGAGCTTTGCACCGCAGACGGTGAAAACCGTCAGCAGGTTGAGGGCGATATTGTTGCAATTTCGCAGGACCACTTCGGCAGACTCCGCCTTATAACCGATGAATACCTCTATAGATTTGAAAACGGCTGCTTCGTGCGCTGGTATCACACCGAGCACGAAACACCGCTTGATATGTGCTGCTTTGCAGACGGTGAAATCTTCGTTGCAACGGGTGAAAACATCAAAACCGCACTCGGCAAGCGTCTTCGCTGGTTTAACGTCAGCCCCGAAAATTCATATATGCCCGAGTCTTACATCCGCACGGTTGCGGGCGATAAATACGGCATAGTCTGGGTCGGCACGGACAAGGGCCTGTTTGTTTACGACTCCAAAAGCTATTGGGTTACAAACAAAGAGGTCAAGGCGCTTTGCAATTACAGCGTAAATAAAATTCTGTTCGGCAAAAGCGGCAAACGCTACGTCGGCACGGATATAGGTCTTGCAATTTATGACGGCGCAAAGCGCCACTTCTATCCCGCTTCTTACTGGCTGCCCGATGCAAAGGTTACCGCAATTGCCGAAAGCGACGGCGGCAGCACCGTTTGGGTCGGCACTCAGAAGGGCGTTTCCTGCATTGAAACGGTTACGATGACCCTTGCTGAAAAAGCGGCTGTATATCAGGATTATATTGAAAAATACAACGTGCGTGATATCGGCTTCGTTGCCCACCGCAAGCTTGACAGCCGTGACGATTTAGGCTCGGGCTATGTCTATATCACCGATAATGACGGACTTCGCACGGGTGTATATCTTATGGCACAGTCCTACCGCTATGCGGTTACGGGCAACGCTGAAGCGCTTGAGCTTGCACGCAGAAGCGCAAGCGCTATGCTTAAATTGCTCACCATTACCGGTGTTCCGGGTCTGACTGCACGCTGTGTGCGCAAAAAAGGCGATATTGCCTATTGCGGCACTATGCCCAAGTGGTATGATGCATGCGAGTATGACTGGCTCGGCGACGTTTCAAGCGATGAAATGGTCGGTCATTTCTCCTCACTTTCCGTTTTCTATGAGCTTTGTGCAAATGACGAGGAAAAGGCAGAAATCGGTAAATATCTCTGTGCCGTTGTTGACCATATTCTTGAAAATAATTATAAGCTCCGTGATAAGGACGGCAAATACACACGCTGGGGCAACTGGAATCCCGATGACATAAACCGCAACGATTTCTGGTCGGAGGAGCACGGCACGAATGCGCTTGAAATGCTTGCCTTCCTTAAAACCGCTTATCATATGAGCGGCGATGAAAAGTACAACGCCGAGTATATGAAGCTGATTAAAGAGGAGCACTACGCCCTCAACACCCTGCGCTGTAAAATTCCCGACGGACACACGGTGCATATTGACGATGCACTCTGCTTCCTTAGCTATGTTCCGATTTTAAGCTACGAAACGAACCCCGATATCAGGCAGTGCCTGCTTATCGGTATGCGTGAGCATTGGGAGTACGAGCAGGTTGAGCGCAACCCCGTGCTTAACGTTATCTACGGCTCGCTTTCGGGCGAATGCTGTGATATCGACAAGGCGGTCGGTACTCTGCGCGAGCTTCCGCTTGAAATGCTCGACGTTACCGTTATCAACAGCACGAGGAACGACCTCGTCTGGGACAGCGAGTGGGAGCAGTTCGGCGGCGAAAAGCCTCAGCTCAAGGAGCCTCTGCCCTACGACGAAAAGCCCGTTCTGCGCTACAACAGAAGCCATTTCGTTGCAGACGTTGTGCGCAATAACCCCGTGCTTCACGACGGCACAACCTTCCTGCTTCCGTATTGGATGGGAAGACACTATGGGCTGATTGAGGAATGAACTGAAAATAATAAAGAATAAATATTAGGTTTAATGTGAGATAGTATTAAAAATTTGAGGTGTGGGCGTAAGCCCACCCTCATTTATTTATTCTTTTTTCTTTATTATTTATTATTTCGTAGTCATTAAAATGAATAAATTTTCAAAACTCCTTGCATACACTGCATAATAATGCTATAATACCAATAACTGAAATTATCAGGAGGTAATTATTAATGAACAAAAAGACAATAGTTAAAGTTCTTTCCGTAGTTCTCGCTCTTGTTCTCGGCCTTACGGCTCTCTGGGCTTGCGGCGGCGATGAGCCCAAGACAGACGAAAAGGAACAGCTCATTATGGCTACAAACGCTGCGTTCCCGCCCTACGAGTACAAAGAGGGTGATTCCTTCGCAGGTATCGACGTTGAAATCGCAGGTCTTCTTGCTGACAAGCTCGGTATGGAGCTTGTAATCAAGGACGTTGAGTTCGGCTCAATCGTCGGCGGTGTTGAAACCGGCAAGTTCGATATGGGTATGGCAGGTATGACCGTTACGCCCGATCGCCTTGAAAGCGTTAACTTCACAACATCATACGCAACGGGTATTCAGGTTGTTATTGTTAAAGAGGATTCTTCCATCGTTTCTCTTGATGATATGCTTGCTGACGGCTCTATGAAGTACGGCGTTCAGCAGGATACAACGGGTGATATCTACGCTTCCCTTACACCTGATGAGGGCGGTTACGGCCAGGATAACGTTATCCGCTACAAGACGGGCGCTGAGGCTGTTCAGGCTCTCGCAACAGGCAAGGTTGACGCCGTTATCATCGACAACGAGCCCGCAAAGTCCTTCGTAGCAGCTACAGAGGGTCTCAAGATTCTTGAAGCCGAGTGGACTGTTGAGGATTACGCAATCTGCGTTGCAAAGGAAAACACCGAGCTTCTCGACAAGCTCAACGCCGCACTTGCAGAGCTTGAGGCAGAGGGCAAGATTGCCGAAATCATCGACCGCTACATAGGCGACTGATTCTTTTAAAAATTCCGACAGCGGACGTTAAAGTCCGCTGTTTTTATGGAAATGAGGTAATACAATGACAGCTTGGATAGCTGCTGATTTTGCCACATTTGTCCAGATGCAGGGCAAGGAGGTCGTAAATTCCTTTAAGCTCGGCTGGCAGGACTTTGTGGACGAATTCACACGTAACTTTATAAATGAAGAGCGTTGGAAGTGGCTTGTTGAGGGCTTCGGCAATACTCTGCTTATCACTTTTCTTGCCGGCCTTATCGGTATCGTGCTTGGCGTAATTATCGCTATTGTCCGCTCAACCTACGATAAGATGGGCTCCGACCTCAAAAAAAGAGGCGGCATCGGCTACGCTGTGCTCGCTTTCTTCAACGCAATATGCAATGTTTATCTGACGATTATCCGCGGTACACCCGTTGTCGTTCAGCTTCTTATTATGTACTTCATAATTTTTGCAAGCTCAACGAACGATATTATGGTTGCGGTCATCGCCTTCGGTATCAACTCGGGCGCATACGTTGCGGAAATCTTCCGCGGCGGTATTATGTCCGTTGACAAGGGTCAGTTTGAGGCAGGCAGAAGCCTCGGCCTCAACTATATACAGACGATGATTCACATCGTAATTCCGCAGATGTTTAAAATCGTTCTGCCCACACTCTGTAACGAGTTTATCGTTCTTCTCAAGGAAACCTCCGTTGCGGGCTACGTCGGCACGGTTGACCTTACAAAGGCGGGCGACCTTATCCGCGGCAGAACCTTCTCCGCATTTATGCCCCTTATTGCGGTTGCGCTTATCTACCTTGTTGTGGTTATGATATTCACAGCCCTTGTAAGAAGACTCGAAAGGAGGCTGCGTAACAGTGACCACTGATAACAACGTTCTCATTAAGGTTGACGGTTTGCAGAAATCCTTCGGCGATATCGAAGTTCTCAAGGGCATTGATGCCGAAATCAAAAAAGGCGACGTTATTGTTGTAATCGGCGCATCAGGCTCGGGCAAATCCACCTTCCTGCGCTGCCTTAATCTGCTTGAAGA
>JAFXCT010000084.1 GCA_017521365.1 Clostridia bacterium
CGTTTGAAGGCATAACATTCCTCCCCATTTTACAATTATAATTATTATAGCAAATATTATTTTCAATAACAAGTGTATTTGTCAATTTATTCCGTAAAAACAAAAACACCGCTGAATTTTTAAAATCCAGCGGTGCTGTGTTTTTACTTCATTTTGTATAGTCTTAAAGCGTTGGTAACAACGAACAGCGAGCTTAAGCTCATTGCTGCTGCACCAATCATAGGCGAAAGGGTTATGCCAAAGGGCAAAAACAGCACGCCTGCCGCAACGGGTATGCCGATAATGTTGTAGAAAAACGCCCAGAATAGGTTTTGCTTTATATTGCGCAGAGTTTTATGTGAAAAGGTAATTGCCTTTACAACATCGTTCAAATCGTTCTTCATCAGCACAACGTCGGCGGAGTCAATAGCAATGTCCGTGCCGCCGATACAGCTATACCTATATCGGCTTTTGCAAGGGCAGGGGAATCGTTTATTCCGTCACCGACCATAATTACTTTTCTGCCCTTCTTCTGTTCGGCTTCAACCTGTTCAGCCTTCTGAGCGGGGAGCACCTGAGCAACGACTTTCGTAACACCGAGCTGCCTGCCTATAACCTCGGCGGTGCTGCGATTGTCGCCGGTTAAAAGAATTACTTCTTTTCCGCTTTGTATCAACGTTTTTACAGCTTCAGTACTTGTGGGCTTTATTTCATCCGCAACGGCAATTATGCCGATTGCTTTGCCGTCCTGCGCAAAATACATTACGGTTTTTCCCTGCTGTGAAAGAGCTGAAACCTGTTGTGAAAATGCGGAAATATCAACGCCGTTTTCAGCCATAAGCGTGGCGTTGCCGCCAAGAGCTTTTTTGCCGGCAATTGTTGCCGAAACTCCCTTGCCGGGAACATAGGTAAAGCTATCTGCCTTTACAAGCTTGCCCTTATATTTTTCACATATCGCTTTGGCAAGCAGGTGCTCACTCTTGTTTTCAAGTGAAGCGGCAAGCATTAAAAGCTCGTCCTCTTCCATATCCGTGGCGATAATGTCCGTAACGGCAGGTCTGCCTGTAGTTACCGTGCCCGTTTTGTCCAGAATTACCGTGTCCGCCTTGCAGAGTCCTTCAAGTGCTTCGGCAGATTTTATCAGTATTCCGTTGGAGGCACATCTGCCTGCGGAAACCGTTATTGCAACGGGGGTTGCAAGACCGAGTGCACAGGGGCACGAAATTACAAGCACGCAGATTGCACAGGAAAGGGCAAATTCAAGCGTTTGACCCGCTGCAAGCCACGCAATAAATGTCACAAGCGAAATGCTCATTACCACGGGCACAAAAACGCCCGCAATTTTATCTGCAAGCCTTGCAACGGGTGCCTTGGTTGCGCCTGCATCCTCAACAAGCCGGATAATTTGTGCAAGAGTCGTATCCTTGCCTACCTTTGAAGCCTTCATTGTGAATGAACCTTCAAGATTGAGGGAGGCTGACATAACGCTGTCACCCTTGCTCTTTTCAACGGGCATACTTTCACCCGTGAGTGCAGACTGGTCAACGCTTGATGCACCGTCTGTCACAATTCCGTCAACGGGTATTTTTTCGCCGGGTCGGATTATAACTGTGTCGCCTACGACTATTTCCTCGGCATTGACGGTTATTTCCTTGCCGTTTCTTTTAACCGTTGCTTTTTTCGGCGACAAATCAATAAGCCCTGCAACTGCTGAATTGGTTTTGCTTTTGGACCTTTCCTCAAGAAATTTTCCCACGGTAACGAGGGTGAGTATCATTGAGGCGGATTCAAAATAGAGGTTTGAAACGTATTTTTCGGCTATGTCAATTTTGCCGTTGCCGAGGCCGTAGCCAATCATAAAAATCGAAGCTGCGCCGTATATCAGCGCCGCACCCGAACCGACTGCAACAAGCGTGTCCATATTCGGTGCCTTGTGAAACAGCGACCTGAAGCCGTTGAAGAAGAATTTACGGTTTACGTATACAACGGGAAGTGTCAGCAGAAACTGTAAAAATGCAAACTGTACGCCGTTGTTTACTCCGTGAAGAAAATCGGGCAGGGGAAGTCCCACCATATGCCCCATTGTTATATACATTAATATAACAAGCAGCGGCACCGAAACGGCAAGCCGTACCTTTACGGGCGTAAATTTTTCCTCAGGCTTGGGTAAAGCCGCAGGGACTTCGTCCATATTGAGCTTAACCTCGGCAGGCTTCGGCTCTTCCTGTAAAACGGCGGAAAAGCCTGCCTTTTTTACCGCAGCGCAGATGTCCTCCGGCGTAACCGTGTTTTCGCTGTATTCAACTGTAAGCAGCTTTGCAAGAAGGTTTACCTGTGCGCTTTCAACGCCCTCAAGCTTGCCGACGGCTCTTTCAACCGCTGCCGAGCAGGCGGCGCACATCATACCCTCAACGGTAAATTTGTTTTTCATCTTTTTCTCCGTTGTTTATAATTTGTTAGTATTGTAATACAACTAATGTTAAAAATATTATAAGAAAATAGTATAACCATAATTTAACATTAATGTGACTTTTGACAAGCCAAAGGCTTGCAACGGCGTTTTTCCGTGCAAGCCTTTCGTAGCTTGTTTGTTATCCGATTTCTGCCGGAAGTGTTGTCATAGGAGCGGTTGTTGTTTCTGCTTCGGGGGGAGCGGTCGGAGGCTCTGTCGGCTGTTCGCCTGTTGTGGGCTCTTCGGGAACTGTCTGCTCGTTTGTCTTGATGGTATAGGTATAGTTATCGTAGAATATGCCTGAAACGAAGTTTCTTGCACGGATTACGATTCTGCCGATATACGCTTCAAGAACGTAGCCCGTACCGGTTTCGATAATGTCACCTCTGGAGGGGTCTTTGCCGAAGCTCGGGCAGTCAACGAAATAAAGGTTGCCGTCGTTGGTGACTCCGCTGTAGCCCAGACCGCTGTGAAGGTGTCCGGAGAAGAAAACGATAAGCATACCCTGGTCGGTATACTTTTTCGTAATCGCCATAAGTGCGTCGGACTGCTCGCCGAGCTGACCGAGTGCCCATGCCTCGTTAACTCTGTTCGTGCCGTTGAAGGGCTGGTGAAGCATTACGAAAATAGGCTTGTCCGTACCGATAAGACCCGAAAGCTCCGAATCAAACCAATCGAGCTGCGTCTGTGAAAGGTAAGCCTCGTCCTGAAGCTTTTCCTCCGTGCCGAGGGTGAAGAAATGGTAGCCCTTTACGGTTTCGTGGCGGTAGGTTGTTGATACAGCCTTGCCGAGGAATTTACCGTATTGCTCAAAGAAAGCCTTAAAGCTTTCGTTTGCCTGCCAAGAATCGTGGTTGCCTACGGCAACAAGGGTGAGCTTTACTCTGTCGCAGGCTGAAAGACGGTTGAAGAATACTCTGAACTGGTCGGGCTTGCCGCCTTCTGTACAGTCGCCTACAACAGCAAGCACGTCAACACCGACGGTGCTTGCGTTGATGTCTGCAAGGCCCTTACGCAAAAGAGAAGTTCTGTCGTATGTTTGGCTGTCAATGTGGGTGTCGGAGATAACCGCTGCGTTGAGCTTTATGTTCTCTGCATCAAGCGGCGAGTAGCCCTCGGGTGTCGTTGTGCCGAAAAACATTGCAAAGAAGGACATAAAGAGCGCAATAAGCTTTTCGATTAGCTGCATAAATGAGTCCATTTTTTGTTTCCTTTCATTTTATATATTTACCATTAAAGGTATAATTGACAAAAGAGTATAAAGTAAGTTAAAATAGAAGTTGAGGTGAGTTTAATGAAAAAGAAAATAATCTGTCTTGCGCTTACAGCAGCCATTATAAGCGGCTTTGCTCTCAGCGCAGGCGCAAAGCAGGATTTCGTGCTTAACGGACTTGAAAGCGAATATTATATTATGCTCAATTCCGATTATGCAAATGCCGATGAAGAAGCTTTTCTGCTCGGCAGTCTGTCGGCAAAGTACGAGTCAAACGGCGACCCGGCCAGCATTTCGGAGGGTAAGGACACGGGTAAGGTTTCTTACGGTGCTTACCAGTTTTCAAGCTATTACGGCGTGCCTATGGAGTTTGCACGCTGGTGCATATCCTCGGGCGAGGGTGCAAAGACCGGTCAGCGTCTTATTGATGCTTTCGGACTGGATAACAATACATACGGCGAAAACTTCAACGCTGCCTGGAAGGCGATTGCCGCAGAGGATGCGCAGAGCTTTCTCGTTTTACAGCACAACTATACGAAAGCGTGCTATTATGACAAAATGGTATCAAAGCTTGAAAATCAGGTCAGCGGTTTTGATATCGATAACTACACAATCGCTTTTAAAAACGTTATATGGTCCCGTGCAGTACAGCAGGGCGTAAACAGCGACGTTATTATTAAAGCGTTTGAAAATTTAGGCGGCTTTAAAAACCAAAGCGAAGACGTGCTGATTAAAGCCGTATACGCACAGAGCAGCAAGGTTGTCGATGAGCCGCCTTACATGAGCTCAATTGCAATGGAGAGAAGCTCAGCCGTCAAGTACGGAATAGACCCCGACCTTGTCGAGGGAAAATATCTTTACTATTACAGCAAAAATTCTTCCGACATTCAGGTTTCGGTTTACCGCCGTCTTGCAGTAAGAGAGCTTGCCGATGCGCTGGCAATGTACGAAAAGTATAAGCCCGAAACGGAAAGCACGACCAAACCTATTGTTCCCGAGGAAACGACTACGGGCACGCTAAAGCCCGTTGAAACAACCACGGCTGCAGCTACCACAACGCTGCCTGCCGAAATTGAAATTCCGGGCGAAACAACCGCCGCAGCGGAAACGACAACCGTTCGTGAGGAAACCACTTCCGCTGTTCCCGAAACAACAACCGTTCCCGAAGAAACAACAGCCGGCGAACCCGTTGAGCCCGAAAAGCCCAAAAAGAATTTCTTTGATTATATTGTATCTTTCTTCTCTGCAATAATCAGATTTTTTGAAGCAATTTTTGCTGCTATCTGATTATGCAAAATAAAGAACATAATTATTATACCGCCGTGAAACTGTTTTAAGGTGAACGGCGGATTTTATTTGATTTTTTTAGAGTTCGTAAAGACCCGAATCGAGCAGTACGAATTCCTTGCCGCCTGCGAGAAAATACTTTTTGACCGGCTCGTCAAACTCAAGGTAATCGTTTACCGCATAGTTGGCAAGCGAAATTGTTCTCACCTTGTTAGAGCCCTCGTTGCACACGTAGAGCATATCGTTGTAGCGTACTATGGAAACGGGCTTGAGGAAGGCCGTAGATTTGCCGCCGCCTATTCTCATCTGTACCCTTTTTTCGTCTGTTGCGTAGCAGATAACCGCATTAAGCTCGGGCACGACGCTCCAGAAGTTTTTACCGTCAACAGCAATGCCTCTTACCGGTGCACCGTTGTATTTTAGCTCGCCTGTCCAGACTGCCGCACCCTTGGTGTTGAATATGCCAAGGTCACCGTCGGGGTAAAGCACAACCGTGTGGTTGTTTGAAAGAAAGCCTGTGTCACAGGAAATATAGTCTGTAACCTGTCCGGCAATTGCCTTGTAGGCAGGACCAAACTTGCTTTCAAAATATGCCCATTTGGTTACCTGCCCGCTGCGGCAGCTCTGAGCCTCGCAGCCCCAAAAGCTTCCTTTGACGTTGCCGTCCGGCAAAACCTCGGGCTTTATGTAAAGAAAGCCTCCTTCAACGGGAAGAAGACCGTACAAATCAAAATCAATAATCTTTTTCATAAAATCACTCATAGGGTGGCGAGAATAATCCGAACCCGTTTTTGGCGTGCGGATTTCCGCCATCTCATCGTTAAATATTAGTAAATCCCTTAGGTCACCCCGCCAAGCCGCTCAAGGCTAATATTAACCTGCTTGTAAAAGCAGGTGGGTCGCCTCCCAACAGGTTCACGCTCCCTTCGTCCGCCGTAAAGGCGGGAGGTCTGCAATCCGCTGTCGGAGCAGGCATCCCTATAAAAAGAGTGTTGGGTTAGTATTGCCGAAAGTTGTCGCACAAGGCAGGGTGATTATTAATTATTATTCTTCGTCATCAAGCTCAAAAAGGTCTTCAAGTCTTTCCTCGAAAAGGTTGCCGACCTCGTTGAATTCATCGTCGTCCTCAATTGCGGAAAGGTAGGTTTCGCCGTCTTCCTCGCTGACCTTGAGGATTATTACCTCGCCGCTGTCGTCAAGCTGCTCCTGCGGGTCATCGTATATGGGAAGAAGAGCAACGTACTTGCCCTTTTCTGTTTCAATTCTGTCAAGCTCTTCAAAAACGTGCTCCTTACCGTCCTCGTCAACTACGCTGACGATATCGGGATTGTATTCCTTATCCATAATATTATTACTCCTATTTTTTGTTTTACGTGTTTATTTTACATTGCTTTTGCTCATTAGTCAAGTGAAAAAATATATTAAAATTCATATAATATATGGGGTGAGCAGCGTTGAGATATTACAGACAGTACGGCAGGGTAAAAAAATACGTTTTTGTTGCGGTGTGTGTGCTTTTGCTTGTGCTTACCGTGCTTTTGCTGGTTGATGCAAGGCTGAGACCTATGATACGGAGCACCGCAGCCGTTCAGGCGCAAAGCTACGCCGCAGTTGCGGCAGGCAGGGAGATACCCTCGGTGCTGTCGGACACGGGCTATTCAAGCCTCGTGAGCATAAAGCGTGATGCCGACGGTAATATTGTTTCAATTGAAACCGATGCTATGCAGATAAATCGGCTTAAATCGCAAATAAATTCTACGGTTGCAAATAATCTTTCGGGCTTAAGCGCAAAGGAGCTCGGCATACCGGTGGGCTCACTTACGGGCTTGGCGCTTCTCAACGGCAGAGGGCCGAAAATCAGCACGGTGATAAGCATTACGGGCAGCGCCGAAACCTCTTTCTTCGATACCTTTGACGATGCCGGCATAAACCAGACCCGTCATCAGCTTTTTCTCAAAACAACGGCGACGATGCTTATTGTTTTCCCCGGCGAAACGGTAACCGCCGCCTATACCTATACAACCCTCGTTGCCGAAACGATAATAGTCGGCAAGGTGCCCGAAATGTATGCCGGAATTACGCAGAAGTAAGAATAATCCTACAGGCTTCGGGAAAGGTAACGTGAACACGCACAAAATAAAAAATCAGTGAAAATCCATTCCGGATAATCACTGATTTTTATATTAACTAATTTAGTGCGTATTCACGGTGACTTTGTCGAAGTCTGTTATTTGCCGATAATCATCATAATGAGGTTGTAGATGATTCTGAAGGGAGCAATGATAACCATAAGCCAGGTGGGGATAGCTTCCTGAATCGTGAATGTGCAGGAGTCGGAGTACTTGCCGTCCTCAGAAGTAACGGTGATTGTTGCAGTACCTACCGATACGCCCGTAACCTTGCCGTCTGCGTCAACCGTTGCAATTTCGGGGTTGCTGGAGGTGAAGGTTACCTTTGAGTTTGTGGGAACCTTGTCGGCAGGAGCTGTTTCAAACGTGTAAGCAACCGTCTTGTAGTCGTTTACGCGTACCGTGTCGGAATGTGTGTCAAAGGAAATGCCCATAACGGAAACATAGTTGAGCTTTACGTCAACAAGAATTCTTCTGGAAACGGTAACGTCGCCAACCTTGACGGAAGCCTTTACATAGGTCTTACCTACGCCTACGCCGGTAATTTTGCCGCCTGCGGTAACCGTTGCAATTTCAGCGTTCTCCGTGGACCAGGTTACGCTTGTATCCTTCATATTCGTTGTTGCCGTTACGTATCTGGAAGCACCCTCGCCGATTGTAAGGCAGTTGTCTTCCGTTGTGTCGTAGTAGGGCTCAAGGAATACGTTTGCGGGTACAGCAGTAATAGTAACCGTCTTTGTCCAGGGCTCACCGTTGTAGAACATAACGGCCTGAACCTTGACCTCTGTGTTCTTGTTGAAGGTTGCGCTGTTGGGCTGAACAGTAACAAGACCGTCCTTGGAAACCGTTACGATGTCTCTTTCATCAACAAGGAGTGTGGACTGGTCGTCGATAACTCTCCAGAAATAGTTGATGTTTTCAACGCTGAAGTTGCTAAGCTTAAGCTGGATGGTCTGGCCTGCAACGACCTGTGCGGTCTTGTAGTTGCAGTCAACTCTGATTTCGCTTTCCATACCGGGAACGGAGGTTGCAAAGAAGAACTCGTTGACTGCTGCCTCTTCTTCGCCGTTGAGAACGACAGCGCTCTGAGGAGCTACAGGCTCTTCAGTGGAGGGCTCTTCGGTGGAGGGCTCTTCTGTTGTGGGCTCGTCAGTTGTGGGCTCATCAACAACGGGTGCAACATAGTTTTCGAGTGTGATATAATAATATGCGTTTTCTACGTTGATGATGGTGGTGATATCGGTCTGGTTAGTAACGTCCAGAAGAGAAGCGTCTACGCCCAGAGCGTTGACTTTAACGTTGATGGGGGTTGCGCTCTTGAAGCTGAGGGTGAGTGCCTGTGCCTTTGCGCTGTAGATTTTGTAAACAGCCTTACCTTCTGCTTCTAATTCGCCGTAAACCATTTCGCCGATAGCTACGGGCTTGGCAGAGTCTTCATCCTGTCCGCCTGCAAGCGTGAATATGCCGTCGGGGTGAGAGTAAGCCTTGTCACCGGCAAATGCGTTAACAGCAAAAATGCCGAGAGCAAGGACGAGTGCCATAACGATAGCTATGGGCTTGGAAACTTTTTTCATTTCTTTGTCCTCCTGATATTTTTTTGCAGGGTTTACCGCCTTCCTGCTTTTTCAGTAAATAAATAATACCAATAAACCGTGTCAAAGTCAATAAAAAATTATTTTTCAATCATATTCCGATACACGCTTGTGCATTTTGACAAAGGCGGTGAGACTTGGGAAAAGGCGTTTTATTTGGTAATTAACACAAATAATTTCAACAAAAAATCAGCGAAATGCAAAATAAAGTTAAAAATATCGTCAAAACCCCTTGCAAAAAGTTTAAAAATTGTGTAAAATGCATATTGTCATTATGGGCACTTTACCCAAACCATCATTATGGAGGTTATCCGGATGTCAAACAGACTTTTTCAAGGTATCATTCACCAGATGCGTGAGGCTATAGGAAGGACGGTCGGCGTTATCGACGAAACAGGAACAGTTGTTTCCTGCAGTGAACTCGGCCGTATAGGCGAGGTATGCACTTTCCCTATTGACGAAAACCTTTCCAAGGGCGAAACCTTCTCTGCGGACGGCCATACCTACCGTCCCTTCGGTTCGGTTTTACACCCGGAATATGCCGCTTTTGTTGACGGCGACGACGAGCTTGCACCCAAGTTCGCCGATATTGTTGCCGTGTCGCTGAGCAGCGTCAAGTCACTTTACGACGAAAAGTACGACAGAGGCAACTTTATCAAAAACGTCGTGCTCGACAACATTCTGCCCGGCGATATTTATCTCAAGGCAAGGGAGCTTCGCTTCACAACCGATACCTCCCGTGTCGTGCTTCTTATCCGTATTCCCGAGCATAACGATATTTCAATCTATGATATTATCCAGAATCTCTTCCCGGACAAGACCAAGGATTTCGTTATTAATATCAATGAAACGGATATTGCTCTGGTTAAGGAGGTCCGTGCAAACATCGAAACACGCGACCTTGAAAAGCTTGCCCGCTCCATTGCGGATTCACTCAGCAGCGAGGCGTTTATTCATTGCCTTATCGGTATCGGTACCGTTGTTGAGGGCATAAAGGAGCTTGCCCGTTCCTTCAAGGAGGCACAGGTTGCTCTCGAAGTCGGCAAGGTTTTCGACACGGAGAAGGAGATCGTCAGCTACGACAACCTCGGTATAGCACGTCTTATTTACCAGCTTCCCACCACTCTTTGCGAAATGTTCCTGCGTGAGGTCTTCAAGCGCGGCTCAATCGACACGCTTGACCACGAAACGCTCTTCACAATACAGAAGTTCTTTGAGAATAATCTCAACGTTTCCGAAACCTCCCGTAAGCTTTTTGTTCACAGAAATACGCTGGTTTACCGTCTTGAGAAAATCAACAAGCTCACGGGTCTTGACCTTCGTGAGTTCGACGATGCAATCGTATTCAAAGTAGCCCTGATGGTAAAGAAGTATCTTGACGCCAACCCCGTTAAGTACTAATTTTGCTGTCGTTTGCGTGAACCTTATCGGTTTTGCGGCACGCATAATGCCGGCGGCGCAAAAAGGATGGACTAAACACATTGATCGAATTTAAAAACGTATCTAAAAGCTACGAAAACGGCACAAAAGCCCTGGACGATGTTAACATTAAGATCGAACAGGGCGAATTCGTGTTTATAGTCGGCGATTCCGGTGCAGGTAAGAGCACCCTTCTCAAGATTATGATGCGTGAGGAGGTTGCCACCACGGGCACGGTTGTAATCAAAAACCGCCTTCTTAACACGATGAAGAAAAGGGATATTCCCTATTTCCGCCGTCATCTGGGCATAGTTTTCCAGGATTTCAGACTTATCCCGAATATGACCGTCTACGACAACGTTGCTTTCGCAATGCGTGTTATAGGCGCAAAGGAAAAGAAAATAAGCAAGCGCGTACCCTATGTTCTCGGCCTTGTCGGTCTGGCAGAAAAGTCAAAGGCTCTGCCCAACCAGCTTTCGGGCGGCGAGCAGCAGAGGGTCGCTTTGGCGCGCGCAATTGTAAACAATGCGGATATCATTATTGCGGACGAGCCTACGGGCAACGTTGATGCAAAGCGTTCCTACGAAATCGTTGAAATGCTCAACAAAATCAACGCCACGGGCACAACGGTCATAATGGTAACCCACTCGGAGGAGCTTGTGCGCCGTTTCGGCCGCAGAGTTATCACCATTCAGGACGGCAGAATCAAGTCGGACGACGTTTCAAGGGAGAAAATCGTTGCCGAAAGCGCTTTGCCGCCCGACCTCAATCTTTCAAGCCGCAGGGCTATACGTGAGGCGGATGAGTTTATCCGCAACTATAAGCCCGAAAGCGAGAGAAAGAAGTCCGGAGGTGAGTCCGATGAGTAAAAACGCAGAGAGAGGCGGCTCAGCCAGCCTCGGCTATCTTACGAAAGAGGGCTTACGCAACATCCGTTCAAACAATCTGATGTCGCTTGCATCCGTGGCGGTGCTTATGTCCTGCCTTGTTATGATAGGCGTTGCATTTATGCTCTTTGTAAACATCAACAACGTCCTCGGCGATATTTCACAGCAGAACGTTATTATGGTTTATATTGAGGACGACGCAACGGACGAGGAAATTGCCGCAATGGGTGCCGAAATTGATGCCATAGGCAATGTAAAGGCAAGAACCTTTATCCCCAAGGAGGA
>JAFXCT010000085.1 GCA_017521365.1 Clostridia bacterium
CCGTAAAGCAGAACGTGGTCAAGCGGTTCATTTCGGTTTTTAGCCGCCTCAATATATATACGCAGGTTTTCCTTTACCTTTTCCTGTCCGACGTAATCATCAAGGCGCTGAGGTCTTAAAGAAAGCTCGATACTGTTATCCTCCGGGGTATATCCTGAGGCCACTATACGGCTTTCAAAATCCATTTCTTCATTGCCAAACATCAGTTCTCACCTCTTAAAATCCGCCCGACAGAGAAAGAAGGGCTTTTTTGATAAGCTCGTCAACGGGTAAGCCCGGGTCAAGCCTGCCTACGGCAACGCTTGCCTCGGTACGGGAGAAGCCGAGTGACATCAGCGCGTCGACCGCTTCGTTGCCCGATTCCTGCGAAACAGCGGCCTTGACTTCGGCAAATTCCACCGCAGCCGCACCCGTTGCAAAGGGAGCAAGTTTATCTTTGATTTCGGTTATTATTCTCTGTGCGATTTTGGGGCCGACACCCTGTGCGGCCGTAATTGCCTTTACATCGCCCGAAGCTACCGCAAGGGCAAGCTTATCGGGAGTGAGCTGTGAAAGAATGGCAAGACCCGCTTTAGGGCCGACACCCGAAACACCGATTAATATTTTAAAGCAGTCGAGCTCGTCCGTATCGGCAAAGCCGAATAAATCGAGCGCATCCTCACGCACCGCCAGATATGTATAAAGCGTTACCGTTTCGCCCGTTGAAGCAATTTTACGCAGGGTATTGAAGCTGGTATAACAGCGGAAGGCAACACCGCCGCAGGAGAGAGCAACGCTTGTTTCGTCCGTATGTACAACTGTACCGGTAAGTGAATAAAACATATTTTATCCTCCGATTTTATTCATTCTGCCCAGGAGTGAGCCTGCGCTGTGAGCGTGGCAGATTGCAAGGGCAAGGGCGTCGGCAGTATCGTCGGGCTTGGGGACAGCCTTCAGGTTAAGCATAAGCCGTGTCATTTCCTGCACCTGCTTTTTTTCTGCCCTGCCGTAGCCGACAACACTCTGCTTAACCTGCAGCGGAGTGTATTCGGCAATATCCAATCCGCCCTGTGCGGCGGCAAGGACGATGACGCCTCTTGCCTGCGCAACATCAATGGCGGTTGTCGTGTTTGTGTTAAAGAAGAGCTTTTCGATTGACATTGCATCGGGGGAATACTTTTCTATCAGGCAGGAAAGACCGTTGTAAATTGTTTGCAGGCGCAGGTCAAACGGAGTGTGTGCCGCAGTTGTAACCGCACCGTAATCCACAACCTTGAAACGGTTGGCTTCATAATCCACAATACCGTAGCCGACTATCGCATAGCCGGGGTCAATTCCCAAAATCCTCATTACGTACTATCCCCTATCTTCATATCAATGCATTATAACACAATAATTATAATAAAGCAAATACTTTTAATAATTATTTAAAAGATTATTTACCGTTTGTGAAAACACGGGAGCACAGTCCGAAGAGCCTGAGTCACCGTCCTCACACATTACAACAAGCACATATTCGGGTTTTTCGTAAGGATAAAAGCCTGCAAACCATGTGACGACACGCTCCTTGCCGCCGATAAATTCGCCCGTCTGCGCTGTTGCCGTTTTACCGCAGACACGGCAGTTTTCCGCCTGCGCCGCAGTACCGGTGCCCTCACGCACGGCAAGCTCCAGAAAAGAGCTGATTGTATCAGCCGTTGATTCTGAAAAAACTCTTACGGGTGACGGTGCGGAATATTCATCAAAAAGGCTCATATTTTCATCGCAAAGCCCTTTGACAAGATAGGGCGTTCTGTACTCACCGCCGTTGGCAATTGCGGAATAAAGGCAGGCAATCTGAATTACGTTTGCGGTAAGACTGCCCTGACCGAAGGAAAAGTTTGCTCTTGCCCCTGCCTGCTCAAGCTCGGCGGCTTCAGGCAGATTTCCGCTGTAGGTGCACATATCCTCCGCAAGCTCAATGCTGCTGCCGAAGCCGAGATTTTTTGCCGCCGAAAGCACCTCGGCTATATCAAGCTTTTCGATAAGGTTTATAAAGTAGCAGTTGCACGAATACGCTAATGCTGACGCCATATTGACCGTGCCGTGGTTTTTCATACACTTAAAGGTCTTTCCTCCGCTTACCGTATAGCCCTTACACTCAAACTCCTCCAACGGGTCTGTGCCGTTTTCAAGAGCGCAGGCAGCAATCAAAGGCTTGAACACGGAGCCGACGGGATATGAGCCGAGCACCCTGTTGAAAAGCGGAAGACTTTCATCATTAAGCGCAGAGGAAATATCGTCAGCATCGTAGTCCGGTCTGCTTACTGCCGCCACGATTTCTCCGCTTGTAATATCGAGCATAACCGCTGCACCCTTTTCAAGGCCGCATTTATCCGCAGCCGCCTCAAGCGCTGACTGATACGTTTTATCAAGCGTGAGCACTACACCGCCGCTGCTGTTGTAGTTGCTGTTGACCAGCTCAAAATCCGTACCCGGAAGCCCCGAGCCGTTTGCATCGGCAAAATAGCGCACGCCGAGCCGGCCGCTGTAAGAGGAAAGCAAGGCATCAAAGCTCCGCTCTATTCCGCTCGCCCCCTTTGTTCCGCCGTCGGAAAGATAGCCGATGACGTGGGATGCAAGGCGCTCAGAGTTATACCTGCTGTATATCGGGAGTGTCATAATATCGTCGCACTCCACCGAATTTCCTATCCTTAGCAGGAAAGGATTCTGCTGTGATATTTCGTTGCTGATTGACAGCAGCTCATCGGTATCGAGAACACTTCGCAAGGTGTTAAGTGCAGACAGCGTCGGCTTCACAACCGACACCGTAACCGTGCTTTCGTTAGTCAGCCGCCGAAGCCTTCTGTCGTATATAATCCCCCTGCTTTCAGCTACCGTCAGGCTTTTTGCGCCTGAGTTTTCAGCAGCCTGTGCGTATTCTTCGCCCACCAGCATAATACGCACGGGAAGCAAGCCCAAAACGGCAATAACACAAAAATAGACCACTAAGGGTCTTGCAAAAATGAGATCCTTGTTTTTCTTCAAAATACATTCCGCCAATACTGTAATATGCTCATATTATCTGCTGCAGGCACAAAAAAATACCGACGGAATACACCGTCGGTATTAAACAGAACGTATAATTTACTTTGTGATTTTATGGAAGACCTTTTTACCCTTTTTAACGATTACGAAGCCGACGTCATTGAGCTTGGCCTCATCAACAAAGGTGTCAATTGAGGTTACCTTTTCATCGTCAAGCGAAACGCCGCCCTGCTCGATAAGCCTGCGTGCTTCACCCCTTGACTTGGCAATTGCGGTTTTAACAAGAATGTCGATAATGCCTACCTTGCCGTCGGTAAAATCCTCTGCGGCAAGGGCTGTTGTGGGCATATTATCGGCATTTGCACCGCCCGTAAAGAGTGCACGGGCTGCCTCCTGTGCCTTAATTGCCTCTTCCTCGCCGTGAACAAGCTTTGTAAGCTCAAAGCCGAGGATTTCCTTTGCCTTATTGAGCTGGCTGCCCTCCCACTTGTCCATTTCGTTAATTTCTTCAATGGGAAGGAAGGTAAGCATACGGATGCACTTGAGAACGTCGCTGTCTGCAACGTTTCTCCAGTACTGATAGAACTCGTAGGGAGAGGTCTTGTTTGCGTCAAGCCATACTGCGTTGCCTGCGGTTTTGCCCATCTTCTTGCCCTGTGAGTCGGTAAGAAGCGTAATAGTCATTGCGTGGGCATCCTTGCCGAGCTTTTTACGGATAAGCTCCGTACCGCCGAGCATATTTGACCACTGGTCGTCGCCGCCGAACTGCATATTACAGCCGTATTCCTTGTAGAGGTGGTAGAAGTCGTAGCTCTGCATAATCATATAGTTGAACTCAAGGAAGCTCAGACCCTTTTCCATTCTCTGCTTGTAGCACTCCGCACGGAGCATATTGTTGACAGAGAAGCAATGGCCAACCTCACGCAGAAGGTCAACGTAGTTGAGGTTGAGAAGCCAGTCGGCATTGTTAATCATTACAGCCTTGCCCTCGCCGAATTCAATAAAGCGCTCCATCTGGCGCTTGAAGCATTCTGCGTTGTGCTCAATATCCTCTTTTGTGAGCATCTTACGCATATCGGTTCTGCCAGAAGGGTCGCCAATCATTGTTGTACCGCCGCCGATAAGTGCAATCGGCTTGTTGCCTGCCATCTGAAGGCGCTTCATAAGTGTGAGTGCCATAAAGTGACCTGCAGTAAGGCTGTCTGCCGTACAGTCAAAGCCAATGTAGAAGGTAGCCTTACCGTTATTTATCATTTCACGGATTTCGTCCTCGTTCGTTACCTGAGCGATAAGACCTCTGGCAACGAGCTCTTCATAAATTTTCATTTTAAAATTCCTCCGAATTACAATTATTGTGATAATATAATAAATTTATGCTTTTGTCAACATTTCTTCAGCCATATCAAGCTGTGCCTGCGTAATTGCTTCACCGCCGATGATACGGGCAAGCTCACGCTTTCTGCCGTCAAAATCAAGCGGAGTTACGCTTGTATAGGTTTTACCGCCGTAAGAGGTCTTGCTTATTTCAAAGTGGTGGTCAGCCTGTGCGGCAATCTGTGCAAGGTGGGTTACGCAGATAACCTGCCTGCCGTCGGAAACAGCAGAGAGCTTTTTGCCGAGCTTTGAGGCTGCCCTGCCGCTGACACCTGCATCTATTTCGTCAAAAATAAGGGTTTCCGTGCCGTCCTTATCGGAAAGAACGTTCTTTATTGCAAGCATAATTCGGGAAAGCTCACCGCCCGAGGCGATTTTCGCCATAGGTTTGGGGGCTTCGCCAAGGTTTGGAGAAATGAGAAACTCCACTTCATCCGCACCGTTTTCGTTCAGGCCGCACGGTTTAATATCGACGGCAAAAACGACGTTGGGCATATCGAGGAAAACAAGCTCCTCTCTGACCTTTTCCGCAAAATCAACGCCCGTGGTTTTTCTTGCCTGCGTCAGCCTTTCGGCAAGAGAAACCACGTATTCGTACTGCCTTCTTTCCTCTGTCTCAAGCTGAACAAGCCTTTCGTCGGAAAGCTCTATATCCTGCCTTTCCTTACGGCATTTTTCGCAGAAGCCGAGCATCTCCTCTTCTGTTTCACCGTATTTACGGCTTAAGCGGTTAAGGTAGTCGAGCCTGTCCTCAACAGCCTGAGCGTACTGCGGGTCGTATTCAAGCTCATCCATAACGGAAGACAGCCTTTCCTGCACGTCTTCTATAAGATAGCCTATCTCCCTTAGCTTTTCGGCATTTTCATCGAGCGCCGAATAGTATTGGGAAACGCCGTCAAGCTGTCGGGCTGACATTTTAATCTGTTCAAGTGCACCCGACATTTCGTCGGCACCGTTCAGAAGTGCGTAGGCTTCGTTCACGCTGCCGATTATCTTTTCGCTGTTACGGTGAAGCGTACGTATGCCTTTAAGCTCCTCCATTTCACCGACCGTAAGGCTTGCGTTTTCAATTTCATCTATCTGATATGTGAGCAGTTCGATTTTGCGTGCCTTTGCCGCATCATCCGTCTGCAAAGAGGCTATTTCTCTTTTTAACCGAGAAAGCTTATCGAAAGCCAGTGCATATTCTTCGAGCAAGTCTTCGTTTCCTGCAAGCTTATCGACAAAGCTGCAATGGGTTTCGGGGTTAAGTAACTGCTGACTGTCGTGCTGACCGTGGATATTTATAAGCTCTCTGCCGAGCGTTTTGAGCATACCGACGGTTACGGGCACGCCGTTAATACGGCAGACGTTTTTTCCGTCAAGGCTGATTGAACGGCTGATAAGCAGACTGCCGTCAGCTTCCGCTTCAATTCCCAAAGACTCAAGCACAGCCGATACGCCACGGCTTTCCGTACCGAAAACAGCGGTAACGCTTGCTTTGCTGCAGCCGGTCCTCACGAGCTCCCTTGACGTTCTTTCACCGAGAATTGCATTGATGGAGTCGATAACAATAGATTTACCTGCACCTGTTTCGCCCGTCATTATATTAAGGCCTTTTTCAAAGAAAATATCGGCGCTTTCAATTATTGCAACGTTTTCAATTTTAAGGTTTCGGAGCATATTTCTCCACCTCTTGAAGTTAAAGAATTATTTTGAAATCATCTTTCTGAGGGTATTTGTAAACTCGTGTGCCAGACCCTCGTTACGGCAGAGCACAAATATGGTATCGTCACCTGCGAGAGTACCGACAACACCGTCCAAATCCATAGTATCCATTGCCGCACAAACTGCCTGAGCCATACCTGCATAGCACTTGATAACAACCGTATTCATTGCAAAATCGACCCACAGAACGGAGGGTGCGATTATGTTGTGGAAGGTTCTGCCTGCTTCACCTGCGGCACTTTTAGGCACGGAATAGCGGTATCTGCCGTTCTTGCCCATTGATTTGACCAAGCCAAGCTCCTTTATATCTCTTGACACGGTGGCCTGCGTAACGTCAAGCCCATCCTCACGCAGAGCAGCAAGCAGCTCCTCCTGAGTAGCAATATCCTTGTTTTCGATTGCCTTGATAATCAGCTCGTGTCTTCTTTTTTTCATTGCCCTGTCCTCCCTTAATTTCTCAGCTTACTGTTAAGTATTTCGATAAAGCTGTCGGATTTTATGCGGATAAACTCTGCCGCTGCCGCCGCCCTCTGCACAACGCACGAGCAGCCCTTACCTATCGGTATAGGCGGCTCACCGTCGCAAAGAACGCAAAGCTCGGTTTCATCATCCTTGGTGGCATACACCCTCATCTGTTCATCCTCACGGAAAATGATTGAATGGCTGAAAAGAGAGTGTGTGCAAATCGGGGTAAGTATGATACTTTCTATGGTTGGGTCAACAACGGGACCGCCTGCAGAAAGCGAATACGCCGTTGAGCCCGTGGGAGTGGCAAATATCACACCGTCGCCCCAATAATTATTAATCAGCCTGCCGTTGCCCTCAACGGTCAGCTCAATAATAGTTCTGTTCGTTTTGCGTGAAAAAACCGCATCGTTTATACAGTTGTGCTTTTCAATGCACAGCCCGTCCTTATCAAAGATAAGTACCTCAAGCATCATACGCTTGTCGGTTTTGTAATTTCCTGTGAAAAGGCTGCCGAGCAAATCAAGCTCGTGCCTTTCAAGACCTGCCATAAAGGCAAGACGGCCGGCATTGATGCCGAGGATAGGCTTTGAATATCTCGCTGCAATTTTGCCGATACGAAGTATCGTGCCGTCGCCGCCTATAGCTACAATCACGTCGGCCTGCTCAATTGCATTATCCGTATCGGAGAAAAGCAGAGTGCCGTCGGAGGAAAAATCCTCCGCACAGTAATCCGCAAGCACTATTTCGCAGGTGTGCTTTTTCAGTTCTTCCACAACCTGACGGGTTGTTTTGAGCGCATATTCACGTGTTAAATTAGGTATGACTGCTATCTTCATAACCATCACCTATGTTCATTTATTTATCAAGCTCGTTATGTGATGCTTCCACCGTATTTTCGGGAGAAACCGCCTCGTCCTCACAGTCCGACTTTGAAATATAGAGAAGATACTCAATATTGCCCTCCGGACCCTTTACGGGCGAAAACTCAAGCCCCTTTACGGCAAAGCCGTTTTCTTTGGCATAGCCTATGCAGTTGTTTATAACCTCAAGGTGTACCGCTTGGTCACGCACAACACCTTTTTTGCCTATTTTCTCCTTGCCGGCTTCAAACTGGGGCTTTACTAGGCAGACAGCCTCTCCGCCGTCTTTAAGCAGAGAATAAAGCACGGGCAGAATTAGCTTGAGTGAGATAAACGACACATCGACACTTGAAAAGTCGATTTCATCGGGAATCTGTTCACGGGTTACGTAGCGGAAATTGGTACGTTCAAGATTGACTACCCTTTCGTCGCTGCGAAGCTTCCACGCAAGCTGACCGTAGCCCACGTCAACAGCGTAGACCTTAGCCGCACCGTTCATAAGCATACAGTCGGTAAAGCCGCCCGTAGAAGCGCCGACATCCATACATATTTTATTTTCAAGAGCAATCGGGAAAGATTTCATTGCCTTGTCAAGCTTATAGCCGCCACGGCTTACAAAGGGCATTTTTTCGCCCCTTACCTCAACGCTGTCATCGGGCTTGACATTGGCACCGGCTTTCAGCTCCTTCTGACCGTTGAGGTAAACCTGACCCGCCATAATCAGCGCCTTTGCCTTTTCACGGCTTTCAGCAAGACCCATATCAAAAATTGCTACGTCGAGCCTTTTTTTATCAGCCAACAAAAGCACCTCCCACTATATTCTGCATTGAATCGGCATCAAGAGAGTTATTGCGGATAGTTGCCTCAACGCTGCCGTGTTCGACAAAGCAGTAGTCAACCGCAGTCAGCTTATACTCGCCCTTATAGCCTGCTTCAAGCAGCCTCAGCGCAAGCTTTTCGCCGACACCGCCGTTTTGTATACCCTCTTCAAAGAAGAAAATATTGCTGTCGTTTTTAAGAATTTCAATTATGCACGGGTCAAGAGGCTTAATCTGATTGAGCTTTACAACACGCACCGCTTTACCCCGGGCACGCAGATTATTGCAGGCAGTACAGGCGTTGCCGAAAATCCTGCCGTAGGTGACAATTGTAACCTTTGCATCCTCATCGCCGTAAATATCGTAAACGTCGTAAGTGGGCTTGAAATCGGCAGGCAGTACACTTTCGCCGCCTCTGGGGTAGCGTATGGCAATAACGTTGCTGTCCTTATATACCGCACGGTACATATCGTGCCTCAATTCTTCGTACGTTGCAGGGGCATAAATTGTAAAGTTGGATATTGTGTTCATAAAGGCAACATCGAATATACCCTGGTGGGTTTCACCGTCCTCACCGACGAAGCCTGCACGGTCAACCGCTATAATCATTTTGCGCTTCTGTAAAGCCGCATCGTGAATAAGCTGGTCGTAACAGCGCTGTAAGAACGTTGAATAAACGACGAAGAACGGAATCATTTCGCCCTTGGCAAGGCCACTTGCAAAAACGACGGCGTGCTCTTCGGCTATGCCGACATCAAAAAAGCGTTCGGTATATGTGTTGCAGAATTCACTGAGGCCCGTGCCGAGTGACATAGCCGCAGTAATCGCACAGATACGCTCATCCTTACTTGCAAGCTCGCAGAGGTATTTGCCGAATTCATCGGAAAAGTTTGCGCCCTTGGAAACGGTTTCGCCCGTGTCGGTATCGAACTTTGAAATACCGTGGAAAACGCTCGGATTCTTTTCGGCAAGCTCGTAGCCCTTACCCTTTTTGGTGTGGACGTGAAGCAGCACGGGACTGCCGATATTCTTACATTCCTCAAGCACCTCACAGAGCTTTTTGATGTTGTGTCCGTCAACCGGACCCATATATCTGAAGCCGAGGTCCTCAAACATATTGCTGTTGTAGACCTTGTCCTTTATTTTCGTTTTGAGCTTATAGACCTCTGCAGACAGAGTTTCTCCTATAAGCGGAATGTGGTTGAGAGCCCTTTCCACACCTGCCTTCAGGCGGAAATAGCCCTTTGTTGTGCGTATGTTGGTAAGGTACTTTGAAACCGCACCGACGTTCTTAGAAATAGACATCTCGTTGTCGTTGAGAATTATGATAAGCCTGGCGTCCTTGTTTCTGCCGGCGTTGTTAAGCGCTTCGTAGGTAAGACCGCCCGTAAAAGCACCGTCACCGATAACGGCAACGGTATAATTATCGGAATGCTTTATAACCTCGGAAACGCTGATGCCGTATGCGGCGGAAACAGAAGTGCTGCTGTGACCCGTGCAAAACGGGTCGTGCTCGCTTTCCTTGGGCCTCGGGAAGCCCGAAATGCCGCCCTCGGTACGCAGGGTTGAAAACCTGTCGTATCTGCCCGTGAGAAGCTTATGGGTATAGACCTGATGGCCGACATCGAAAACAAACTTGTCTTTTGGCGAATCAAAGCACTTGTGCATTGCTACGGTCAGCTCAACAACGCCGAGATTGGACGCCAGATGACCGCCGTTGTTAGCAACGGTGGTTATCAGCGTTTCCCTTATTTCCCGGGAAAGGCTGTCCAGCTCTTCAAAGCTGTAGCCCTTAATATCCTCGGGAGATTTTATGTTTCTGAGCATTGAGTCGTTCATTAAAATAAACTCCGTAATTTATTTGCTGCGCTTGGAAAGACTTACGGCATAATCGGCAAGAAAGCCTGAATCATCACCGAAAATTTTAAGCGCACCGACAGCCTCGGCTGTCAGCCCGTCAACAAGCTGAACGGATTTTTCCATACCAAGCAAGGCGGGATAAGTGGATTTTTCGTTTTGCACGTCACTGCCTACGGGCTTACCGAGCTCCTCAGAGGTTGAGGTAATGTCAAGCAAATCGTCAACAATCTGAAAGGCAAGGCCTATACTGTCGGCATACTTTTCGGCAGCCCTGAGCTTTTCTTCGTCGGCACCTGCGGCAATACAGCCGAGTACGCAGGCACAGCGTATCAGCCTGCCCGTTTTTAGAGCATCCGTACTGCGAAGCTGTTCAACGGTAATCTTCTGTCCCTCGTGGGCAAGGTCCATAGTCTGACCGCCTATCATACCGAGGTGGCCTGCACAGTCTGCAAGAACCCTTACTGCCTCAATTTTCTTTTCGGCAGATAAATCCGCCTTTGACAAAACGGAAAAGGCAAGGGTCAGCAAGCCGTCACCCGCAAGCAAGGCCGTTGCCTCGCCGAACTGCTTGTGGCAGGAGGGCATTCCACGGCGGAAATCGTCATCATCCATACAGGGTAAATCATCGTGAATAAGGGAATACGTGTGTATCATTTCAACGGCACAGGCAAAGGGCACAGCCGCCGTAACGTCGCCGCCGCAGACACGGCAGAATTCGAGCACGAGCATAGGGCGCACACGCTTACCGCCGTTTTTAAGGCTGTAAAGCATAGCCTCTGAAACCTCGTCCTCTTCACCGCCCGTAAGCTCGACAAAGGCGTAAAGAGCGTCGTTTATAAGCTCGATATACTCCTTATGCGTATAGGCTTTATTCACCGAAATCAGCCTCCGTTCCGTCTGAAGTAAGGCGGACTATTTTCTGTTCAGCAGTATCAAGGCACTCCTTACAGTAAACGGCAAGCCTGTTGGCCTCTTCAAAAAGCGCCATTGATTTTTCAAGCGGAATACTGCCCGTTTCGAGCTGGGCAACTATTTTTTCAAGCTTTTCAAGAGCCTTTTCATACGTCATTTTTTCCATAGTAATTTCTCCATCAGGTAAACAGCTTTTTTTCAAGCGGTTTACATTCTATTTCACCGTCGGCAAAGCGGACGGAAATATTCTTTGTCATATCGGTTTTTTCGGCGCTGTCGGTAATTTTACCGCCCGAATATACGGCGGCGTAACCGCGGGACAGCACCTTTAAAGGACTTAGCGCATCGAGCTTTGCACAAGCCTCGGCAAAGCGTGAAGCCGATGAACTGAAACCGGCTTTCTGTGCAAAAAGCAGACGGTTGAGCAAGCTGTCCAGAGTCTGTCTGCCTATCTCAACGGTTTCAAGCGGATTTTTAAGCACTCGGCTTTGGGAAAGGGTGTTCACCCTGACCTTTTGCTCGGATATTTCCTGCCTGATTAAGCCTGAGGCGTGCAGCATAAGTCCGCTGACGTAAGCCCTTTGCTCAGCCCTGTCCGGCACGGCAAGCTCAGCCGCCGCAGACGGAGTGGGAGCACGCAAATCGGCAACGAAATCGCAGATTGTGAAATCCGTTTCGTGACCTACGGCGGAAATTACGGGAATACTGCTTCGGCTGACTGCAAGAGCAACCTGTTCTTCACTGAAAGCCCAAAGGTCTTCAATCGAGCCGCCTCCCCTGCCGACTATAAGCACATCGGCAGCGTTATAGCGGTTGAACAAATCAATCGCCTGCGCTATCTGCGGTGCGGCGCTGACACCCTGCACCTGAACGGGACAGAAGACAACCTTTGCAAGCGGAAAGCGTCTGCCGAGAACATTGAGTATATCTCTGACAGCCGCACCCGTAGGCGATGTTATAACGCCAACCCTTTCGGGTATTTCGGGTATGGGCTTTTTGCGTGAAGCATCAAAAAGTCCCTGCGCTTCAAGCCTCGCCTTGAGCTGTTCAAAGGCGAGATTGAGCGCACCTGCACCGTCGGGCTGCATATCGTCAACATAAAGCTGATACTGCCCGTCCCTTTCAAAAACGGAAACCCTGCCTCGAAGAATTACACGCATTCCGTTTTCGGGCACGAATTTAATACGCTGTGCACTGCTGCGGAACATAACCGCTTTAATGGCGGAGCTTTCGTCCTTAAGCGTGAAATAATAGTGGCCCGTGCGGTAATGGTTGGTAAAATTTGATATTTCACCGACCACAAAAATGTAATTGAGGTTGGGGTCGCCGTCAATTATTGACTTGATGTATGTGTTTATCTGACCGACTGTCAGAACGGGAATATTGTTCATTTCAATTCCTCATTGACGTGAGAATAGCCGTGCCTGCGGCATTGTCGCACGAAAATTCCGGTGCGGCAAAAAAAGCACCGTATTTTTCACCCAGCCGCTTACTGATAATGCTGTTGCTCATTACACCGCCCGAAAAAACGAGCGGCAGCTTGCCGTATTCTCCGAGAAGTGCGTTTGCCATACCGTCAAGCGAAGCACAGATATATTCGATACAGAAGCGAGCGATTTTCTCCTTGCTTTCGCCCTCGTCAAGCATTTTTTTACACTTGTTTTCAACACCTGAAAGTGAGCAGTCACACCCACGCATTACGGGTCTGACCTTAATTTTGTCCTCACAAAGGCAGGCAAGCCTGTCCAGCTCCTTACCGGCAGGAAAGCTGAGCCCGAGCATAACGCCGACACGGTCAACAGCCTGTCCCGCTTTTAAATCAAGCGAAGAAGCTATAAGCTTCGTTTTGCAGATATTCTCGCCGTCCGGCTCGACTAACAGCGCCTGCGTAGTGCCGCCCGAAACGTGAAAAGCGATAAACCTTTCTTTCAGCAAATCAAGCCTGCCTGCCGAAAAGAGTGCGGCGGCAATGTGCCCCTGCTGATGTGTAAAGCAGAAAAGCGGCAGATTATTGACGGCAGAAAAGGCTGTTGCGGCGCTGATGCCTGCCAGAAAGCACGGCATATAAGAGCCGTCGTCTCCGCAGGGCCTGTCCGAAACACCGACAGCACTGACCGACGACAAATCGCAATCGGTTTTAAGCTGTTCAAAAAGCTCGGGCAGCTGCACGGTGTGATGAAACACGGCGTCAGCCTGCCTGAGCCCCAGCTGACCCTTTGCAACAGGCAGGAGCTTTTTGCGCTGAATAACCTCGCCCTTTTCCGAATCAAAAAAGCTGAGTGAGGTTGTATAGTTGCTGGTATCCACACCAAGGTAACAAGGCATTACAGCGACCTCGCAACCGTACCGAGAAGGCCGTTTATAAACGACGCATCCTCAGGTGTGGCATATTTCTTGGCAAGCTCAACCGCCTCATTAATTGATACACCGGCAGGAACATCCTCAAAATAAAGAATTTCTGCAAGTGCAAGGCGGATAATTGCAAGCGGAACCTTGGCAATTCTGTTAATCTTCCAGCCTCTTGCGTTAGAGCTGATATGTTCATCTATCTCCTGCTGCATTTCGCAGGTCTTGTGTACAAGGCTTTCAAGAAACTCATCGTCATCAATCAGCTCCAGCTCCTTGGCAAGGTCAAGAATTTCGTCAATTCCCGCCTCGGTGTTGAAGGATTTTTCGAAGATAAGTATAAATGCCTGTTCTCTTGCTTCACGTCTTGTCATAGCTTGTCCTCCGATAAACTCCGATAAATTAATAAAAACAACCCTCTGCTGAATTTGGGCAGAGGGCAAAAAGTTCATCAATCGTTTTTCTCTTGATTAGGTGCATCTGAAATTTCCACGCCTGCAATAACCACATTAACTTTTGAAACGACCATTGAGGTCATTTCCTGAACCGCATTTTTTACCGCCTTTTGTACTTCGGCGGCAACAACGGGAATTTTTGCATCCTCGTTTACGGTGATGTGCACCGTGATTGAATAGACGTTGTCCGACTTGTTTACTTCAACGGTTTTCTGCGTTTTTTCAAACAGGCCGGCAACGCTCGTCATATCCGCAGGACGGGGAACGGGCTTGCCGACACCCGGCACGTCTTTAATTGCACCGAGTGCAATGGAAGCGATTACTTCATCTGATATTACAAGGCCCGAAGCAGGGCCGTAGCTTGCATTATTATTCATTGCGGACAGCCTCCTTTTTGTATATTATAACATAATTTTATAAATATACAACTACTTTGCTTCGAAAATCGTAATATTTTCAGAATTTATTTTTGCGTGCTTGATTACTATCTCCTTTATCTGCAGAATTGTGTTCGGGTCAAGGCTTCCTTTTTCGCATACTATCTGTGCGGCAGACTCCGAAAGCGTTGTTATTGACCCGAAGCCGCATTTTGCGCTGATAAGTGCGTCGATATCAGCTTCAAGCTTAATATTCTCCGTTAACTCAGCAAGCTTTCCTGCGGCAGCATCAACGGCTGACTGTGACGCTGATGAATCGTCTATAACCGCCTTGAGTTTCTCAAAGGCTTCGTCGTGGGCTTTATTGCGCTCGGAACGCACCTTTGTTAAAGCATCCGTCTGCGCCTTGGTTTCGGTTTCGCCCGCCGCATTTACGTACTGTGCATCGCCTACTACGGAATAGCTGGGGCTTTCACCCTCCACCTGCTCGGTCTGCGGCTTGGTGAAATACCAATTCACAAACACCGCCGAGCCGAGCGCCAGCACAAGTGCCGACATTATTATCTGCCTTTTTCTGATTATGATATTCATTGCTTATTCTCCTTTATTGAATTTTTGATACGCTTATACTGCTTGAGCCGAGGTCCAGCAGCGCCGAGAGCATTTCGGTTATCTGCTCACAAACGTACGGGTCATTGCCGCCCTCACACAAAACGGCAACGCCTCTCACCCTCGGGGTAACTGTTTTGAGCACGAGACCGTCCTCGTGCTCCGAGGAATCAATGATTATGTACTCGTTCTTCTCGTCGCTTGAAGCCTCGTCCTTTGAATAGCTCCCGTCGCGTGCGTACACGGTTTCGTAGTCGCACTCAAGCGTTACCATAACGCTTGCCCTGCCTGCACCGTAAAGCGAGGCTACGGTTTCCTCAAGCCTTTGCTCAAGCATTGCGGTATATTCACTCTCGCTGAAATCCGACTGCGGCTGTGTTGCATCTTCTTCCGAAGCGTTTTCTTCTCCGGCAGAAGATATTACAATCAGTATAATTCCTGCCAATGCGGCAAGCAGAATAGCCAGCTTTTTTCTGTCTTTTTTCAGCGAATCGGCTACACGTTCAATTTCCTCTGTAAGCTTTCTCATTCCCTCTCCTTTACAGTCGGCAAAATCCCAAAGGTTTCTATCGAATACTCTGTCAGCTTATGCTTTATTTCCTCATCGCCGCCAGAAATATACACGGTTACATCTTCAAGATATATCTCCTTGTCATAATTTATAACCACGTCGGCATCAACACCCCGACACACGGCGCCCAGGCTTTCGGTATAGGCAGAAAGCATTGATTCTATCTGCGATTCAAGGCTTTGCTTTGCCTGCTCCTCCACCTGCTTTTGAAGCTCGTATTCTTCAACAAACTCGTCAACACCTCGTGTGTATTCAACGGACAGAGCTTCAAAATCGGCAAACGGTGAAACGAAGGCAAGCAACACAAAAACCGAGGTAATAAACTTAACCGGCTTTTCTCCGCCGCCCTCGGGCACGAGCAGTTCAACAACCGCCGCAACTGCCGAAGAAACTACGGCGCAGACCGCCCAGCTTTTAAGATTGTCCATATATCACGCACCACCCCCGATTACCAGCACCAAGCCCACCGACAGCAAATAAACAAGCGTTTCAAGCACCACCGTTACGCACAGCAGAACCACCGAGGAGCTTACGGCACGGAACAAGGAGCAAAGACCCGACTGCGAAAAAACATCGCCCAAAAGTGCGAGCATATTGAGTGTCAGCACCCACATAATGCATTCCGCAATTACGGGCAGATTTATAACCGCAACAGCCGCAAGCGCAAACACGCCAACGGTATTTCTGACAAGCGAAAGAGTGCCGACAATCGACTGATATGCGTCGCTCACCGCACCGCCGACAACAGGTATCATATTGCCTATAAGAAAGCGTATTCCTCTTACCGCAACGGTATCGGCAGAGGCGGCAAGCATCCCCTTTAGCGAGAGCATCGTCACAAAAACCGTAGCGGAAAGGCTCATTATAAAAACAGCCGTTTTCTTTGCAAACTCAACGATTTTCGTAATATCCGCAGACTGCGAAACCGATGAAATTACGCTGAGCGACATCACCACCTGAAGCACGGGGCATATCACCTGATTGCCGAGTGCGGAAACCGTCTGCGCAGCCGCAAAGGACAAAGAATTATACGTCAGCGCAAGTGTCGGCTTACCGCTTGCGGTTATAACGGCGGCAAGCACGGGAATGAGCGCCGTAACAAAACTGCTGCTGAGTGAAATTGCGCTGACGGCACGGGTTATGCACGAGGAAAGCGGAACAATAACCGACAAGGCGGTTATAAGAGCGCCGGTAAGCCCCACGGTTTTTGACATTCTGTTACCGTCAGGCACAAACTGCGAAACGGCGGCAAGCGCAACAACGCACATAGCCGCGGCACCCAGAGCCTCGAACGGTAATCTGTACTCGCTGCGGATAATCTCCGCAAACAAATCCGCAACGCTGCGCAAAGACGGTGAGAAAACGCTGTCAAAATCAACCCTGTCAAGCCCGAGCTTTCCAAGCAGTTCAAGCTCATCGTCTGTCAGCGCATCGGCAAGCTCACTTGCTCCGCTTGCATCAAGCTGCTCGTGAAACAGCTCGTCATCCGATACACACAGCGCCGCAAACGAAAAAATAAATTGCATTAAGATAATCAGAATTATTACGGCTGTTTTTTTACAGTTCATCCTTCGATAAGCTCCGTTGCAAGCTGCACAAGCGCCTTGAGCATAGGCAGGGAGAGAAGCATAATACTCAGCCTGCAAGCCATATCGGCGCAGGTTGCCACCGCCCGATTGCCCGTGTCCGAACAGATATCGCACACTACCCTGCCGCAAAGGGCGATTGCAAGAGCTTTTAACAGCAAATTAATATACTCACTGTTTATTTTCGTATCTGCAACAAGCTCTTTTGTGCGCACAAACACCTCCGAAAGAGCATCGGCTGTCAGCAGAGCAATTGCTCCCACGGCACAAAGCTGAAGCAGCAGAGAAAACTCGGGTCTGTGCTGCGAAACGAGAACCACGCAGATACAGGCGGCAAGTGCAACAAGCAGAATTTTCATTATATCCATAGTTTAAAAATCCATAAGCTTTTTCAGGGTATCAATCAAATCGGCAAGATGGGGCAGAAGCATCATCACCACCGCCAGAACACCTGACAGTGTTGTGAGCATTGCGTACTCCTCCCTGCCTGATTTTGAAAGCACCTGATGTACTACGGCAACGCCTATGCCTATTGCCGCAATTTTAAATACCATTAACACATCCACGGCTTATCCTCCCGACAGTAAAACGAACAGCAACACTCCCACAGCCGCTCCCGTAACCCTGCAAAGCCTTATTTGCTCCGAGCACTTTTTCTTAAGCTGTGCTTCGCTGTATTCAAAACGGCTTTTGCAGAACTCGCACAGCTCAAGCTGACCCTTGGTATCGGTTTTGCCCAGGCGTGCGCCAAAGCTTTTGAGCAGGTTTTTGCTTTGCAAATCAAGGCACGGCTGATACCTTTCCACACAGCCGCTCCACACACGGGCAAAGCCTTCGGACAAATCGGCGCTGTCCACGCTTTCAAGAAAGCCGAGACGGTTAAAATTTCCGCTTTGGCAGGCACGGTGAACGATAACGGGCAGGCTTTCGTCCGAATGGCTTATCAGCGACGCAAAAAACGACGTAAGCGCCGTGCACTGCTCAAGCGTTTCACAGCGAAGCTTAACCCGTGCTCCCGCATAGAACCCTGCCAGCACCGATGCCGCCGTCAGCAAAGCTGCTCCTAAAAGTCTTGTCAATCAATTCACCTGCCGTTATGTATTCACGAACCGTTGACGGTGCTTCTGCCCCGCCGAGAAAGACGACGCCGCTGAAGGCACCCGTCTGGATAAGTCGTATTGCCTGCGGTCTGGAGAGAAAATCCTCCTTTGACGAGGCGTGTATACTCAATATAAAACGCACGCCGCTGTTGAGCCCCTGTTCTACTGCTTTGACCTCCTCCATACTGCCGATTTCGTCTATTATTATATTTTCGGGGGACATTGAACGCAGGGCTATCAGCACCGCCTCGCTTTTCGGGTAGCCGGAAAGCACGTCGCAGGTTACGCCGACGTCGTTGCCGGGCACGCCGTTTACACAGGCGGCAATTTCCTCACGCTCATCAATTATCACCGTCCTTGCATAGCCTCCCTCCTCACCGCCGAGAAGGCGTGCAAGGTCACGAAGTACCGTTGTTTTACCGCTCGACGGCGGCCCTGCAATAATCAGTCCGCCACGGGCCACACGCACGTTTTCAAACACCGCATCGGCTATGCCCTTGAATTCACGTGAAATTCTGATGTTGACCGAGGAAACGTCACGCACGCCCGTAACTACTCCCCTGTCACACACGGCCGTGCCGCTCAAACCCACTCTGTGGCCGCCGTTGACGGTAACGTAGCCGGCACAGATACCGCTTTGATGGGTGTGCACCGAATGACCGCAGACAATTGAAAAGCACTCCTCAATATCGGTAATTGAAGCCTTTACGGCAGAGTCCGAGCATATAAAGCTGCTTCTGCCCGACTCATGCAGAAAAACCACGCCGAACAAGCCGCACACGGTTACGGGACGTCCGCACCGCAGACGGATTTCCTGTGCCTGAGCCTTGATGCTGTCGGGAAGCATAAGCAGTAATGACCTTATTCTCTTTCCCGTGCATAAAGCGGCACCGTCAAAGCGTTTTACACTCTCCTGATTCATTTAAACACTCCTTTTGTTTCTGACTATCACATATTTATGTAACCTTGTCCCGATTTATGACCCTTGCTTTTTAATTCTGCCGTCCGCACGGAATTGAAGATGTAATTATGAATAAGAAGTGGCTTTGCGAAATATCCTAAACCTGATAAAAGCAGTTGAAAAAAGCCCTATAATATGATAATATAAAAATAATTACGGAAAAATAAGGAGTGTTAAAGTGAAAAGGAACAGACTTATGCAGGCTGCCGCACGCAACAAGTATTCTCTGCTTGCCTTCGGTGCCTCGGCTTTTGTAATGGTTATAGTGTATTACTGCTTCAACGTAATACCCTTTGGCGATTACACGGTACTGCGTATGGACCTTTACCACCAGTACGGTCCGCTTTTCGCAGAGCTTTACGACAGAATAGTTGAAGGAAAAAGCCTCGTTTATTCGTGGACCTCGGGCCTCGGCTCAAGCTTCCTCGGCAATTTCAGCAACTATCTCGCCAGCCCGACGGCGATATTTATGCTGCTTTTGGGGCACGAGAATATGCCCGAAGCAATTGCGCTTATGGTGCTTTTCAAAGCGGCTTTTGCAAGCGCATTCTTCTCCTACTATCTGAGAAAGAGCACAGGCAGGGACGATTTTTCGATTTCCGCCTTCGGTGTACTTTATTCCTTCTGCGGCTTCTTCCTTGCGTATTACTGGAACGTAATGTGGATTGACGCAATGGCAGTATTTCCGCTCGTTATGTACGGAATTGAGCAGATTATCAAAAACGGTAAATTCAGAACGTATATGTTCTCGCTTGCTTTCGTTATGATAAGCAACTACTATATGGCATATATCGTCTGCATTTTCTCGGTAATCTATTTCCTCGCCTACTACCTCGGACATTATTCCTTTACGGAAAAGTTCACCGTTAAGAAGTATTACAGCGAAGAGGGCAAAAAAATTAAAGCCCCGAAAAAGAACACGGCGCTTTATAACCTAAATAATTCACGCTTTTTCAGCGCAGGAATACGCTTTGCAGGTGCATCGGTTGCGGCGGCAGGTATAGCGGCGTTTATGCTTCTTCCGCTCGTGTTTATTCTGCAGAGCTCTTCGGCAACCTCGGGCACCTTCCCCGAAGAAACCAAAACGTATTTCAAAATATTCGATTTTATTGCAAACCACCTGAGCTCCGTCAATCCCACAATACGCAGCAGCGGTGAGGACGTACTGCCCAACGTTTACTGCGGTGTGCTTGCGGCAATGCTGGCTCCCCTCTTCCTCTACTCAAAGTCCTACACGATGAGAGAGAAGATTTCATACGTAGCGCTTCTTGCGCTGCTGTTTGTCAGCTTCAACCTCAATATGCTCAACTACATCTGGCACGGCTTCCATTTCCCCAACGACCTGCCGTACAGACTTTCATACGTTTACTCCTTCGTACTGCTTACAATGGCGTACAAGGCACTTATCAAGATTAAGGAATTCCCGCCGAAAATGCTGCTCACGGTCGGTATTTCGGCAATGGCGTTTATCGTAATCACAGAAAAGCTCGGCTCAAAGAACGTTACGGAAGACACGGTTATTATTTCGCTTATCTTCGTTGCGTTCTACACGCTCGTAATGCTGATGATGCAAAGCGGCAAATACCAGTCGAGCGCAATTGCCCTGCTCGTATTCTGCTGTGTCGTTTCGGAGGCGGCTATAGGCAACACCTCGCACTACGTAATGCAGCAGCAAAAGCAGTATTACACAATAGACTACAACGATTTCCAGAAGCTTCAGGACAAGCTTGACGAGCGAGAGGAAAACGGCTTCTACAGAATGGAGCTGACTGACCTTCGCACAAGGATGGACCCGAGCTGGTACGGCTACAACGGCATTTCCATCTTCTCGTCGATGGCTTATGAGAAAACTTCAAACCTTGTTCACTACCTCGGTATGGACGGCAACTTTATCAACAGCTACACCTACAACGGCTTCCAGACACCCGTTTTCAATATGATGACCTCGCTCAAATACGTTGTTGACAACACGACAACTACACCAAAGCAAAGTGAGGAATTTTATTCCGAGGCGGCAAGCTACGGCAAATTCACGGCATACGAAAACCTTTACTACCTGCCCATAGGCTACCGTGTCGGCAGCGAAATTCTCGGCTGGGACTACTCCAACTCCAATCCGTTCACCGTACAGAACGATTATTTTGAGCGTGCCACGGGTATTCCCGAGGTGTTCACACAGCTTCCCATAGACTATTTTGATTACAACAACATTTCCGATTTCACTTCGGGCTATGACGACGGTGAGCTCACCTTCTTCCGTGACACGTACGACGTTGATGCGAGCTTCACAGCCAACTACAACCTGACCGAAACGGCAGAATATTATATCTATATCAATTCTTCCAACGTTGAAAGCGTTACGATGTACTACGGCGACACCGAGTACGAGCACAACTTCGGCTCGGAGCACATAGTAAGCCTCGGTAAAATTGAAGCAGGCTCGGAGCTGAGCGTAAACGTTCCGATTGATAACGGCAACTCCGGTTATATCGACATTTACCTTTGCAGGCTTGATGAAGACAAATTTACAAAGGGCTACGAAACGCTCAAAACTGAGCAGCTTGAGGTTGAAACCTTTGAAGAAACCTTTATCAAGGGCACTGTAACGGCAAACAGCGACGGCGTTTTCTACACCTCGATACCTTACGATGAGAGCTGGCAGATTTACGTTGACGGCGAAAGAGTAAGCACGGAAGAAATGCAGGAATGCAAAATCGGCGAGGGCTTCATCGGCTTTTATATAAGCGAGGGTGAGCACGACGTTGAGTTTAAATACGAGGCACGAGGCCTTAAATTGGGCATTTGTGTGTCCGCTGTAACAATTCTTGCGTTGCTCGTTATATTCGTTGTTTTGCGTAAGAAAAAGCCCGTTGCGGCACTCCTCGGCGGTTATTCCGAAAACGGTGAGCTTCTCGAATACACAGTTGATTTTGAGGGAAATATCAGCGAAAAGAAGCCCGAAGATATAGAGAAAGAATCACCTGCGGAATCGGTTGAAGCAGAACCAGAAGAAACAAACACAGAAACAGCAGACGAAGCAACAGAAAATCCGACAGAAGAATAAAAAGTATGAGGCTTATGAGATGTTTCTCATAAGCCTCATTTATTATAGCTTGTTTAATTAGCCGAAGATTGTGGCGATAAGGTTGAGGGGGAGGATGCCGAGGAGGAAGCGGACGGGAACGTCGCAGATAATCGTTGCGATTGAGCCCCAATCAAAGAATGCGCCGATGGGGTCTGCCTCGGGTGCGCCGTCATAATCGAGAACGAAAGCCTGGGTATACATAACGCCGCCGTAGCCGTAGGCTTCTGCTCTGACGTAGCTGCCGATTTCGTCCGAATAATCGTCGAGGTCAATTGTGCTGCCGACGTGGATAACCTTGCCGTCAGCAATCCAATGAACTACAAGTGCGTTTTCAGCAGTAAGAGAAATTGTATCCTCGTTTTCATCAACAACAACGTTTGTGAACAGCGGAGAAGCAGCATCTGCGGGAGCCTCGTACTTCTGGCCGTCATCGCCGTTTGCGTGGTCGATATCGCTCTGTGCGATAATCTGATCAAGCTGGGCAATCATATCCTGTGCCTCAGGTGCATTGATATCCTTAAGCTCATCACGGAGAGTTACCTGTTCGTCGTAGTTACCGACGTATTTGCTTGCGGCAAAGAACTCGCCTGCTGCCATATTATTCTGAAGGTTTGCGGATGTGAGAGAGGGCATATAGTGAATAGTATAGCCCGAATCGACAATACCGAGGTTGTGTGCATCCGTTGTGGCAATTGCGAAAACGCTTCTGCCCTGGGGAATAAGGTCGCCGAGCATAATATCCCACAGCTTTCTGTCAAAGCGTGTTCTGCCGTCACCCTTGCTGTTGATGTCGATACCGATACAGGTATCGTTTTCAAGGAGAAGCTTTTCGTACTTGTTTATCTTGTAGCGGTAGCTTGAATTTTCCTTATTATAGGCATCTGCGGTGTAGATTTCGTCACGTGCGTTGGTGTACTCGCCGGGGTGGTTGATAACGGAAAGACCGCCGAGCTCCTGAACGGCCCTGATGGGCGTTGCGTAATCGCTCGTGCCGCCTACCCTGCCGTGGCCGTACTCGACAAACCAGGAGTTGACGTGGGCATTATTGAAGGAAGTGGGGTTGTTTTCAATACCGTAGGGTACGCTCATCATATCCTGACCCTTTGCGCCGTCTGCAAGAGTCTGTACATAATACTCATCGCCCGACTCGCCCTTGAAAACGAGATAGGAATTACCGTTGGCGGCTGTACCGCTTTCGGAAAGAACGTCATCAATAACAGCGCCGTTATCGATAAGGCCGAGGATTTTCATTGCGGGAACGTGATGCTGATTCTGCACCGTGTAGCCGTAAAAGTCCGTACCGTGGTCGGTGATTGCAAGAATGTCAAAGCCAAGCTCGTAGTGCCTTTCAACCATTTCGGGCAGAGTGTTACCGCCGTCGCTGAAAACGGTGTGGCTGTGAAGGTCTGCCTTATAGGTGTTGTAGGTTGAAAAATCGACACCTGCATAGGGGTTGGTTATCGTGTAGTCAACATCGCCCGAAGCAAATGACAGCGGAGCCATAGCGACAAGCATTGCTGCAGTTATGCCCGCACAGAGAACTTTTTTGCCGAAGTTTTTAATTTTCATATGTTTTCCTCCTATTCATCTCATAATTTAACTTTATCACATTATTCTTAACAAGTCAATGAACCTCATTATTTTCGGATTACATTTGTTATATTCTCTGCAACATTTTTCCAAGTAAATTTCTTAGATTTTTTCAAAGCGGCTTCAGAGTATTCAGAGTATGTCTGCGGATTACATATTTTCAAAATCAATTCAGCTAACTCCAACGGATCATCACTTTCAACTAACTCACCGTTAATTCCTCTATCGATTATTTCAGGCATAGCACAGATATTACGTCCAACACACGGAAGTCCGAATGTCATTGCCTCAACAAAAGCAATACCAAAGCAATCGAAACGAGAGGGTAAAACAAAAACGTCGCAAAGTTGCAACAGTTCAATTAATTTTGATTTGTTTATAAAACCATAATCAATCACAAACTCATTTCGGGGATAAGGTTCTCTTATTCCGCACACATGCAAATAGTATTTAACATCGGATTCCCGGTTGAGTATATTTACTGCATCAACAGCAATATCTACGCCTTTCCCCTTATAATTCACTCCGGTTATCAATAGATTAATTTCTTTTTTCTCACAAATATTCCTAGCAGCTATGTGTCCCGGAAATTTTTGACCGTGCCAGTTGGCTCCAGCGTAAACAGTATGCACTTTTTCAGGTGAAACACCAGTGGTTTTAACCATAGATTCAGCCAGCCAATCACTCATACAGAACACACCGGATGCATTTGTATATATTTCTCTAACAAAATCCGCTGCATATTTCAATGTATCAACCGTGATTTTTTCGTTTCCAAAAGGCATTTTTCCGTAACGTATAAAATAATCAAGCTTTACATCATTTGATGAATCAGTATAAATATAATATGGATTCACATTTTTCTTGGGTAAAAAACCACCAAACTCTAAAACTGCATCATAATGATTTGAAGCGCAATGCTTGTCTAGTATTTTTGAGTTCAACGGATTCATTGCAGACGGACCTAATCCGGAAATAAACGTTTTTTCTTTTATTGAACTCTTTAAATCCAGATATTTCAATGTTGTCGCTCTGATGTTGAAATAGTTATGGTGCTTTGAAATATCAAAAGGCGTTATATCATTACCATCAACGTCTTTCATGGCTGAATATAAACTAAGCGGAGTACCGGACCATGCTTTGCTGTTTGTTATATCATAAGGCGCAGCCATACAAATCTTCATATTTTATTTCTCCTCATTTCGCCTGCTCTGCCGAATATTTCATTGCAACGTCAAGCAAAAACGAATACAGCGGCTTGAAAGAAGCGTAAATCGGGCGTATCTTTTCAATAAAGGCGCTGTCGCCAAGTTCATTCAGATTCGGGAAGTAATATGAAAAGAATATACTTTTTACATTATAGTAAGGCTCAAGCACTGCCATCGGGCAACCAGGTTTTGCTTTTTTGTAATAATCGCCGCCGAAAACAGCTCCGCTTCTTTCGGCGAGGATAACCGCATCGTAAAAATCGTCGGGACGGGCTGCTATCTCCTCACGGTAAAGCTCCATAAACCTCGGCGGTGC
>JAFXCT010000086.1 GCA_017521365.1 Clostridia bacterium
CAGGCGTTAACGGCAGCGGCAAGCACAACAACTGGTCGCTTTCCACCAACTACGGCAAAAACCTCTTCAAGCCCGGCAAGAAGCCGCAGGATAACAAAACCTTCCTCGTCTGCCTTTGCGCTGTGCTTGAGGCTGTTGATATGAGCCAGGATTTGCTGCGTATCGCCTCTGCCTCCGCAGGCAACGACCACAGACTCGGTGCGGCAGAAGCACCGCCCGCAATCATCTCGATTTTCCTCGGCGACGAGCTGACGGAAATTCTGGAGGCTGTCGAAAAGGGCGAGCACGGCGAAAACAAAAAGGCTGAAACGGTTGTAACGGGCGTTGACGTGCTTCCCGATTTCAAAAAGGACACCACGGACCGCAACCGTACCTCTCCCCTTGCCTTCACGGGCAACAAGTTTGAATTCCGTATGCTCGGCTCCAGCTTCTCGATTGCCGACGTAAATACTGTTATCAACACAGCCGTTGCCGACGTATTTGACCGCCTTGCAAACAGACTGGAAGCCGCTAAAGACATCGAAAAAGAGCTTGATGCGTGGATGAGCGAAACAGTTACCGCCCACAAGCGTATAATCTTCAACGGCAACAACTATACCCCGGATTGGATTAACGAGGCTCACCGCAGAGGTCTGTTTGAGCTTAAGACGACGGCAGACGCCGTACCGCATTTCGTCAGCGAAAAGAACGTTGAGCTTTTCACAAAGCACAAAATTTTCACCAAGAGCGAAATCGCATCACGCTGTGAAATTATGCTTGACAGCTATTGCAAGGTGCTCCACATAGAGGCGCTGACAATGCTCGAAATGGCAAAGAAGGAAATTATGCCGGCAGTCCTCAGCTACACAAACGAGGTTGCAAAGAGCGTAAAGCTCAAAAAGGATATCGGCATTATCGCCGAGGACGACGCTACGCTCAGACTGTGCACAAAGCTCAACGACCTTTACAACAAGCTCTACCGCAGGACGGATGCACTTGAATCCGCCGTGGCAGGTCTTGACCGCACGGGCGACAGCCTTGAAGCCTCCTCTTATTGCAGGGATATGCTTGTGCCTGCAATGAACAAGCTCAGAAGCGTTGCGGACGAGCTTGAAACAATCGTTGCGGAAAAATACTGGCCCTATCCCAACTACAGCGAGCTTTTATTTAATGTATAAAGATACAACAAATTAATTACGGAGAGTGAAGAAAATGAAGTGTGCAATTTACGGCGCAGGCTCACTCGGCACCGTTCTCGGCGCTTATATGACCAAAAACGGTGTAGAGGTTGAGCTTGTAAACAGAAACAAGGCTCACGTTGCAACCCTCAACGAAAAGGGTGCTCACATCACGGGTACTGTTGATTTCACAACACCCGTAAAGGCAATTACACCCGATGAAATGTCGGGCAAGTACGACGTGATTTTCCTTATGACCAAGCAGCTCCACAACAAAGAGGTTGTAACGTTCTTAAAGCCCTTCCTTACGGAAGACGGCGTTATTGCAACGCTTCAGAACGGTATTCCCGAGCCCGGCATTGCAGAAATCGTCGGCAATGAGCACACGGTCGGCTGTCCCGTTGAATGGGGTGCCGCACTCACCGCTCCCGGCGAAGCAACTCTCACCTCCGAGCCCGACAGCCTTTCCTTCCATATGGGCAAGATGCCCGGCATCACCGACAGGCAGCTTACACTCGTAAAGGAACTGCTTGAAAAAATGTGCCCCGTTCACTTTGAGGAAAACCTTCTGGGTGCACGCTGGTCAAAGCTTCTTATCAATGCAACCTTCTCGGGTCTTGGCACCGTTGTCGGCGGCCGCTTCGGCGACGTTTCCGAAAACAAGGACGGTCAGAAGGTTGCCGTACGCTGTATGAAGGAGTGCATTGACGTCGGCCACGCAGCAGGCGCAACTTTTGCACCCGTTCAGGGCAAGGACATCACAAAGCTCTTCTACTACACCAACCCCGTAAAGCGTGCAATTGCACAGCTTCTCGTTCCGATTGCTATGAAGAAGCACAGAGATATTGAGCCCTCAATGCTTCAGGATATCAAGAACGGCAAGCCCTGCGAGGTCGACGCTATCAACGGCGTTGTCTGCGAATGGGGCAGAAAGTGCGGCGTGCCCACACCCATCAACGACAGAATTGTTGAAATCATCAAAAAAGAGCAGGCAGGCGAGCTTAAGCTCGACGCATCAAACATCAGACTGTTTGACGATTTGCTTTAATAAAAAACCAAGGCTTATGAGCAAAAACTCATAAGCCTTTTTACTTGCTATTTCTGAAATACGGTTGCCAGCCTTTCGTGGCTTGCCATTGAAAACGCATCCGAATCGGTTAAAATAATGTGGTCGGAAACAACTATTCCTATCGGTGCCATTGCGGCAACCAAAGCCTGCGTTGTTTCAATGTCCTTCCTTGAGGGTGAAGCAACGCCCGCGGGGTGGTTGTGAACGAGTATAACCGAAGAAGCGTTGTTATTCAGCGCAAGCTGAACGCACTTGCGTATGTCCAGCGAGGTTGTGTTGAGCGAGCCCTCGCACACGAAAAGGAAGTTTTTCACCCTGTTCTGCGAATCGAGGAAAATCAATGCTCCTCGCTCGGTGCTCAGCCCGAAGAACTTCGGCTTTGAATAGTCAATTGCCTGCTGAGCCGAGCCGATTTCCGTAATACTGCTGACCTTATCTGCCGAATACCGGCGGAAAAGAGCGGGCACCATTGTAATCAGCGTTGCGGCAACGTCGCCTATATCCTCAACCTGCACAAGCTCATCATACGGAGCTTCAAGCACGGCGGAAAGTGAGCCGAAGCGCTCAAGCAGCCTGTGTGCCGTTTCGTTGGTGTCACTGCGCTTGTTGGCATAAAAGAGCAACAGCTCCAGCACCTCGTGGTCGGCAAAGCCATCCAGCCCGTTACGGCGGTATTTCTCTCTTATTCTTTTTCTGTGTCCCTCGTGCATAGAGCTTAACTCACCTCTTATTACAGCTCAACGGAAACGGTAAATTCGTCAATCGTGTCGCCGTTGCCGTCCCTGAAGGTACTGATGGTTGAGCTTGCCTTGAACGAAGTGGTTTGCGAAACAAGGGGCTGTGCCTCCTCGGGGATTATAAGCGTAACAACCGTCTGACCGCCCGTCTTGGTGACATAGGCCATTTCGTTGTACTTCTTCGTGGGTGAAAGGCTGCAGGTGCCTTTGTAGAGGTTGTAGGTAAGCGTATCGGGTATTGAAACCATACCGCTCTTTTCACGCAGGGTAAGCGTCATAACGCTGCTTCTCGTAATATCGTACTCGCCGTCAAGATAAATCTTCATACGGACGTATTTTTCGCCGTCGCTGAAGCCCTGTGCCCATCTGGACTCGCCCGAGCTGCCGCCGACTGCCGCCGTTGTGCTTTCGGGAGCGATTGTGCCAAGCTCCGTTACGGGGTTGCCGTTTTCATCCATAAGCTGTTCGCCGTTTTCATCCGTTACGTATACTGGTGGCGGTGCAGTTGTGACAACCTCGGAATATAATTCTGTTACGGGCTCGCCGTTTTCATCCGTTACGTTTTCACCGTTTGCATCGGTAACGTACTGCGTGTAAACCGTGGTCTGCGGCTTCGTGCGGATTTCGGTTACCTCGCTGCCGTCTTCACCCGTTACCGCTTCGCCCTTCCAGTTGGTGACTACCTCGTAATAGGTTTCGGGCACACGCTGCGTATAAAGTGGCGACACGTGTGAGGTTTCCTCTTCCTCGGTGGGGTTTTCCACAGGCTTATCAATGGCTATCTGCTGTGAGCCGTATTGCCAGAGGAATTTCGTCGGCACATCGAGAATAATCCCCTGAAACTGCGTTGTCGTTTCAGCGGCGATGCTTTGCGAAACGGTTTCCTGCGGCTGTGTGTGCTGAATTTCGGAGTGTGAATTATCCTCCGTCAGCAGCAGCACGGTCAGTATAACGGCAAGCGCAAGCAGAACGATTGCCGCAGCCGCTACAAGCTTATTGTTAACCGGTTTTGACATTTTGCCCTCCGATAGTTTTTATTATTTCTGATTACTGTAAATAATAACATATTTGTTTTCAAAAAACAATAGCTAATTACCTACACTACTTATAGGCGGTTTCCGCCACACCGGGACTATATATTGAACTTCTGCCCGACTTTTATTTAAATATAAAAAAAGGTTGACATTGAGGGCATTTTTGTTATATAATATCCCGATGTAAGGTCTAAAGTGGGGTATAAGCCCGATATGCTTTTTCTCCCTTTAGTCGTCAAACTATACCCTTGAATGGAGGTTATGCACCAATGAAGAGAACGTATCAGCCCAAGAAGCGTCATCGCAAGATGGAACACGGCTTCCGCAAGAGAATGGCAGACAGAAACGGCCGCAAGGTTCTCGCCCGCCGCAGAGCAAAGGGCAGAAAGCAGCTCTCCTACTAATCAGTAAGTTGAGCTGACACAAGGGAACGGTTATGGCTTCGACTATCAAAACACTCAATCTGAATACCGATTTTCGCCGTGCGTACAAGCGCGGTAAGGTGTACACAAGCCCTGCACTGGTTTCTTATGTAACAAAAAACCGTGCAGGTATTTGTCGTATCGGAATAACTACGAGCAAGAAAATCGGCAACGCTGTCGAACGCAACCGTTCAAGACGAGTGATAAGAGCGGCGTACCGTGCCGTTGCCCCCTATACGGGCGGCGGTTGGGACATCGTTTTTGTCGCAAGAAGCAAAACAAAATACCTCAAAAGCACTCAGCTTGAACCTATAATTCTCAAGCATCTTGAGCAGGCGGGTGTTATAAACCGATGAAAAAGGCAGTTTTGCGGATTATCCGCTTCTACCGTGAGAAAATTTCGCCGCACAAGCCGCCAATGTGCCGCTATTATCCGACGTGCTCTCAGTACGCAACCGAAGCAATAGAGGTTCACGGCTTGCTTAAAGGCGGTCTGCTGGCGTTACGCCGGCTTTTGAGGTGCAATGTTTTGTTCCCGGGCGGATACGACCCCGTTCCGCCAAAGAAACACCAATCGGAGGACGATTAATGACCGCACTTTATGATGCAATCGCCGTGCCTTTCGGCTGGCTACTCGGACAGTTCTATAATTTCGTAGGCAACTATTTCGTTGCCCTTGTTCTTTTTGCGCTTTTCTTCAAAATCATCCTTCTTCCCAGCGCAATCAAGCAGCAGAAGAGTACAGCCAAGCAGGCCAGACTTCAGCCCAAGCTCCGTAGAATTCAGGAGCGCTACAAGGGCGACAAAAACGCACAGCAGAAAATTCAGGAAGAGCAGCAGGCTCTTTACCAGCGTGAAGGCTTCAACCCGATGAATCAGGGCTGTCTTCCCCTTCTTATACAGATGCCCATTATTTTAGGTCTTTACGGCGCAGTTTATAAGCCCCTCACCTACGCTGTGCGCATTTCTTCAACCGCTATCACAACGCTTACCGAGCTTGTAAGCAAGGTTGTTTCCGCAGACGGCGGCACAGCCACAAACAACAGCAGGGCCATTGAAATCGTTATTATCGATAACATCGAAAAAATCTGGGACAGCGCACTTGAAGCAGGCATTGACGTGAGCATACTCGAGCAAATCAAAGAGTTTTCGGGCGAATTCAACTTCTTCGGCTACTCGCTTGCTCAGAATCCTTCCTTCAGCCCGCTTACCCTGCTCACAATCATCCCCGTACTTTCTTGTCTTACATCACTTGCAACATCATTTATCGGCCATATTCGCTCAAAGCGCAACAACCCGGCTATGGCAAACAACCCCACTATGGGCTGTATGACCTTTGGTATGCCCCTCATTTCCCTTTACTTCGTTACAATGTTCCCGGCAGCCATCGGTATTTACTGGATTATCAACAACGTATACTCTTTCCTTCAGACCCTTATTGTCGGTCACTTCTACAGCCCCGAAAAAGTTATTGCAAGACAAATGGTTGAAGAAACCATTGCACGCCGCTCAAAAGAGGCCAACACCAAGCTCATAGCGGCAAAGAAAAACGAAGAATAAAATTAAGGTGGTAAAACAATTTGATTAAGGAAGCAATCGGCGTCGGCAAAACTCCCGAAGAAGCTCTCGAAAACGCAAAGGTTGTTCTCGATGCTCCTTTTGAAGCTGACGTTAAGTTTGAAATTCTCGAAATGCCCAAGAAAAAGACTCTCGGCATTTTCGGCAAGGAAACCCCCGCAAAGGTAAGAGCTTACTACGAAGCTCCCGACCCCGTTGAAGCACCCAAGCCTGTCAAGCAGGCAAAGGCTCCCAAGGCCGCTCCTGCTCCGACACCCACTGCCGCACCCGTAAGAAAGCCCGTTGCCAACCCCGAAGCCTTTGCAGGCACGGAAAAGTATATCCGCTCAATCCTCAAGGGTCTGGGCATTGACGAGTGCACCGTTGCTTTTTCAGAAGAAGAGGACGGCGTTGCAATTGACCTTGACTGCGGCGAAAACTACGGCGTAGTAATCGGCAGAAGAGGCGAAACTCTCGACTCCATTCAGTACCTTGTCCGCCTTTATATGAACAAGGGCAAGGAAAGCTACAAGCGTGTTTCAATCAACATCGGCAACTACCGTGAAAAGAGAGCCGAAACGCTCCGTGAGCTTGCAAAGAGAAACGCCGCAAAGGTTCTCAAGAACGGCAGAAACGTTGTTCTTGACCCGATGAACCCCTACGAGCGCAGAATTATTCACACCGCAATCCAGGAGATTGAAGGCGTTGACTCCCACTCCGTAGGCTCCGATGCCGACCGTAAGGTTGTTATCACCCTTGCAGAAGGCTTCAAGCCCACCAACCCCGACGCTAAGGGCCGTTACAACAAGGGCGGCAACCGCGGCGGCTACAACAGAGGCAGAGGCGGCAGCCGTCAGGCAAAGCCTGCACAGTCTGCTCCCGCAGCACCTGCACGTCAGCCCCGCTCCGACCTTTCCAATGCATCACGCTACGGCAAAATCGAGCCCAAGAAGCCTGTTGTAACAGAAACTGAAGAATAATTATTATCGGCGTTGTGCTCTTAATTGAACACAACGCCGATTTTCTTTCAACTTGGCATAAGCCAAATACAACTATGCGAAGCATAATAAAACTACGCAGTAATATAACTCGCCGCAAGGCGAATAAAACTTATTTATATATCCTGACCGCCGCACGAAGGCGGTCTTTTTTTGTTTTACGAAGGACACCTTCAAAAATAAACCTTCCGCTTCCTCTGACGGAAACCGTATCGTGCTCCTCGACAATCAAATCCGCACGCAGGGCCGCAACGCTGTTTACGCTCACCCTGCCCTGCTCAATCAGCTCCTTGGCTGTACTGCGTGAAAAGCCGTAAACGGCACAGACAAGAGCATCCAGCCTTTGTGAAGCCACTACGGTTTCGCTTATTTCCGGCAGGGCTGTGCTTATTTCGGGTAGTGAAGCAACCTCGGTACAGCTTACGGTAGTTCTTTTTACCGACACGAGATTTTCGCAGATATAGCCGCTTATCTCTTCCTTGCAGAAAAGATAACCGCAGTTACCGCAGACGATTATATCGCCGAGCACCTCTCTTTTAAGCCCGAGTGCCATAACCGAGCCGAAGAAATCCCGATGGGTAAGCTCGTCCGCAAATTTCTGCGCCACAGGCTCAATTTTTATGCACACGAAGTCGGGCGTACATTCGTAACCGCAGTCATCAACACTGCCGAAGCAGGCAACTCTGCGCTCCGCACCCTCGTAGCCGCCGTGAAGCTCAAAGCGGTACGGCAGGCGCATTGACACAAGCACACCCTGCTGAGCCGTGCTGAGGAAATCCGAAAACACCCAGATTCCCTTGTTGCGGCTTCTTGAGGCAAGCTCCTCGAAACGTTTCTTTAAAAGCAGTTCATCATCAATCATAATTGCTCCGTAAAACATACAAAAGGCCGGTTACAGTAACCGACCTTTGTTTTTTAGGCTTGTCTGGATTTGTCAAACAGCTCGCTTGCGCAGGCACGGCAGACCTTTTTGCCGCCGAAATCAATAACGTCCTCCACGCTGTCGCAAAAAATGCAGGCAGGCGAATATTTACGAAGGATAATACAGTCGTTCTGTGTGAATATTTCCAGATAATCCCTGTTTTCCTTCAGGTCGAGCACGGTGCGCAATTCCTTGGGCAGAACGATTCTGCCTGCAGAGTCAATCTGCCTTGTTATTCCAGTCGATTTCATTTTCATCCCTCCGTCGGCTTATCCCAAAACACTATACCACAATACGGCAAAACCGTCAATCAATCAGAGGGCTTGTAAATATAAACTTTCTCTAAAATATTCCGGCGTTAATCCTTCATAATCTGCGCAAAGTATTCGGCAAGCTGCTTTATATCCTTGCCCGTAGTGTTTATAAGCAGGTCGTAATTCAGCCCGTCATCCCAGCGCTTGCCGGTGTAAAACTGATAATACTTCGCCCTGCCCTTATCGATTTCGTTTATTTTCTGCCTGTACTCTCTGTCGCTTAATTTTACGTTCTGCTCTTCTCTGGCCTTACAGCGCTCAATGCGTGAACCCATATCGGCATAAAGACGGATTCTCAGAGGACTGAAATCCCTGAGTATATGGTCGGCACAACGGCCTACAATAACACAGTCCGACTTTTCGGCAAGCTCCTTGAGCAGGTTCGTCTGCTCAATAAAAACGTTATTCTGCTGTGTCCACATAACGTCCGTCACGGGCGAAAACGTGTGGCCGACGGTAATCGGGAAAAGAGGTGCGGGTCGCTGCTCGTTGAGGGAGTTGATATACCCTTCGGCAAGGTTGGTTCGCTTTGCAAGCTCGGTAATTATTTCTCTGTCGTAATAGGCAATTTCAAGCCTGTCTGCAAGCCGACGCGCAAACTCTCTGCCGCCGCTGCCGAATTCACGGCTTATCGTTATAACCCTTTTCATATCGAAGCCTCCTTCAGGATACTTTATATTTTCATTATATATTTAAGTATGGGCGTATTGTCAAGAAAAATTTGCAATATTTTTTGTGATAAAAACAAATTTCTCCGCACATAATACTGTCGAAAGGTTAGGGTGATTTTTTGCAGGCAAAGGTTGAAATGAAAAACGTTGTCAAGAAATTCCCCGGTGTAACAGCGCTTAACGGAATTTCGTTTGATATACGCCCCGGCGAGGTGCACGTGCTGCTGGGCGAAAACGGAGCAGGAAAATCCACACTGATGAAGATATTAAGCGGCGTGCACAAGCCCACCTCGGGTGAGATTATTATTGACGGCAAAGCCTTTTCGCACCTGACTCCCCACGATTCCTATAAAAACGGAATCAGCGTAATTTATCAGGAGCTGAGTGTCATCAACGAGCTTTCCATCGGCGAAAACCTGTTCATAGGCCGCCTGCCCACGAAAAAGCTCGGCCCTTTTGAAACGGTTGACCACTCCGAAATAAACAGGAGGGCAAAGGAAATTCTGAAAACCGTCGGTCTTAACCGTGACCCGAAAACTGCGGTTGAGGAACTGAGCATTTCGGAAAAGCAGCAGGTGGAAATTGCAAAGGCTCTTGCCGCCGACAGCAAGGTAATCATTATGGACGAGCCGACAGCTTCACTTACGAACAGCGAGGTGGACAGCCTTTTCAAAATCATACGAAGGCTCAAAAAGGACGGCAAGGGAATCGTTTTTATTTCGCATAAGCTCGGTGAAATTATGGAAATCGGCGACAGAGTTACCGTGCTCAAGGACGGCGGCTACGTCGGCACAAAAAACATTTCCGACATAACGCAGGACGACCTTGTAACGATGATGGTAGGACGGCAGATAAGCAAAAACTATCAGCACGATACCCTTAGCTTTGAAAACGAGCCCGTAATATTTGAGGTTATGAACCTGTCCAGAAAGGACAACAAGGTAAGGGACGTTTCCTTTAAGCTTCACAAGGGTGAAATACTCGGCTTTTCGGGACTTGTCGGGTCGGGCAGAAGCGAAATGATGAACGCAATTTTCGGCGCACAGCCGAAATCGTCGGGGCGGATTTTTATTGACGGCGAGGAAATAAAAACCTCTTCCCCCTATTCGGCAATCAAAAACGGCCTTGCAATGGTAACCGAAAACCGCAGGGAAACCGGCTTTTTCCACAACTTTGATATTGCGGAAAACATTTCCGTGCTGCCGTTTGTAAAGAATTCCGGCGCAGGCGGAATTTCGGGCCTTGTAAACAGAAAAGACGAGGCACGGTGGGCTGACGAGCAAAGAGAGCGGCTGAATATAAAATGCTATTCTCCAAAGCAGCTCGTGTCCGAGCTTTCGGGCGGAAACCAGCAGAAGGTTATTCTCGGCAAGTGGCTTGCCGCCGACTCGAAAATAATTATTTTTGACGAGCCGACAAAGGGAATTGACGTGGGCTCGAAAAGCGAAATCTACTCCCTTATGAGAAGGCTTGCGGATGAGGGCAAGGGCGTACTCGTCGTGTCGTCGGAGCTGCCCGAGCTGCTCAGCGTCTGCGACACGATAGCCGTGTTCCGTGAGGGAAAAATCGTAAAAACATTCAGCCACCGTGAAGCAACGGAGGAAAATATAATTCACGCATCAACAGCGCAGGAAAGTGAGGAAGCTTAACCGATATGCCGACAAAACTCAAGGAAAAGGAGCTGTCCTTTTCACAGGCGTGGCAACGCTACGGAACACTCGGAATACTGGTTTTACTGCTGGTTATTTTGGCAGTACTAAGACCGTCTTTTTTCTTTAAAACAAGTACAATAACACAAATTCTTTCGCAAAGCTCCGTAAACATTCTGATAGCCCTCGGCGAATTTTTTGCAATTCTAATAGCCGGCATTGACCTGTCGGTAGGCAGCGTCGTGGCGCTTTCGGGTATGTTTATGGCAAAGCTGATGGTATCCGGCACGGCGCCGATTGTTGCCGTTTTGCTCGGCATTTTTATGGGTGCGCTGCTCGGATTTATTAACGGAATACTCGTAAACTCAACAGGTCTGCACCCGTTCATAATAACGCTCGGCACGCAGGCAATCTTCCGCGGAGTGACGCTCATCATTTCGGATTCTAGCGCCGTTTTCGGCTTCCCTGCGAGCTTTTCACGGTTTATGGCACAGCGTATTCTTTACGTGCCCGTGGCGGCAATCATAGCAATTGCCGCAGCGCTGATACTTGCGTTTCTGACCAGACAGACGAAGCTCGGCAGAAACATCTACGCACTTGGCGGCAACAGGGAAAGCGCCTGGTATTCGGGCATAAACATCAAGCTTCACACGCTGATTGTGTTCGTAATTTCGGGTATCTGTGCAGGCATTGCCGGCGTTGTTCTTCTCGGCCGTGTAGGCTCTGCCGAACCTGCGGCGGCAACGGGCTTTGAAACCTATGCGATTGCGGCGGCAATAATCGGCGGCACAAGCTTTTTCGGCGGCAAGGGTAAAATTTTCGGCGTTGTTATGGGCGGACTTATAATCGGCGTTATAAACTTCGGTATGAATCTGCTTTCCGTTTCAAGCACGCTGCAGCAGGTCGTAATGGGTGCGCTGATTATCGGCTCGGTAACGCTTGACCGCTTTGTTGCGGGCAGAAAATAGGAGGGAAAACAGATGAAACCTATGTTCAGTCCTTCGCTTATGTGTATGGATTTTCTCGATATTAAAAATCAGGCGGAAATTCTCAACAGCCGCTGTGACTTTTATCACATTGACATTATGGACGGCCACTTCGTGCCGAACATCACGCTTTCGCCCTGCTTTGTTGAAGCGTTCAAAAGGGTGGCGGACAAGCCGCTTGACTGTCACCTGATGGTAACGAATCCGCAGGATTATATTCAGCCGCTTAAAAATGCAGGTGCAGATATAATCTGCTTTCACGCCGAGGCAGTCAGCAACCACGCTTTCAGAATTATAAAGGCAATTAAGGACACGGGCTGTCAGGTCGGTGCGGTTTTCAGCCCGGCAACGTCTCTTGAATGTGCACGCTACTATCTGCACCTGCTTGACAAAATTACTATTATGACCGTTGACCCCGGCTTTGCAGGTCAGCCGTTTATTGCGGGTATGCTTGAGAAAATCGAGCAGGCAAAACGGCTGAAGGAAGAAAACGGCTACAGGTATATTATTGAGGTTGACGGCTCGTGCAACGAGCGCACCTTCGGCAAGCTTTACAGGGCAGGAACGGAGTGCTTCGTGGTTGGTACGTCGGGGCTGTTTTCGCTTGACAGCAGCCTTAAAAATGCGTGGGAAAAGATGGAAGAAATTTTCAGAAAAAGCACGGCAACGGAGGGATAAATTTGGCTTGCGTTTACACCCTCGGTGCAGACATAGGCGGCACTAACCTTCGGCTTGGAATCGTGTCGTCCGAAGGCGAAACAGTTTCGTTTGAGAGAAAAGCAAGCTCGGTGCTTCACGAAAATGCGGCAGAAGGCCTCGCAGAAGAAATCAACGGCCACATAGCCAAAAGCGGCTATACAGAGCGGATTTCGGCTGTTGCCGTCGGCCTTCCGTCACTGATTGACAAGAGCCGAAGCACCGTGCTTTCAACCCCCAACCTCAAAGGCTTTGACAAGCTTCCGTTAAAAAGCGAGCTTGAAAAAATTCTCGGTATTCCGGTTTTTATTGAAAGAGACGTAAACTTTCTTCTGCAAAACGATATGGAAAAGCTGGGCCTGAAAAGCGAAAAAACCGTGCTTGGTTTTTACGTAGGCACGGGCTTCGGAAATTCGATTTTTATGGGCGGAAAATTCTACACCGGAAGCAACGGTGCCGCAGGCGAATTGGGGCATATTCCCATACTCGGAAGCAATATGAAATGCACCTGCGGAAACACGGGCTGTATTGAAACCGTTTGCTCGGGAAAGGCACTTGAAGCGCTTGCCGAGGAGCACTTTCCGCACACAAATATAAAGCAGGTGTTTAAAGTACACGGCAACGAGCCAATACTCAAAGCATTCGTGTATAACCTTGCCGTACCGATTGCAACCGAAATCAATATACTCGACCCCGACGTATGCATTATCGGCGGCGGTGTTATTGATATGGAGTGCTTCCCAAAGGAAATACTTTCCGATGCGGTGCATTTTTACACACGAAAACCGTATCCCGAAAAAAGCCTTCGCCTGCTGTTTACACGCCACGACCAGAAAAGCGGCGTTTTCGGCAGCGGAATATTCGCACAAAAACAAATTATGAAACGAGGTAAACCTGAATGAAAATCAAAAAACTTACGGCACTCGCTCTTTGCATTGCCCTGCTTGCCGTTGTGCTTACAGCCTGCGGCGGCAGCGACGACACCGACAAGACCAACCCCAACGCCGACGGCGTATCGGAGGTAGGCTCCGGCAAGGCCGAATACGCAGTAATACTCAAAACCCTTTCAAACGATTTCTGGGCAACGATGAAAAAAGGCATTGAGGACGAGGCAAAAAAGCTCGGCGTTACCGTTGACATTTTTGCCGCACAGAATGAGGAGGACACGGCAGGCCAGCTCACCATTCTTGAAAACTGCCTGACCAAGGGCTACAAGTCAATCGGCGTTGCTCCCCTTTCACCCACAAACCTTATCAACGGCATTGTGCAGGCAAACGAAAAGGGCATCTACGTGATGAACATTGACGAAAAGATTGACATTGATTCGCTGAAAAACGCAGGCGGCAGCGTAATCGGCTTTGCTACAACGGATAACGTGGCAGTCGGTGAAAAGGGCGCACAGTTTATTATAAATCAGCTCGGTGAAGACGGCGGCGACGTTGCAATTATCGAGGGCAAGGCAGGCAACGCCTCGGGTGAAAGCAGAAAGCAGGGCGCAACGCAGGCCTTTGAAAAGGCGGAAGATATCGACCTCGTTGCCTCACAGCCTGCCGACTGGGACAGACAGAAGGCTCTCGACGTTGCAACAGGCTATATCCAGATGTACCCCGACCTTGAGGCAATTTACTGCTGTAACGACACTATGGCACTCGGCGCACTTCAGGCGGTAATCAACGCAGATAAGCTGGGCAAGATTATCGTTGTCGGCACGGACGGCTCGGCAGAAGCGCTTGAATCAATCCGTGCAGGTCAGCTTTCGGCAACGGTTGCCCAGGACCCTGCCGAAATCGGCGCAACCTCACTCAGAGAAATGGTTGAGGCTGTTAAGGACAAGCCCGAAATTGATCCGAACAAGACACCGCAGACTATTCCCGTTGACTCCTATATCGTCACGAAGGAAAACGTGAAATGATAATTGCAATGGGCAGCGACCACGTCGGTTTTGAAATGAAAAACGAGCTCAAGACGTATCTTGAAGGCAAGGGTCACAAGGTAACCGACCTGGGCGCACACAGCGAGGAAAGAACGGATTACCCCGTTTACGGCAAGGCGGTTGCAAAGGCGGTTACAGGCGGAGAAGCCGACTGCGGAATACTTGTGTGCGGCACGGGTGTCGGCATTTCGATTGCCGCAAACAAAACCTGGGGCGTGCGTGCCGTAGTGTGCAGCGAGCCGTATTCGGCTATGCTTTCAAAGCAGCACAACAACACCAACGTGCTTGCAATAGGTGCAAGGGTAATCGGAATTGAGCTTGCAAAAATGATTGCCGATGCGTGGCTCGGCGCAGAGTTTGAAGGCGGCAGACACCTTGACAGGGTAAATATGTTAGAGTAAAAAAATTTCGCCCGTATCCAGCTAAGGATGCGGGCGAAAAACATTATCCGTTATTCATATTTGACAAGCATAGGCGTTGCGGTAATGCCGCTCTTGCGAACGTTGTATTCATAGGACCAGCGTGTGTGCTTGAGCCTCCACTTATCGGGGCCGTGCCAGCGTGCCGCTTCATCGTACATATGAAGTGCGGCAAAGGTGTTGAAGCGGTTACCGAAGGCGGTAATTTCAAGCGTGTGCTCGCCCTCATCAAGCTTACCAAGCGGTGCGCTGTAGGGAGCAAGAGCAACCGTGCCCGTCTTCTTACCGTCGACAAATACCGTGCACACGGGCTGCGTGAAGTGCGGAATCATAACGCTCAGCTCCTCGTTACTGCCCTGAATTTTCAGCTTATACGTAACGTTGCCGCCGTAGAAGGGCAAACCCTGACGTGTCCAGTCGCCGAATTCAAGCTCACGCACGGGCTCGGTAACCTTAAAGCTTCTGCCCTTGAGCTCTACGCCAAAATCACCGAGCAGGTAGCACGCCTCAAGCGTTGAAACCTTACCGAAGGCACGGCTGAGAACAATAACGTTTTCGCCCTTTTCGAGCTTTCCGAGCTTAACGACATCAATTGAATCGTCAACGTACTTGCCCGTGCTGACCATATCGACAGCCTTGCCGTTGAAGGTGATTGTGCTCTTGTCAATATCTTCAAGTGCAAAGCTTACGCAGTCAACCTCCACGTCGGAACAAACAATATATTTAAGGTCAACCGTTTCGGTTTCCTTTTCAAAGCCGAACAGCCACGGCTGAGCACCGCCCGCAATGGCGTTCTTCATTTTGAGCTCTGCCTTAAGGCCGTCGCAGATGCGGAGAATTTCCTCGTTTTCTCTCCACTCTCCGCCGTTAAGACGGTATTCGGGCATATCGAGCAGAACAACGTTGGGCTCTGCCAGCTCAACCTGAGCCTTGTAGGGAAGCAGACCGACAACAGTTCTTTCCTTCTTCTTTTCGGGGGCAACGCCGCTCTTACCTTCAACAAGCTTTAACAGAACGCTGTCCTGCGGATAGAGCTCAAAATCAATATACGTGTCGCCGTATCTGTATTCTGCGGCAAGCGGCTTTACCGAGCCGTCCATCGTGTTCCAGAGCTCGGGGGCATACTCACCCTTAAGGCGAAGCGTGTAATCCTCGCTGTAGCAGATATAGTGGTCGTCTGTGTGGTTTACGGGGGCAACGAACAGCCAGCGGCAGTCGCCGTCATCACGAAGCTGATACATATGGTTTCTCGTTCTCTCGCCCCTGTCATCACGCAGGTCAATTTCACGGTTTGCCTCAAGCGCATTGAGAAGCTGACCCTTCGACCAGCCGACAGCCGTTGACTCTGCGGCGAATTTCTTTGCTTCGTCGCTTGCAAGAGCATCAACGTAATCAGGCTGACTGCCTGCAAAAATGACCTTGCCGCCGTTTGCCCTGAAGCGCTCAAGGAATTTAAGCGTTGAGGAACGGATTGTGAGAAGATTGGGAACAATAATCGTATCGTACTGCATCTGGCCAACTCTCGTGCCGTCTGCCTGTTGGGGAAGGTTGGCTTCGCAGATATAGTCAAAATCAACGAGGTTATAAAGAAGCCAGTCTGCAAGCTGCATAAACTGCTCGTTCATCTCGTCACGGATTGCGGCGGTCTGTTCTTCGGGACCGTAGCGCAGCCAATAGCTTTCAATCGGATGAATTACGCCCACACGCACTATGGGTCTGCCCCTCGTGATAGCGGCGTTTACTCTTGCAAAGTGGTCTTCGATATAAGTGTATTCCTTGTACCACGGGGACTGGTGGCCGATGCAGGCAGGGTAGTCACGCTTTGCCTCGCCCTTCATTGATACCCAATAAAGGTGGGGCACACGCACGCTTACACCGAGCGCCGCCTGCCAGTCGCCCTGAAGCTTGTGGCCTCTGAAGGTGAAATCCCAGCCGGTTACGCCGTAAAGCTCGCTGAGCATACCCTCTCTGCCGTACTGGTGAACGGCAGACTGGCACTGCTTTGCCGTTGTAAGTTCACGGCTGTCGCAAAGCATATCAATACCGGGCAGGCCGAAGCCCCTGTAAGAACGCATACAGTCGCCGACTGCCGCATTCTGGCTTTCGAGCGAGGGCTCCTCCATCATATGACCCGTGAGCATTATTCCGTTTTTCTCACACCAGCCGCCGATATTGTCTGCAAAGGCAACAGCAAAACGCTCGGCAACGTGGTCGTGATAGCGGTAGCGTGTCACGGAAACCTTACCGTCGGGAAGCTCCCAGAAAAGCTCGGGCAATTTTTCAAAAAGCTCCTCGCCGTACATCTCTTTGTATGTATCCGCAAAATCCGTCGTGTAGGGCAGGAAGGCATCTCTGTCGCCTATCGCCTTGCCGAACATCTTTTTGCGTGCAACCTGAGGCTCATCGGTGAAAATTGCAGGAACGGCTTCGCCGAAATCCTCACCTATGCACTCTTTATAGCGCTCGTGTGTTATGTTGATAAACTCGTTCATAGCCTCGGGCGAGAGAGCATCAACATAGGCCTGCAGATTGAACCAGTCGCTTTCACCCTGCGTTTCGCAGTAGGCATACCAGCAATCCGCACACTCCTCGTCATCCGCAAGGCGGCGGTAGCTTTCAAGGCAGCCGTTTTGGTCAAGCGTTACGGTGTATCTTGCAAGCAGGTAGCCGTTTTCCTCTCTTACTGCGGCGGCAGAGCTGTCGTTCGAGCTGCCCGTGCCTGAGCCGTAGCCCTTGCGTGTAAACAAAAGGTACTTTGACCTGTTTTCCTTCTTCTTTGTAACAAGTCCGCCTGCAAAGCCCGAGGGCCACTTATCCTCGTCATAAAGCCAGGCAAGCATCTTTTTATCCTTGGCGGTTTCAACGCTGCCCTTAATCAAATCCATAAAGGCATCGGACAGGTATTCTGTGGACATACCGACACGCACGTGCATATGGAAGCCGCCGAAGCCCATCTCCTGCATATAGCCGATTTCCTTGTCAAGCAGCTCCTGATTAAGCTCACAGTTCCACGCCCAGAACGGTGTGGCTCGGTATTCGCTTGTGGGATTTTCAAACCGTTCCTTGGTCAACGGCTCGAAGTTCTTTTTGTACAGCATTTTTATACCTCCCGTAGGAATAATATTCATTGACAAATTCTTTTTATTATTTTATACTTTAAGGGTATATAGTTATATTAGGGTATTATAATTTAAAAGTCAACCAAATTTTTGTGAATTTTTACCATTTTGAAGGAAGTGAAAAAGAATGAAAGAAAAGTTAAGCCTAATCATCCCCTGCTACAACGAGGAGGAGGTGCTTCCCCTGCTTTACAAGGAGCTTTGCTCCGTGGCAGAAAAAATGGCAGACAGCGAATTTGAATTCCTTTTTGTCGATGACGGCTCAAAGGATAAGACGCTCGGAATAATCAAAGAATATTCTCTGACAGATGAAAGAGTAAAATACGTTTCATTCTCACGCAACTTCGGCAAGGAGGCGGCAATGTACGCCGGCTTCTGCGAGGCAGACGGCGACTACGTTGCCGTTATGGATGCCGATTTGCAGGACCCGCCCTCGCTTCTGCCCGAAATGCTGCGCATAATCAAGGAAGACGGCTACGATTCCGTTGCCACACGCAGAGTTACCCGTGAGGGCGAGCCTAAAATCCGTTCACTCTTCGCCCGTATGTTCTACAAAATTATTAACAGAATTTCCGACGCTGACATTGTTGACGGCGCAAGGGATTTCCGCCTGATGAAAAAAGATATGGTTGAGGCAATCGTCAATATGTGCGAGTACAACCGCTTTTCAAAGGGTATTTTCGGCTGGATAGGCTTCAAAACCTATTGGCTGCCCTTCCAGAACGTTGAGCGTGCCGCAGGCGAAACAAAGTGGAGCTTCTGGAAGCTGTTCAAATATTCGCTCGAGGGCATAATCAACTTTTCGCAGACTCCGCTGAATATCGCCTCGTGGATAGGCATATTCTTCACCGTTATGTCCTTCGTCGGCGTTGCAGTCGTTTTCATCCGCAGGCTGTTCTTCGACGACCCCGTGCAGGGCTGGGCTTCCCTCGTGTGCTTCATCTGCTTTATCGGCGGCATCCAGCTTTTCTGTATGGGCGTAATCGGCCAGTATCTCGCCAAAACCTATATGGAAGTCAAAAAAAGACCGATATATGTAGTCAGAGAAACGAATAAAAGAAAAGAGGAAAAACCGAATGAAACCAACCAGTAAAATCATCCCTCTTAAGAACACCGAAATCACGGGCGGCTTCTGGGCAGACAAGCAAAAGCTCAACCGTGAGGTTACCATTCACAGCGTTTACGACCGCTTTGCCGAAACGGGCAGATTTGAAGCGTTCAAGGTAAACTGGAAGGAGGGCGAGCCCAACAAGCCGCACATCTTCTGGGATTCGGACGTTGCAAAGTGGCTTGAAAGTGCGGCGTACATAATTGCAAAAACTCCCGACCCGGAGCTTGAAAAAATCATTGACGAAACGGTTGACCTGATAGACAAAAACCGTTGGGACGATGGCTATTTCAACATCTGCTACACTCTTTTCGAGCCTGAGGACCGTTTCACCGCAAGATACAACCACGAGCTTTACTGCGCCGGTCACCTTATGGAAGCGGCAGTTGCATATTACTACGCCACGGGCAAGGACAAATTTCTGAAAATTATGTGTGACTACGCCGATATGATTGAAAAGGCGTTTGTCACGGAAAAATGGGCGGAGTTTGACAGCCCCGGCCACGAGGAAATTGAGCTTGCTCTCGTAAAGCTTTACCGTGCCACGGGCGAAAATAGATACCTTGAGCTGAGCAAATATTTTGTTGACGTAAGAGGTTCGGAGGAAGACAGCTACACCCAGGCACACAAGCCCGTCAGAGAGCAGGATGAGGCTGTCGGCCACAGCGTGCGTGCGGTTTACCTCTACAGCGGTATGGCAGACCTTGCCGCAGAGTACGGCGATGAAAGCCTTTTCAACGCCGCAGACACTCTCTTTGACAGTATGGCAAAGAAGAAGATGTACATTACGGGCGGCTTAGGTCAGACCTGCGTGGGCGAAGCCTTTTTAGGCGATTACGATTTGCCCGAAACCTCGTCCTACTGTGAAACCTGTGCAGACATCGGCTATATTCTTTTTGCGCAGCGAATGAGCGCAATCAAGCCCGACAGAAAGTACGACGATGCGGCTGAGCTTGCCCTTTACAACGGCTTCCTCTGCGGACTTTCACTCGACGGCAAAGGCTTCTTCTACGACAATTCAATTGAGGTTGACCTCATAGGAATAAACAATCCCCACGACAACAGGCACAGACCCTTCTACCCGATTACACAGCGGCTTGAGGTTTTCAGCTGCTCGTGCTGTCCCCCCAACGTTACAAGGTTAATTGCAAACATAGGCGAATTTGCCTGCACGGAAAACGACGGCACGCTCTGGCTTCACCACTTTATGGGCGGCGAATTCAAGGGCGAGGGCAAGGCAATCCGCGTTGAAACGCTTTACCCCGAAAACGGTAAAATGAAAATCACCTGCTCGGGCAATTTCACGCTTGCGCTGCGTCTGCCCTCCTGGTGCAGAAGCTACACACTCAGCGGCGGCAAAAACGCAACGCTTAAGGAAGACGGCTTCATTTACGTTGACGTAACAGACGGCGAGGTTATTGAGTACACGCTTGATATGCCCGTACGCTTTATTCAGGCAAATCCCAAGGTTCGCCAGTGCTGCGGCAGAGTTGCCGTACAGAGAGGCCCCGTCGTTTACTGTGCCGAGGGTGTTGACAATCCCCTGCCGCTCAAGGGTCTTTACGTTGACCCGAAAAACGGCGCAACGCTCGTTGAAGCACCCGAATACGGCATAAGCACAATTGAGCTTGACGGCTATATCCGCCCCGAAAGCGACGAGCTTTATTACGATTATGACGAAAGCTTCACCGAACAGAAAATCAAGCTCATCCCCTACTACGCATACGCAAACAGAGGCGAGAGCGATATGCTTGTGTGGCTGACAAAGAAATAAAAATTTATCTGCGATAAACTTTTATTTCAATGCAAAATGCAAAATGATAAATGCAAAATTAAGGGTCGCTTCGCTCCGATTTATAATGGGTGAGGGCGAAGCCCTCCCACAATTTTGCACTTTGCACTTTGCGTTTTGCATTCACAACAATCTCAGAAATATTAAACAACTCTACATATTGAAAGGACGTAACCACTATGCTTCACAATTCAGAACACAACAGAGACGTTATGCAGAGAATCGGCTTCCCGCAGGAGGCACAGGACTGCTTTATTAAAATGTTCAAGCTCCTTGACGAAAACAAGGAGTGGGGCGATGAATTTGACAAAATCTACGAGGACTATATGTTCCCGTGGGCAAACGAGCTTGGCGAAAAGCTTGAAAGACTGACTGCACTTGCAGAGAAAATGAAAAAGCCCGAGCAGACTTTGCATATGACCTTCCTGCTTTGCTGCAGCGAGGAGCTTCTCAACCGCTACCGTGAAAAGGGCCTTTCCGACAAGCTCTACTACGACCATATGTGCGACCTGCGCTGTAAGCTCATCGAGTGCCGCAACTGCGAAAACTGCTGGGGCACCTTTGTCGGCGGATGGTTCCACGGCCAGTACGAGGTTGACCGCTTTGCACTGGGCCGCTTCCAGTATGAGCTTCGTGAGTTTGACGACAAGCACGACGGACACGTGCTTTCGGGCGGCCACGTTATCCACACGGGCGACAAATACGTAAACTTCCACATTCCGTCACTCGGTATTCCGCTGACAGACGAAATCCGTATGGATTCCTACCGCCAGGCTTTTGAATTTTTCAAAGATGAGTTCAACGGCGGCCCCGTAATTTTCGGCTGCGGCTCATGGCTGCTTTACGACAAGTACCTTGACTTCCTGCCCGAAAACAGCAACACGGCAAAATTCATCCGTGATTTTGAAATTCTGCGCCAGGAAGCAAAGGAAGAATTCAACGACGGCTGGAGAATTTTTGACCGCTTTTCCGACCTGCCCGTTGAGCAGTGGCCGAGAGACACCTCTATGCGCCGTGCGTTTGCAGAATACGTTGAGGCAGGCGGCAAAACGGGCCACGGCTTCGGTGTAATCGTATTTGACGGCGAAAAAATCGTAAGATAAAAGGGATATAAATGAAAGTTCTTAACCTCAAAGCCTATGATTACCGCAACCTTGCCCGGCTGGACTATACCCCGGGCGAGGGTGTGAACATAATCTGCGGCGAAAACGGCCTGGGAAAAACAAACTTAATAGAGAGCATCTGGCTTTTCACGGGCTGCCGCAGCTTCAGAAGCGTGAGGGATAAGGACGTTGTTATGTTCAGCCAACCGCAGGCGAGACTCGAAATGGAGTTTCACTCTGGCAACCGCACGAAAAACGCCGTGATAACCGTTGACGAAAAGCGCCATGCGGAACTCAACGGCATTTCTCTTGCTTCGGGCAGGAAGATGATGGGTGAATTCACCTGCGTTGCGTTCACTCCGCTTCATCTGTCAATTGTAAAGGACGGGCCCGAGGAAAGAAGAAAATTCCTCGACATAGCTTTAAGCCAGTTAAAGCCCAAGTACGCAAAAAGCCTGCTTGAATACAACAAGATTTTAGCCCAGCGCAACGCCACGCTCCGTGCGGCGAGGGATAACCCGTCCTTCCTTGCAATGCTCGATATATGGGACGAGGAGCTGGCGCAAAAGGGCGCAGTTATAATTGACAGCCGTATGCGCTGTCTTGAAAGCCTTAAGGAATATGCGTGCTCTGCATACGATGAAATTTCCTCGGGCAAGGAAACGCTTACCCTGCGCTACAAGGAGTATGCCCGTGAAAAGGCGCAGGGGCGACAAGAAATTTACGAGAGCCTCATTGCCGCACTCCGTGAAAAAAGAGACGGCGACGTTGACCGCTGTATAACGAGCGTGGGTGCACACAGAGAAGAATTTTCAATTGAGCTTTCGGGCAAAAGCGCACGCAATTTCGGCTCGCAGGGTCAGCAGAGAAGTGCCGCACTTTCGCTTAAATTGGCTGAGGCGGATTTAATTGCAAAGGCCACGGGTGAGGAGCCCGTAATTCTGCTTGACGACGTTTTCAGCGAGCTTGACCCGCAGCGGCAGAAATACGTTGTCAGCCGCCTGCAGAACAGGCAGGTTTTCATCACCTGCTGTGACGAGGAAAATCTCGTCCATATGGAAGGACTCAATGTAAAAGTTGAAAGATTGGAACAGTTGGAGAAATAAATTATGTACGATAATTGGGAACAGCTTAAAAACGACTGTATGAACTGCCGTAAGTGTCAGCTCGCCGCAACGAGAACTAAGCTCGTTTTCGGCGTTGGCAACGAAAACGCAAGGGTGCTTTTCATCGGCGAAGGCCCCGGCGCAAACGAAGATTTGCAGGGCGAGCCCTTTGTAGGCAGAGGCGGTCAGCTTCTGGACAAATTCCTTGCCGCAGTTGACCTTGACAGAAAAAAGAACATATATATTGCAAATATGGTGAAATGCCGTCCCCCGCAGAACCGTGACCCCTCCCCCGAGGAGCAGAACGAGTGCATCGGCTGGCTTCGTGAGCAGACAAGACTGCTCAAGCCGAAAATCATAGTCTGCCTTGGCAGAATTTCGGCAACAAGACTCATTTCACCCGATTTCAAGGTAACGAAACAGCACGGTCAGTTCTTTGATAAAAACGGTACCCTTATGATGGGTACGTTCCACCCCGCAGCACTCCTGCGCAACCCGAATCAGAAGCCCGAAGCACTGGAAGATTTTATTGCGTTGAGGGAAAAGATACTTGAGATTTGTCCGGAAACTTACGAGTTATGAGTAAAGAAAAGGACTACGAATACACTTCCTACAACAGCGGCAATACCGACCTTGCAAAAGCTCTCCGAAAATCAATGACGAAGCAGGAAAAACACCTTTGGTATGATTTTCTGCAAAAATATCCCGTTAAGTTTTATAAGCAGCGACCGCTTGACAATTACATAGTCGATTTTTACTGTTCAAAAGCAAAGCTTGTTATCGAGCTTGACGGAAGTCAGCATTACAGCGAAGAAGGAATTTTGTCAGACAGCAAAAGAACCGCCGTTCTAAACCGACTCGGAATTGAAGTTCTGCGTTTTTCCAACAGCGATATAAACGAAAATTTTGAAGGTGTCTGTCTGGCAATTGATAAAAGAATCAGCGAAAAGCTTAATATTCCTATGCAGGTTTTTTGAGCGTGGGTTTTTATAACCTCTCCGTCGCTGCGGCGACACCTCTCCTTTCAGGAGAGGCCGGGGGCGTAGCAATTAACGGCATAAAAGCCTGAAATTCGATATGAACATCGCTGTCACGCACTAAGCCTCTCCTGAAAGGAGAGGTGGCACGGCGTAAGCCGTGACGGAGAGGTCAAAAAAAAATATATCCCAGAGGCAAAATTATGTCATTTATCACAGCAATAACAGAAATTTTTTCATACCCGTTTTTGCGCACGCCGTTGTTGGTGGGCATACTCGTTTCGCTTTGTGCGGCGTTGCTCGGCTCGGTGCTTGTGCTCGAGCGTTTTTCAATGATAGGCGACGGGCTTTCGCACGTGGGCTACGGCTCGCTTTGCGTTGCGGCGGCGGCAGGAATTGCACCGCTTAAAATCGCCATACCCGTGGTTATAGTTGCGGCGTTCTTTCTGCTTCGCATAAGCCGAAACAGCCGCATTAACGGCGACAGCGCAATTGCCCTGATTTCGGGCACGGCCATTGCCGTGGGCGTGCTGACGGTAAAGCTGGCAGGCAACGTGAATATTGACGTTGGCAGTTATATGTTCGGCAGTATCGTTGCCGTAAACAGCAGCGACATTGCGGTAAGCGTTGTGCTTTCCGCCGTTGTAATACTGATGTATGCACTGATGTACAAAACCGTTTTCGGCGTGACCTTTGACGAGAGCTTTGCAAGGGCAACGGGCACGAAGGTTTCGTTTTACAACACGGTCATAGCCCTGCTGACTGCGGTTACTATTGTCGTTGGTATGCGCCTGATGGGTGCAATTCTAATTTCCTCTCTTCTCATTTTTCCGTCGCTTACCGCAATGCGCTTTTTCCGCTCGTTCAGAGGTGTTGTGCTCTGCTCGGCAGTCGTTTCAACACTCGGCTTTTTCCTCGGCTTTGTTGCCGCCTACCGCTTCGATTTGCCGACGGGTGCAAGCGTCGTTGCCGTAAACGCAATTATGTTCGTAATTTTCAGCATTGCGGGAAAAATAAAGCAAAGACTGACTAAAAAGAATTGCTGTTAAAAATTAGGAATTCGGAATTTAATTCGTAATGCGCAATTCGTAATTATTACAATCCTCCGCCTCGCTATGCTCGGCACCTCCTTTCAAAAGGAGGTTAAACTCTACTCACAAGCGATATAAACTGCTTTGTCAAAAGCTCCTTTTGAAAGGAGCTGTCACGAAGTGACTGAGGATTGAAAAAACAAAAACGGCAGGAGCAAGCCCCTGCCCTACAATAATAAATTACACTACCGAAAGGAGAAACCGTTATGAAGGTTTCCGAAATTATGAAAGTGCTTGATGCCGAGCTGGTTTACGGCGAGGAATTTCTCGACCGAGAGGTTCAATCTGCCTGCGGCAGCGATATGATGAGCGACGTGCTTGCATACGTTAAAGAGCAGGCTGTACTGCTGACGGGTCTTGTTAATCCGCAGGTTGTACGCACGGCTGAAATGATGGATATGAAGTGCATCGTTTTTGTCCGCGGCAAAAGCCCCGACCTCGGTATGATTGAGCTTGCCGAGGAGAACGGAATTCCCCTGCTCAAAACAAAGCGTGAAATGTTCACCTCCTGCGGTATTCTTTACGAAAACGGTCTGCGCGGCGGCGCACACAGACCCGAATAAGGAGGCGGAAGATTTGTCTGATACGATTAAATTACACTACGACGTTGACGGCAGGGATTTTACCCGTGCAGGCGAAGCTTCGGGAAAAATCAAGAAAACGCTTAAGGATATAGGCTTTCCGCCCGAAGTTATCCGCAACACGGCAATTGCCGTTTACGAGGCGGAAATCAACCTTGTAATTCACGCAGGCGGCGGCGAAATCGACGTTGAAATTGCACCCGACTACGTTGAGGTTATTCTCACCGACCACGGCCCGGGTATTGAAAACGTTGAGCTTGCAATGCAGGAGGGCTACTCCACCGCCCCCGACCAGGTGCGTGCGCTGGGCTTCGGCGCAGGTATGGGCCTGCCCAACATAAAAAAATATACAGATGAAATGAAAATTGATACCGTCCTTGGCGAAGGCACGGTTATGACACTTAAAATTTACGTTAAGTAAATTTTAAGTAAATGCAAAGTGCAAAATGCATAATGCAAAATTAAGGGTCGCTACGCTCCGATTATAATTTTATAACGGGTGAGGGCGTAGCCCTCCCACAATTTTGCACTTTACACTTTGCATTTTGCACTTCAAAAATGCTGCAATTCAGGAGGAAGAAATGTCAGACTTCTACCATTCCGTGCGGTTGGATTCGGAAAAGTGCCGTGGCTGTACAAACTGCATCAAGCGCTGTCCCACGGGCGCAATCCGAGTGCGTGAGGGTAAGGCACATATAATCAAAGAGCGCTGTATTGACTGCGGTGAATGTATACGTGTGTGCCCGTACCACGCAAAATCGGCCGAATACGATTCACTTGAACAGATACATAATTTCAAATACAAGGTTGCCGTGCCTGCGCCTGCGCTTTACGGCCAGTTCAATAATCTGGACGATGTTGACTACGTGCTGACCGCTCTTAAAAAGCTCGGCTTTGACGATGTTGTTGAGGTTGCGAAGGCGGCTGAGCTTGTAAGCGATGCGACGAGGAAGCTTTTTGAACAGGGTATGCTCAAAAAGCCCGTAATTTCCTCTGCCTGCCCTGCGGTTGTAAGGCTGATAAGGGTAAATTACCCCAACCTTATTGAGCACGTTGTGCCGCTGACCTCTCCTATGGAGGTTGCCGGCGGCATAGCAAGAGAAAAAGCAAAAAAGGACACGGGACTTGACGACAGCGATATCGGAGTATTCTTTATTACGCCGTGCCCTGCAAAGGTAACTGCGCTCAAATCACCCGTCTGCCTTGAAAAATCCAATATCAACGGCGCAATTGCAATCAAGGATATCTACCCTGCCCTTGTTCACGAAATGAACCACCTTACCCAAACGCAGACCATAAAGGATTCGGGCGTTATCGGTGTCGGCTGGGCTACGGGCGGCGGCGAGGCAAATTCACTCCTCAAGGACAACTGCCTTGCGGCGGACGGAATTGACAACGTGATAAGTATTCTCAACGAGCTTGAGGACGAAAAGCTGCCCGATATAGAGTTTATTGAGCTCAACGCCTGCACGGGCGGCTGTGTCGGCGGTGCGCTGACTTATGAAAACCCCTACGTTGCAAAGGCAAGAATAAAGCGCCTGCGCAAATATCTGCCCGTTTCGTGCAACAGACTTGATACGGTACAGGTGCCCGACAATATGTTCTGGCACAAGGCACTTCAGGCAACCGACGTTATGAAGCTTGCGGATACCGTGCCCGAGGCAATGAGAAAAATGGCGCAAAAGCGTGAAATTCTCGACAAGCTTCCCGGTCTGGACTGCGGCACCTGCGGTGCGCCCTCGTGTGCGGCGCTTGCAGACGATATAGTCAGGGGCTTTGCCTCGGAAAAGGACTGCGTCTTTATGCTGCGTGACCAGCTCAGCGGAGTTGACCGTGAGCTTATTCCTGCACCCTACAGAGCAAAAGAAAAGGACGAATGATTATGACAGTAAAAACACTTATAGAAGAATTTTCGCTTGAGGTTCTCTGCGGCGCTGAGCTGGCAGAAAAAAAGCAAATTACGGGCGGCTACTGCGGCGACCTTCTGAGCTGGGTTATGTCCAAGGCCAAAGAGGGTGACTGCTGGCTGACCGTTATGGGTAACGTAAACTCCGTGGGCGTTGCCGTGCTTGCCGACGTTGCCTGCATACTGCTCACCGAAAACGCCGTGTTTGACGATGATGCTCTCACCCGTGCAAAGCAGAACGGCGTAATAGTTCTCCGCTCGGCGGAAAGTGCATTTGACCTGGGCGCAAGGATTGCAAAGCTGATATGAGCCTGTTTTACGATTTTCACATTCACTCCTGCCTCTCCCCCTGCGCCGAGGAGGATATGACACCGTACAACCTCGTAAACCTTTCGGCAATTATGGGTATGGAGGCTATAGCCCTCACCGACCACAACTCCTGCCAGAACTGCGGTGCGGCTATGCGGGCAGGCGAGCAGGCAGGAATAACCGTAATTCCCGGAATGGAGCTTTGCACCTGCGAGGAGGTACACGTTGTGTGCCTTTTTGAAGAGCTGAAAGCGGCAGAGGAATTTTCCGACCTTGTTTTGCGCGGTGTTCCGCAGATTAAGAACAGACCCGAAATTTTCGGCACACAGTTAATAATGGATGAAACCGACAATATACTCGGCGAGCAGGAAATATTGCTAACCACGGCGAGCAGTATTTCAATTGACAGCGTTGAAAAATTAGTTGACGGCTACGGCGGAGTGTGCTATCCTGCACATATAGACCGAAGCAGCTACAGCGTTATTTCAAACCTTGGTATGATAACCCCCGAAATGGGCTTTGAGGTTGCGGAGGTTTCGCCTATGGGCGACATGCACGCCTTAAAAGAAAAATTTCCCGTGCTGAACGATATGAAAATTCTCACCTCGTCCGATGCTCACAGGCTTGAAAGCCTGCGTCCTGCCGAGCTGAGCCTTCACACGGAAAACAACATAAAAAGCATTATCAGGCATTTGAAAAACAGATAAAGAAAGGAAAGAGAATAATGAAAAAGGGACTTTGTATTCTGCTCGTTTTCGCCGTAATTTTCTGCCTTGCGGCCTGCGGCAAGAACGGCAACAAGGGCGAAATTTACACACCGCCCTACACGGAGGTTATAACCTTTGAGGACGGTGAAACCGCAATTTACGAGGTTATGACGGATGCCGAGGGTGAGCCCGTAACGGACAGCGAGGGTATAACCGAGCTCGTGCCCTACGACCCGCCCGTAACCGAGGACGGCGGCTATCTTGTAACAACCCCCGAGGGTGAAACTATCAAGCAGTCACAGACAACTGCCGCACAGAGCGTAGAGGTTGATTACGATATTATCGACCTTGAAACAACTGTACCCGCCGCAAACGAAACCACAGCAAAAACAGACGCAACAACCAACAAGGAAGAAACCACCACTATCCCTGCCGAAACCACGGCAAAGGCTGACGGCGGTGCACTCCAGACACCCGACACTGGCAATGAGCCGACAACGCTCAAGGAAATTCCCGAAGGCGAAACCTATGCGCTAAGCGGCACGCTTTCAAAGGAGGACGCACAGAAGCTCGTCGGCATACTCAACATTCCCAACCCCTTTGACGAAGCACTTGCTTCGGGCGATTTCTACCTTGCAGAGGAAAAGCTTCCCGACTACCTTGCAAGCATTGAAAACGCAGTAAGACGCATAAAGGAAGACAAGAAGCTGTACAAATACGTAGGCAATCAGAATCTGCAGATGTGGTACGACTATATGGTTGAGGCCGCTGACAGATACGCCGTGTTTATGGGCGTTGTAAGAGGTACGGAGGGTGAAAAGCCCGGCAAGGCCTTCTTCGCAACCTACGAGGATTTCCAGAATTACTACCGCTTCTCCCTGCAGGTTTATTACCATATGCAAAACGGTGCGGAAAGAATAATGTATTCGTAATAAGAACTAAGTTTGCCCTTCGGGCAAGTGAAGTTGTCTGCGACAGTGAAGTTCACTTCGTGAGTGAAGTTTGCTTCGCAAGTGATAAGGCAAACTTAACTTCACTGTGAGCAAGGCGAACAACTTCACTATTTACAACGTAAAAAACTTCACTTTTGCTTTTGCAAAAACTTCACTAAAAAACTCTCCCGTGAGATAATCACAGGAGAGTTTTTTAAGTATGTATGTTATAAAAAGAGGAAATTTATTTGCTTTCTGTCTGTGAGCAGCCGCAGCCGCAACCGCAGGATTTTGCACAAGAGTCCGAATAGGGACAGCCTATGCACTTTTTGCCGCTTTTCTTGGCTTTGTAAATATATATACCTGCAAGGGCAACAATCAACAACACAACTGCGATAATAATATAGTTTTCCATTCGGACACCCCTTTCATTTTCTGTTACTTATTTACCGACGTTTTGCTTTTTGCTTTTTCTTCCTTTTCTTTTTCTGCCTGCTTACCTGCCCTGATACCGAGCACAGCGAGAATACCTGCAAACACCGCAACAGCTATAAGACCGGGGAAGAAGCCTGCGCCGAAAGCACCTGTTGTGATAAGTGTACCAATCTGGTAAACAAGGAAGCCGACCGTAAAGCCTGTACCGAGCTGAAGTCCGATACCTGCAAAAAGCCATTTTGCACTTTTGAGCTCGCTGTTCATTGCGCCGATTGCCGCAAAGCAGGGCGGTGAATAGAGGTTGAACATAAGGTATGCAAGGGCGGCAACCTTTGTAATTGCCATAACGCCTGCAACCTCACTGCCTGCACCTTCCATCATTGCAAGTTCTTCCGTGTCGATAAGATTCTCAAGTCCTACAAAGCAAACCGCAAGAGTACCGACAACGTTTTCCTTTGCAATAAAGCCTGTAACAGCAGCTGCTGCAAGCTGCCAGGAGAGAACACCGACAACGGGAACAAGAAGATAAGCAAACGGGCCTGCGATTGAAGCGAGGATTGATGTGTCTGCAGTTTCGGCAGGAGTAAAGCTCCAGGTAAACGACTGCATAACCTGAACGGCTGTGTTGCAAAGCAGAATAATCGTAGCCGCCTTTATAACGTACTCCTTGCCGCGGCTGAGCATAGCCATTGTTGCTCTGCCAAGGCTCGGTAATTTATACTCGGGCAGTTCAATAATGAAGAACGACCTTTTTGCGCCTGCGCCCGTAATTTTATTGATAACGAGTGCGCCGAAGAAAATTATTGCTATACCCACAAAATACATCAGCGGACCGACCCACGAGGCATCCTCAAAAAATGCGCCTGCAAAAAGGCCGATTACGGGCAGCTTTGCACCGCACGGCATAAAGGGCGCAAGCAAGGCTGTTGCCCTGCGCTCACGCTCGTTGCGGATTGTGCGGCAAGCCATAACGCCGGGAATTGCACAGCCCGTGCCGATAACGAAGGGAATGACGGATTTTCCGCTCAAGCCTACCTTTTTGAAAATCGGGTCAAGCACGACGGAAACACGTGCCATATAGCTGCAATCCTCAAGCAGAGCAATAAGGAAGTACATAACCATAACAAGCGGCAGGAAGCCGATAACGGCAATTACGCCGCCGATTACGCCGTCAACAAGCAGGGCGTAGAGAAGCGGATTGGCGTTTGAAAGCATACCGCCTACCCATTCCTGACCCTTTTCGAGCACAGCGGTAAGCCAATCGGCAATCCAAACACCGGGACCTGCCTGCGAAATCCAGAAAACGAGGAACATTACAACGGCGAAAATCGGTATGCCGAGAAATCTGTTTGTAAGCAGGGCATCTATTTTATCGTGAACGTTTCTTTCTCTTGTGAAAACCTTACGCTTTTCAACTGACCTGACAACACCGTTTACAAACTCAAAGCGTCTTCTGTCCGCCGCCTTGACGGATGCCTTGTCGGAAAGGTTCACGCCACCGTCGATATACGGAGCCTTCTGTCCCCTGCCGACAAGCTCAACAGCCGCCGCAACAACCTCTTCCAGACCCTCGCCGGTGGTGGAAACGGTTGTAACTACCGGACAGCCGAGTTTAGCCGAAAGAGCCTTTGTGTCAATATCGGTTTCCTTCCTTTTGTTGATATCTGTCTTGTTGAGGGCAATGACAACGGGTATGTTGAGCTCAAGAAGCTGAGTCGTGAAGAAAAGGCTTCTGCTTAAATTCGTTGCATCAACTATGTTAATAATAACATCGGGCTTTTCGTTCTTTATGTAAGTGCTTGTAACGCTTTCCTCCGAGGTGAAAGGCGACATTGAGTAAGCGCCGGGCAGGTCAACTGCCGTAAGCGCCGCACCGCTGTATAAACTTTTTCTGACAGCGTGTTCCTTTTTGTCAACGGTAACGCCCGCCCAATTACCGACCTTTTCACTCTGACCGGTAAGAGCGTTGTACATCGTTGTTTTGCCGCTGTTCGGGTTTCCTGCCAAAGCTATACGCACCCGACACACCTCCTAAATATACCGTTAGGTTAGCCAAGGCTAACCTCATTCCGTAAAAAAAGCAATCCTGCGATTACCGTTTTATATATCAAAAACCCGTATCGCCTGTGACAGCTGACGGTCGATACAATATCTGCTGTCCTTGACCGACATAACGCAGGTATTGCGCTGACGGGCAATAACCGTTACAGGCTCACCGCTGTAGCAGCCGAGGGAAAAGAGGAAATCCTCAAGCTCTCCGTCGTCCGTTTCAATGCGGTCTATTATGTATTCTTTTCCTTCCTGTGCCGAAAAAAGAGTCATAGCCTTTCTCCTAAATACAATCAATTAGCCTATGCTAACTGACTAAATTATATCGCCGCAACGCTCAAAAGTCAACGTTTTTTCCTCGGATTTTCCAATTTCGGCAGTATGCCGAAAAGTTAGCCTTTGCTAACCCGTGGCGTTTGTGTATTTCGACCATTCGCTTGAAATTTCCCTTTACTTATGATATTGTTATATATATATTTATAAAAAGGTGATGCTATGGAAAACTTTATTCACATAGGCTACAACAATTTTTCGGGCAATACGGACAAAACAGATTTCCGTGACCCTGCAAAAATGGGAGCAGACTTCATTGTCTGCCACTTTGACCCGATAGGCAAAGCCCTCAAAGAGGAATGTGAATTTGCCGCAGGCGTTGCAAAGAAAATCAAAGATATGGGGCTGAATTTCGTTGCAAATTTCGAGTTTCCCAACTTTTCCGACCACCGCCAAACCACGGACGGCTTTGACTGGTGCAACAATCCCGACGGCACTCACCGCCTCAACCTGCCCGAAGAATACGTAAAGGCAATTGCAAGCCACGGCAACCTTATCGGCATTATGCACGACGAAATGGAGCACGTGCTGATTAACACGAACCTTTCAATAACGCTGGACAAAAACGGCAGAAACCACCTGCCTATGTTTTTGCCGGGTGACACGAAGGACGTTGTTGAGCAGGGCGAAACCTGCAGCCAGCAGTTCGCCGAATATGCGGAGAATTTCCGAAAAATGGGTGCGCCCGTTTTTGTCGGCGAGCACGTTTTCCCCGTGCTTTACCACACCTTTGCAAGAAACGGCATCATCCCCAACTTCAAATCGCAGAAGGAAAGCTACAGCAACCTGCAGTTTGCAGTTGCGGCGGGTGCGGCGATGCAATACGGCACCGAGCTTTGGAGCTGTATTGACCTTTGGCACAAGCTCACCTACCCCGGCCACACGGCAGACGAAATGTACCACAACCTCGTGTTCTCCTACCTTACGGGTGTTGACAGGGTGTACGTAGAGGCCTCCAATCAATTCTATGACGGGGACAGGCTGACAGATTACGGAAAAGCCTATAAAAAATTCATTGACAAATATAAAAACAAGCCACGCAATTACACCGTAAGGGATTACAAGCCCGAAATCGGCATTATCCGTTACGACGACACCTACTGGGGTCAGGGCGACCCGATAGCGTGGCGCAAAATCCTTTTCGGCAACAAAAAAATAAAGCCCGACAAGCGGGCAAAGGAATGGGTGCGAGTTTTCCGCCTGATTACTCACGGCGAAACGAGCAAGCACGCCATTAACTGGAACAGAATTTCCCCGTGGTCACTTAAGCCTCACCGCTCGTTTGCCTCAATGAACGGCACAGCAGTTTTCGACGACAGAGTGGAAAAGGACAAGCTGACCTCGCTTAAGCTCTGCTTCCTTTGCGGTTATCATATAAGCGAAAAAACGCTGAAAGCCGTGGGCGAGCTTGTAAAGGAAAACGGACTCACCGCCGTCACCTCAAAGCGCTTTGCACCCGCTCATATCAAGGCAAAAGGCAGCTTTACGAAGGTAAAAGACGGCAAGGGCTGTTGGATAATTACCAACCGCTTTGATTCCCTTAAGCTCAGAAAAGCCGTGTCGCAATTCCTCGGCAGCAAGGGCGAAATGACCTACCGCTTCGGCAATGAAAAATTCACCCTTAAAATCTCCGAAAACGGCGAAGTATTTGAGATAATATAACAAAAAGGACACTTTCCAAACGGAAGGTGTCCTTGCTTTTTTAAAGTGTTTCGATAACGATTGTGTTGATTACAACGTCCTCAACGGGCTTGTCGCCGCGTGCAGTCTTAACGTTTGCAATGGCGTCAACAACGTCCATTCCCTCGTAAACCTGGCCGAAAACGGTGTGCTTATAGTCGAGCCACGGTGTACCGCCGACAGCCTTGTAATTTTCAACCGTTTCTGTGGGGAAGCCTCTGTCGGAAAGCTGCTCCATCTGCTCAACAAGGTCACGGCTGACCTCGTCTGCCTGAACGATAAAGAACTGGCTGCCGTTTGTGCCGGGGCCAGCATTTGCCATTGAAAGAGCACCGCGCAGGTTGTGAAGGTCTGTGCAGAACTCATCCTCAAACGTGCTGCCCCAGATGCTCTGTCCGCCGCAGCCCGTACCTGTCGGGTCGCCGCCCTGAATCATAAAATCGTTGATTACACGGTGGAAAATAAGGCCGTCATAATAGCCGTTCTTTGCGTGTGTTGTAAAATTCTCAACCGTCTTGGGTGCCGCCTCGGGGAAAAGGCGGATTTTAATATCGCCCATAGAGGTCTGCATTGTTGCTACGGTTTCGCCCGTAACGGGCTTTGCAAGCTGTGAAAGCATCAGATAATTATCTCCTTATTTTTTATTGAAACGGGTAGCTCTGAAAAATCAAAGTGCACACAAGATTTGTGCGGTGATTTTGCAGAGATGCCCCTACTACGCTGTAACAACTAAAACTTCACTGTAGGGGCGGCTATCAGCCGCCAGCAAACCGAGCAATATCAGCACGGGCGGATAATATCCGCCCCTACAAAAGTCAACTTTAAGATGTTACAATGTACTACTATTTTACTGCATCAAATGCGTTGTAAGTGTAGAAGGTCATTCGGAAGTTTACGTCGTCGGCAAGGTCGTTCTTTTCGTAGTATTCATCGCCGAACCAAAAGGTTGCAACGTAAAGGCCCTTTCTGCTTCCTGCCCAGGAGGAATTGAAGCTGTCCTCTCCGAGCGTTTCGGGCAGTCTGTCCTCAGTCTTCACAAGGCCGAGACCGCTCGGGTCGTAAATTTCAAAGCCTGCCTTTTCAAGCTCAAGAATATACGCTCTGTATTCCTCGTAGCTCATATCCTTAACGGCAAACTCGTAAATATAGCCCTGCTCGTTCTTCCTTTCAGTATAAAGGTCAACACGGTCAACAGGGCCGGGAACATCGCCGAAAAGAAGGTTGTCGGGCCAATCGAAGCCGGGAGCCTTTTTCGTGCTTTCCGTAGCCTCAATGTCGGGTGTATCGTCACCGCAGGCGGCAAAGCAGAAAACCATTGAAAATGCGAGCAGCGCACAAAGTAATTTTTTCATTTTATTATCCGTCCTTAAAAAGATTACTCGTTATATTATAATTGCTAATATGCATTTTTGCAAGCAAAAGCCTGTTTTTTATAAAAGATTTTTTTAGCTTTTTAAATATTTTTTGTTTTATTTATAAAAAACACTTGCAAATAACCGAAACATTGTTTATAATATGTGAGTCGTTAATTTTAATAAGTTCTATGCTGGTGTGGCTCAATGGCAGAGCAGCTCATTCGTAATGAGCAGGTTGCAGGTTCGATTCCCGTCACCAGCTCCAAAGAAAATCCGTTCACGCAAGTGGGCGGATTTTTGTTTGTAAATAAAGTTTATATGTGATATACTTATTTTAAAAATTACGCAAGGAGGACCTATGGTGATTTACCGTACAGACTGTTTTAATGAAAGCGGAATAAATCCTTTTACCAATAACGAATATGATGATTCGTGGGTAATATTCATCCTCACCGACAGTACGGATTACAAGCAAACGGTCGGTGCAAAAAGCAGCTGTGCCTACACGGTAAAAACAAGCCGTGTATTGTGTGATAACTGGCGAGTGTCCGTTGGCGATTTTATAAGCTTTCATGAAGCGGTCGGCAAAAACATTATCCTTGTAATGACACAAAAAGAACTTGAAGCGGTAAAAAGTTATTATGGCAACCACAAATACAACGATGCATATCTGCGTGAAAACGAGCCTGTTATTTTAATACATAGTACCCCGATGAGTAACTGGCTGAAAATTAAAGATGATTGTATGCTCAAAAGTTTCAATTTGCTCAATTCAAACAAGACAGATATTGTTCATCCGATAGGAAGGAGTCTGGGTGATCCTGCAGACTTTAGCGATTACATAATGTTTGGTACAGGTATTACAGGCGAACTTGTTGTCAGTTCAAAACAGCAGGGCAAAATTGTTATGGACCCAAATGCAGAATATCTTACGGGGGCAAGACTGTATTTTGATGCACGCAAAATGGCTCAAGACGGCTTGATAATCCGCGACGGATGCCACATAAAGGTGAAGGACAAGCTGCCTCTTTCTCCTTACTTGATTTGGACTGCTACTTGGGAAAATATCGGTTTGCCGAGTCCGATTTCCACACCCTCTGCTTTTGCGGAGCTTGCGGATGAAGTATTTAGAAGTAATTTTACCGCATAAAAGCATAGTATCCAAATTTTCGCATAGAATTATGTCACTGTGCACAAAAAATTTTTTTGAATAGTAAAATATTTGTTAAATGCGGGTTGTTATTATTGACAAGTATTATAATATTTTGTTAAAATAAGGTGATTTAATATAGGCGCAGTGCCTGCGGGCAAATTCAAGTTTCTCGCCTATCTAAGGAGGAATGTGCTTTGACAGATCATATCACATTGACAGACTCAAAGACAATGGCCTACATCAATATGTACGCTGTTCTCGGTACGCTTGAAAACCTTTGCGAAATCGACCCCGTCGCTTCCGCAATCCTTTCAAACCAGAAGCCCATTTCGGTTGGCTTCGACGTTGCCGACGGCCCCAAGGCCACACTTTATTTCAAAAACGGCCGCTGCCGCATGGAGCAGGGCTGCACAGACTGTGACGTTAAGCTTCCGTTTAGCTCCTGCGAAAAGTTCAACGGTCTTATCGACGGCACGGTAACACCCATCCCCTCAAAGGGCTTCCAGCACATCAAGTTCCTGCTCAAGGTTTTCACACCCTTGACGGACAGACTTTCCGCCCTTATGCGTCCCGACCCGAAGGACCTTGAGGACAGAGAGTTTTTCGAGACCAGCACAAAGCTGATGTTCTACACAATTGCCGTTGCTCTTGCACAGATTGCAAACAACGACCAGATCGGTAAGTTCTCCGCTCACCTTATTCCTGACGGTGAAATCGCCTTCGGAATCAAGGACAGCGTTGCGGCTACCATCCGAGTTAAGGACCACCGCCTTGTCACAATCAAGAAGGCAAGCGAAAATCCCCGTGCCGCTATGGAATTTGCAGACCTCGACCTGGCACGTGACCTTTTCGACGGCAAGGTAAACGCTGTCGCCTGCATCGGTGAAGGTACAATCACGATGAAGGGTATGATCAATATGATCGACAACCTTAACAGAATACTCGACAGAGTAGCTCTGTACTTAGCATAACGGAGGTACACGACAATGAGTTTTCCCATTTATGAACATAAAGTAAGCCGTGAGCTCTTCGACAGAGCAACAAAGGTAATCCCCTCAGGTGTTTACGGCCACCTCGGCCCGGCAGAGGGTAACTTCATCCCCGTTTGCGATTGGCCGCTTTTCGGCG
>JAFXCT010000087.1 GCA_017521365.1 Clostridia bacterium
GAATTCAACTTAAAACAAAACTGACTCCGCTTGAAAAACGAAGTCAGTTTACCGCTTAATTAAATATTTCTGCCTTAGGGGGCTTTTTGTACTGTACGCACAATTTGGAGCAGTTCAGTTGATGCTATGGTGGTTTTTATCATTTGTAGGGCAGGGGCTTGCTCCTGCCGTTATTTTTTAGTGAAGTTTTTGCAAAAGCAAAAGTGAAGTTATTTACTTCGTAAACAGTGAAGTTGTTCGCTTTGCTCACAGTGAAGTGAACTTCACTGTCGTAGACAACTTCACTTGCCGTAAGGCAAACTTAGTTAGAATGTGTCGTGCAACAGAGTTTCACGACACATTCTGTATGCACGGTTTTTGGAAAAAGGTCAACGGGGGTGACGAAATGCTTGCCGTTTTCCTCGGGCACGGTATAGCCGAGCTCTGCAAAAACGGCGCAGTCACGTGCAAGGGTTGCGGGGTCGCACGAAACGTAAACCACACGCTTCGGGCTCATCTTCACAACCGTTTTTATCAGCGCCTCGTCACAGCCCTTTCTTGGCGGGTCAAGTATTATCACGTCGGGCTTGATGCCTTCCTTTTCAAGCTCTGCCGCCGCAAGCGAAGCGTCACCGCAGATGAAGCGCGCGTTGGTGATGCCGTTCTTTTCTGCGTTTTTCTTTGCGTCCTCTATCGCATCGGGGATAATCTCAACGCCGATAAGCTGTTTGACTTTTTTAGCCATTGTCAGTCCGATTGTGCCGACACCGCAGTACATATCGAGCAGCACGGTGTCGTCATTAAGGTCGGCATATTCTGCGGCAAGCGAATAGAGCCTTTCGGCCTGCGCACGGTTGACCTGATAAAACGAGAGCGGTGAAATTTCAAATTCCGTGCCGCAAAGCGTGTCCGTAATACTGCCCTTGCCGAAAAGGGTTTTGTTTTTTGTGCCTAAAATTACGTTTGTCTTTTCCTTGTTGGTGTTTATTACAAGCCCCGTTGCGCCCTTGGCGGAAATTCTTTCCCACAGCTTTTCTGCGCGGGGGATATTGCTGCCGTTAATTACGAGGCAGACGAGAATTTCTCTGCAGTCCTTTGCCGCACGGATGTATATGTGGCGCAGTAAGCCCTTGTGAGAATTTTCATCGTAAACGCTGACTGAGTTTTCCTCTGCCCAGCTTCTGACCTGCTCGGCTATTGCCGAAAACGCTTCGGGCTGAAGCAGACAGCTTTCACAGCCGATTATGTTGTGGCTTCTCCTTGAGAAAAAGCCGGTTTTGATTTTTCCCTGTTCCTCGCCTACGGGAAGCTGTGCCTTGTTGCGGTAGCCCTGCGTTTCCTCGCTGCCGATTATATCTCTTATATTAAGCGGAAGACCTGCAATTCTGTGAAAGGCGTCCTCGACACGCTGCTGTTTGATTTTGAGCTCTGCCTCATAGCTGATGTGGCGGTATGCACAGCCGCCGCACCGCCTGAATACGGGGCAGTCGGGCTCGACTCTGTCGGGCGAGGGTTTGATTATCTCCATCGCCTTTGCAATCGTATAGTTCTTTTTCACCTTTATTGCGTGTGCAAGAATTGTGTCGCCAACTGCCGTGAGGTCGGCAAAAACAGCCATACCGTCAATATGGCCTACGCCGCTTCCCTCTGCGGTCATTCCCGTTATTTCAAGCTCAAATTCGTCGTTCTTTTTCAATGTAATTCCCCTTGAATATTTGCAAGTATATATTGTAATATATTAATAGGTGATATTATGGATAAATCGGTTTTTGAAAAAATATATGATGTGGTTAAACAGATTCCCCGTGGCAAGGTGGCTACCTACGGCCAAGTTGCCTTGCTCGCAGGCAACCCACGGTGGGCGAGGGTGGTGGGGTATGCCCTGCACGTCAATCCCGACCCTGACACAATTCCCTGCTACCGTGTTGTCAACCGTGAGGGCAGGGTTTCGCCTGCCTTTGCCTTCGGCGGAGAAAATATGCAGATTTTAATGCTGGAGGGTGACGGAATAAAAGTCACCGACGGCAAGGTGGATTTATCTGTCTGCCAATGGCTTCCTTGATTTTAATATCTTTAAAACAACAATATATAAAAGTACGCAAACGGCAATTCCTGCCGCCGCACCCGTTGCGTCAACTGTAATATCGCTTATCTGAAACGCTCTGCCGGGGACGAAAATCTGGTGAATTTCGTCGCTTATGGCGTAAAGCACCGCAACGGCAAAGCAGGCGAGGGGCTTGGATTTGCCCGTGGTCTGTAAAAATGCGTGGTAAAGCAGGGCGCCGAGTCCGCAGTATTCAAGCCCGTGTGCAAGCGTGCGGAAAGCCTCGTGGCCGAGGAATTCCGAAAGCCACGAGAAAACGGCAAAAATACCGTTCATAACGGCAAGGCTGAATTCGGCGCTTTCCTCACGGGGCTGGTGCGAAAGATAAAAAATCACGCCCATACAGGCGGCAACCGCCGCCCAGCCGATTGCTATACCGAATTTTCTTTTAGTGCTGTAGCTTTTCATCAGTCTTTAAGTATCTCCGTTTTGTCAAGTCTTATTATACTGCCCGAGTGTGTGTAGTAAACGCCGATTGCTTTTTCATTCGTTGCGGTGTAGCTTGAACGGTAGTAAAGCGGACAGAAAACGGCGTTTTGTATCAGATATTCCTGTGCCTTCATACAGCCGTCTGCAACGCTCTGCAGACCCGTGGCGGTATTTAGCTGAGAAATAAGCGTGTTGAAGTTTTTGGAGTTGTAACGGCAGATGTTGTTACCGTCACGGAAAGTTGAGAGGAACTGTACGGCGGTTTGTGCCGTCGTGCTGATTTCGGTGAGCGCACATTGGTAATTACCGCTGCCGATACGCTTGTCAAGCTCCGCTTTTTCAAGCACCTCAACCTTGGCGTAAAACGTTATTCCGAAAAGCTGCTGCCATTTCTGAATTATGCGGCGCACGGCTGTTTCGTATTCGGGTGTACACAGCACGGTGAATTCACAGGACTTAAGGTTACATTCCTTATAATACTTCTTTGCCGCAGTCTCGTCATAGCCGAGCGCACCGAGGGTAGGCATAAAGCTCGAATAGGTTTTTCCTTCAACTGTGCAGGTCGGGGGTACTATGCTCAGCGCACGGTTTTCATCGGCTTCACCCGAAGCCTCTCGTATTATGTTAAAATCAAGCGCTTTGATAAGTGCAATGCGCAGGCGGTTGCTCTTCATTACGGAATCGGAGCAATTGAATGCAAGACCCCACACGCCGTTTTTGTATTCCTTTACGGTGCAGCCCTCTTTTTTGACAGCATCTATGCTCGAATAAAGTATCGGGGCGGAGGCATAGGTATCGTCGGACAGGTTTTCGAGTATAATAGCTTCGTCCGTTGTATACGCAAAGGTTACGGAATAAACCAAAGCCTGTGCCTGCGGATTGTCAACGTTGCGGCGCAGTATCATATTACTGCCCTTATACCAGCGTGAAAGGTAGAAGCTGCCGTTACAAAGCACGTACTGTGCGGCAAGCCCGTGTCTGCCACCCGTAGCTTCAAAAAATGCCTGCTTGCAGGGCATTGCAATCGGCTCGGCAAGCATTGAAAGAAATTCTCCGCTTGCGTATTCAAGCTGAATCTGTACGGTGTATTCGTCCGTTGCAGTAACGCCCAGCGCACTCACGGGCAGTTCGCCCTTGTGTACCTTTTCGGCGTTCTTTATCATATAAAGCCGCTTTGCGTCGGGGGCTTTCGTTTCGGGGTCGAGCGCTCTCTGCAGACCGAAAACGAAGTCCGCCGCAGTCACACGCAGGTCAATTGCCGTTTCCCAGTCCTCGCCGAATATTTCCTCGTGGTTGGAATTTATGTGCCACTTTTTGTCCTCGTGAAGCTTGAAGGAATAGGCAAGCCCGTCGGGGGATACGGCAACGCTTTTTGCCACCGCAGGCTGAATTTCGCCCGTTTCGGTCAGCTTCATAAGCCCTTCAAAGCAGTTTAGCACAACCGTTCTGCTCTCACGGGTTGCGGCTATCTGCGGGTCGAGTGTGTCGGGCTCTGCACTCAAGGGCAGTCGCAGCTCAGCATCCTTGACCGTTTTTGAACAGCCCGAAAAACAGCCGCAGACCGTAATCAGCGACAAAAAAATTAACGATATTCTGAAAAAAGTTCGTTTCATATATTTATCAACCTAATATATCTTAAATTAAGCTAAATTTTGCACTGCGTGCAAAGCTGAATATACTCGTCACCCTGACCAAAAGGGTGATTTGGGTGGCAGTTACCGAGTTAATGTGTGACTGTGTTTTCATAGTTGTTTGGTTGCTGGAATACAATTCATATTTTAATGTTTTTAATCAGGCAAATCATCCAACCAATTATTATATGCTTCAAAAAGTGCATTATCATTTTTGGCGTTATTTGAGTTTTGAGTTATAGCCTCTAAGATTAAAAGAGAATCCAAAGAAACGTTTCCTTTAAATCCTATTAAAACAGGTTTGTTAAATGATATATGTTTTTTCGAGTTTGCTATGAATGACCAACGAAGCACATCTTCATGGTTTCGTCTCATAACCTCAGAAAAATAAATCGCAATATCTTTTGAATATCCTAATGTTTCTTTGGAAATTTCCGTATCACGCACCATAGTTCGTGCTTTTGCTCGGACTTTTTCTTGGTCAATATCTTCATATTTGCGACCTGCTCTCATATGTTGACTTACCAGCCATGCCTGCATTGAGTCGGTTTGACAAGAAATATCTTCTTCGGATTTTGGGACAAACGCAATCCTTTTTTCATACCATTGCCAAACATAGATAAGAGATTGCGGAGAGTAATCAAAGAGAGCATCAGGATCATCTTCCAGAACAGCCGTTTTGAGAATTTCCATTCTGCTGTCAATCTGATTAACATACCATTCAAAATACGCTCTTGCTTCTTTTTTACTTAAATCCTCAAATCTGTCAAACTCAAACGGTGAACCCATAAATTTATAATTCATTATTTGTCACCCCAAAATTGTATTTTATATATAAATGCTGTGCTTTTTTGAAATTTCCATAAATATAAAGTTGCCGATTTCATTATATAACATCACGGCAAATATGGCAAATGTTTTTTATTTGAACCGAAAGCACACAAATAAACAAAACATTTTCATAATTGTGAAAAAATTTGTGCAATATCCAAAAAAATATATTGAAATGCGAAAAATTATATGTTATAATTCGCTATGATATCGCTTTTATAAGCAATAGAACACAAATTTTCATAGCGGCGGCGGTTTTGGTGCCGTGCCGTCAAGGAGGAAACCACATTGAAAGCCTATAATGCAAAAGACATCCGCAATATCGCCCTCGCCGGTCACGGCGGCAGAGGTAAAACTTCTCTTGCAGAAGCAATGCTCTACCTTGCCAAGGCAACGGACAGACTCGGCAGAGTTGCGGACGGAAATACAGTTCTCGACTACGATGCAGAAGAAAAGCGCAGAGTAGCTTCCGTTTCAACGGCAGTTGCCCCCATCGAGTGGAAGAACACAAAGGTTAATATAATCGACACTCCCGGTATGTTCGACTTCGCAGGCGGCGTTGCCGAGGGTATCAGAGCTGCCGAGTGCGCACTTATCGTTGTCGGCGGCAGTATGGAAAAGTTTGACGTCGGCGCAGAAAAGGCAATCAAGGCTGCCGACAAGAGAGGCATTGCCAAGATGTTCGCCGTCACAAGACTTGATTCCGAGCAGAACGACTTTTATAGAACCTTCAACACAATCGTTGCTCAGGTCGGCGCTTCCGCCTGCCCGATTGTTGTTCCCCAGATTGAGGACGGCAAGGTCATCAGCTACGTAAACCTTGTTACAAATAAGGCTTACTCCTACACCTACGGCAACGCAACGGAAATTGCAATGCCCGACGATGACAGAGTCAACGCTATGAGAGATATCTTCAACGAGGCTGTTGCTTCCGCTGACGATGCTCTTATGGAAAAATTCTTCGAGGGCGAGCCCTTCACACAGGAAGAAATCGTAACCGGCCTTAAGACAGGCGTTGCAGAGGGTCTCGTTATCCCCGTATTCGCTTGTGCCGGCTATACAATGGACGCTGTTGATATGCTTATCGACGGTATTGTCGATTTTGCTCCCAACGCCGCCGATTACGCAGGCGAGGCAGACCTCAAGTGCGATGAAAACGGTGCTCTTGCCGCTGTCTGCTTCAAGACCGTTGCTGACCCGTTTGTCGGTAAGATGTCCTACTTCAAGGTTGTTTCCGGTAAGCTCACCTCCGATGCTCAGGCTGTCAACTCCCGTACGGGTGAGCCCGAGCGTATGGGCAAGCTCGTCACAGTCCGTGGCGGCAAGCAGGAGGATGTATCCGTCATCCCCGCAGGTGATATCGGCGCCGTTACAAAGCTCTCCAACACAGTTACGGGCGATACCCTCTATGCTCCCAAGAGCGAGGTTATTCTTGACCCCGTTTCCTTCCCCGCACCCTGTATGTCTATGGCTGTTAACGTCAAGAAGAAGGGCGAGGAAGAAAAGGTTGCCGCAGGCCTTCTCCGTCTTGCAGAAGAAGACCCGACAATCAAGTACTATACAAACAAAGAAACACGTGAGCAGATTGTCAGCGGCCTTGGCGAGCAGCACATTGACGTTGTCAAGTCCAAGCTCAAGGCAAAGTTCGGCGTTGAGGTTGACCTCACTGTTCCCCGTGTTGCATACCGTGAAACAATCCGCAAGGTTGTTGACAAGCAGGGTCGCCATAAGAAGCAGTCCGGCGGTCACGGCCAGTTCGGAGATGTTTGGATTCGTTTCGAGCCCTATATGGGTGAGGAAGACTTCGTCTTCACATCAGACGAGGTTGTCGGCGGTGCAGTTCCCAAGAACTTCTTCCCCGCAGTTGAAAAGGGTCTTCGTGAGTGCATTGCAAAGGGTCTTATCGCAGGCTACCCGATGGTCGGCGTAAAGGCTGCCCTTCACGACGGTTCTTACCACCCCGTTGACTCCTCCGAAATGGCTTTCAAAACAGCTGCCGCACTTGCATTCAAGGCCGCTGTTCCCGAGGCACAGCCCACAATTCTTGAGCCCGTAGGCCTTCTTAAGGTCTATATGCCCGAATCTAAGTTCGGCGATATTATGGGCGATATCACAAAGCGCCGTGGCCGTGTTATCGGTATGGGCCCGTCCGACGAGCCCTCACTCCAGGAATTCGTCGCTGAAGTTCCCATGGCAGAAATGGGCGATTTCGCAACAGTTCTCCGTTCCGTAACACAGGGCAGAGGCCACTTCTCCTTCGAGTTCGTCCGCTACGAGGATGCTCCGATGAACGTTCAGCAGAAGGTTATTGAAGAGGCAAAGGCACGCATGGAAGAAGAATAAGTTCAGACTGCGCATATTAAGCGAAGAAGCCGTTTTTTTCTCCTTGGCGTATCGCATACGCCGTCGTCAAAACAAAACGACTCCTTCATCTTAATCTGTCAGTCTGCAAGGATTGTGCGTATTGAGCGAACAAGTCATTTTTCCCTCCTTGGCGTATCTCATACGCCTGTCGTCGGAAGAAAACATCTTCTTCATCCCAATCCGTCAACTTGCGTGATTGTGCGTATTGGGCGAATAAGCATTTTTCCCTCCTTGGCGTATCTCAACAATGAAAACAAAATAAACATCAGGCTTATGGGTACAGCACTCATAAGCCTGTTTTTATGTGCTCAATTATGTTATTTCTGTGATAAAAAATATAAATATTTTAAAAGTGTAAAAATATGTTTGAAATAATTTTGATTTCGTGGTATTATAGCAACATATCAGTATAAAGGGAGGTTTTGTTTTTGGACGATTACAAGGAGAACAACGGTCTTGAGCCCGTTCCTGAGGAAGAAAACGTTTCCGCCGGCGAAGCACCTGCTGCGGAAGAAACCGAAAACACAATTCAGCCTGAAGAAATTCAGGAAACAGAAAACGGCGAAGAGGAGGGTATCCTCATCACCCCGCAGGACGATACTGCTGAAGAACCTGTACCCGGGGAGGAGATGTGTATCCTCTGCGGCGAGAAGCCTGCGGACAAATCCTTCGGCGAAAATTACGACCTTTGCGCAGACTGCCGCAAGAGCCTTATCAAGAGCCCGATGCGTTTCAGCGGCTTCCTTGCAATTCTGATGCTCTTTGTTGCAGGTGTATGGGGTCTGCTGTTTGCCGCCAACCAGGCAAATACACTTATGGGCGTGCTTGAAGGTGATGAATATGCGGCTGAAAACCGTCTTTACACGGCAATTTCGTCCTATTCCGCTTCGGGCAACATCGGCTGGAAAACCGCAAAGCGTATGATTAACGCTTACAACGATTCGGGCTACCTGAGCGGTATCAACAGCACGGTTACAACCTATTTCTACGATGCTTCTTCACTTGAAGAGGGTGACACGCTTACCTTTGCCGAAAAGGCAGGTAAGGCTGACCTCAACGCACCGTGGAACAAGGATGTAAAGAAGATTTACACGGATTATAACGATGCAATGGCGGCTTACCAGAAATACTACGCATTTATTGCAGAGTATGACGAGCAGCTTTACTACGGCAGCATCAAGGCGGAGGACATCCCCTACGATGAGGTCAACGCAAAGTACGAGGCCGCAATGAACGACGCCGAAGCGGACATTGACCGTGCTTTTGTAAGATACTGCCAGTACTACCTTGCATATATGTGCAATAAGGAGCTTTCCGTTCAGCACGGCTACCTTGCCGAGGTTGCTGAAATCGCTCCCGAATGCGGTTGGCTTTACCTTACTCCTCTTACCGAGATGAATGTAATGCTCGGCAACTACGAGGAAGCACTTGAGGGCTGTGACGCACTTGAGGCGGCAAACGCAGACGACCTTTACGGCGAATACTACCGCGCACAGGCTTACAGAAGGCAGGGCAATTATACCGAGGCACTCGAAAAGTGTGAGGATATGATAGCCGATTATGATAACAGCCAGTTCTACTACGCTTTCTATGAAGCGGCAATCACAGCCTTCCTTATGGGCGATTACGACAAGGCTCTTGAATATTCGGAAGCCTGCTACGGCGGCGGTACGAGCGGCGTTTACCTCAACGAGCAGACGGTTAACTTCCACGCACTTGTTTGCAAGAAGCTCGGCGATGAAGAGGGCTACAAGGCTGTAGTCGAATTCCTCAAGGGCTACGAAATGGAAATCAGCCCCACTGTAGAGCAATACCTTAACGGCGAGGTTACAGCCGAAGAAATCTTCAACGAAAGAGAGGTGGCATTTGAATGACAGTCTGGTACGTAATCACAAAGATTTTCACGTTCCCCGGCGCACTCACAAAGGCTTTTTATGAGCAGCTTATGTGCAAGATTTTCAAGTGCCCCGTTGAGGATAACCGTTACCTGCGCACGGACGAAATGTGCGGCCACGTTGAGCACGAGTTTATCGAAAGACCCGTTGCAAGCTTTATGTACTGCTTTATTCCCGGCCTGCTCAACTTCTTCTTTGCTATGTTTCTCGGCCTTTTCCCGCTGGTAAACGTACTTTACCTCGGTAATTACAGCGGCTTCGTCGCTTCCTCGCAGATTCTTTCCTCTGCGATTACCGACGCAAATGCGGTTGCTCTGGTTGATATGCTTCTGCCCATAATCTTTATGTGGCTGTGTGTTTCAATGCTCAACAACCTCTTCCCCCTGCTTGAGGATGCAGTCGTTATGAAGGAGCAGTATTCAAAGCTTAACGGCTTTGCAAAGGTAATCTTCTTCCCCGGCTATATCGTAATGAGCATCGGCGCAAGACTTGAAAAATACGGCATCAGCTTCATTATTCTTGCCGTGCTTTCGTTTGTATTTGCTATAGTTTGATTTAAGTAAAAACAGCTCTGTTCGTTGCGAACAGAGCTGTTTTTTTATGACAAACTGTTATTAGTGCAAAGTGCAAAACGCAAAGTGCAAAGTTAAGGGTCGCTTCGCTCCGATTTTATAAAATGTTAATTTAGAGCGTTTTTTACAAATGGGTGAGGGCGGAGCCCTCCCACAATTTTGCATTTTGCACTTTGCCTTTTGCATTATTACAGTTTTGCGAAGAATTCGTAAAACTGCAATTTAAAACTCCAACATCTCAATCATCTTTCCGCCGTAGAGGGGGTAGGAGCAGATGCGGCTTGCGGAAACGGTGTAGAGCGTGTCGCCGATATAGGTTGCACGTTTAATCGCACCGTTTGAGTAGGACTCCTTATTGTAATAGAAGGTGGTTTTTCCGTCGGGGCTGTATTCGGGCGCCTGCGTTTCTTCCTTGTCATAAGCGTTGGAGTAGCTGCCTATCGGCTCAATTCTGCCGTCCTTGATTTTCAGCGTGCACAGCTTCGTGTCGTGGTAGCCGAGCGTTGGTTCGTACTCGGTGTAAATGAAGCCGAGTATATCCCTGTGCGAGCAGTCCATAACCGTTTTGTGGTTGGTTTCGGCGTAAGCGTTGCGGATTATAAAGCGGTCAATTTCCTGCGGCTTTGTCGGGTCGGAAATATCGAACAGCGATATTTTAAGCGCATCCGTTGTGCCGTTTTCATCGCCGTCCGTGCCTATACCGACAAGGTAGCCGTTGAACGGGTGAAGGTAGCTTGAAAAGCCCGGAATTTTAAGCTCGCCGACAATTTTCGGTTTTGTCATATACGTAAAGTCAATTACGAATAACGGGTCTGTCTGGCGGAAGGTGACCACATAGCCGTAATTGCCGATATAGCGCACGGACTGTATCGTTTCGCCCGGTGCAATGCCGTCAATTTTTGCAGCCTCCTTCAGCTTTTTGTCAAGCACCGTAATGCGGCTTGCTTCGTTGAGCGTGGTTGCAATGCGAATATAGCCGTCCCTTTCGTCAAGCGAAAACTGGTTGAGAATTCTGCCCTCAACCTCGCCCGTGCCGTCCGGCTCGATAACGCCGCTTTTGAAGGTGAAGCGGTGAACGGCGGTTTTTACGCTTGAGGTTGAAAAGCTGACGAAGCCGCCGCTGCTTTCCTGCCTGTCGTAATGCTCTGCGATTATATAAAGGTAATTCGCCGTGCAGTAAACCTCTCTGCCGTTGCCGAGTATGGCGGAGGTTTTCGGCTCAAAATCGGGCTTTGCAAGGTCAACCGTGCTCATAACGACGTAGGTGTCCGAATTGCTGTCGTCCTGCGGAAGAATGCTTATCATCTGCGAGGAAAGCGTGGCAGCTTTGCCGTTCGTTTCGGTTTTGGGGGCAATATCCTCGTATTTTGCGTAGCCGCCAAAAATTTCAATTTCCTCGGGGTAAACCGTGTACTGCGAAATCAGAATAACTTTTCCGTCAACAAGGCGTGAGGAGAAGTAGTTGCCGTCCTGTGAAAACTCGTCTGTTTTCACGGGCTTTTTTCTGTCCGAAATATCGTAGAGGATAATTCTTGCCTTCGGCTCCTCGTCCCAGTCCGTGCCTATTATAACGAGCGTTTCGCCCCAGAGGTACATACCCTCCGCACCCGATGTGGAGTTGTAGTAAACGTCCGTTTTACTTACAAGCTTCATAGTCTTTGCTTCTACTATTTTAACTGTCCAGTCGCTTAAAACGTAGATATATTTGCCGTCGTTTTTGATGATGTCATCCTCGTCAACGTCGAAATACTGCGTGTTTGTTGCACCGAAATCGGCGTGGTCTGCAATTGCGGAGTCCGTGCCCGTTGTACCTGCGTTCAGGCTACCTATACCGGACTGCGGCGCTTCGTCAACGATAAGCATATCTTCCGCCGCTTCCAGCTTTTCGCCGAAGTTGTTGATTACACCGTAATAAAAGCGGTTGTTCTTTTGGTACTCGGCCTTGAGTGCGGTGAAATAATCAACGAAGACCTGCTCGTCGTTGCCCGAAATTGCAAATTCCGCATCCGCTATGACTGACGGAATCTGCTTGACTGCAGGGGAGTTGTAATTGCTCACGAAAGCGCCGACACCCACGAGCACGATAAGCGTTGCAACTGCGGCGGAAAGCCTGCGCACGAGCCTTTTTCGTCCTGCCTTTTTGCCGCTTTGCTCCTTGCCCGCAACGAGGGCTACGGTTGCGTTTTCAGCAATTTCTGCAGGCAAATTCACTTTTTCGTTAACGGGCTGAAGTGTGCTTTTAATGAAATTAAAGTTATCCTTATCGGTTTTCTTCATATCTCGTTCCCTCCTTTTTCAAGCTCGCTTCTCAGCTTTTTCAGCGAGCGGGACAGCTTTGAGCGTACGGTTGCGGCAGGCAGAGCGGTAATTTTTGCTATCTCCTTTGAATTGCACCCGCAAACTGCGCTCAGAAGCACAATATCTTTTTCTTCCTGTGTGAGCTTATTAATCAGGCGCAGTAAATCAAGCCCGAGCAATATGCTTTCGCCCGAATCTTTTGCCGCAATTTCTTCGCAGAAATCCAGCGAAGCGAGGTCGGACGAGTATTTTTCTCTCAGGCTGTGCTTGCAGCAGTGGTTGAGAATTTTGAAAAACCACGCCTTTGCCGCTTCTTCGTTGCGAAGGCGGTTTATGCTTTTCCACGCCTCAAGTGCCGTGTCCTGCACGGCGTCCTGTGCCGCCTCAGCCGAGCCGAGGCTGTACAGCGCATATCGGTACATTTCGCCGCTGAATTTTGAGTATAGCTCACCGAAGGCTCTTGCATCGCCGTCCCTTGCTTTTTTTGTAAGCAATGCCGTGTTGTCTTTCATTTTCTCACCTCTTTCAAAAATCAGTAGCAGACTATAACGGCGTTGATAACTGTGCCGAAGGCCGAGTACATAACGATTTCTTCAATGTTCTCCGTACCTTCGTAATATTTGATTTCGATACCGTAGCCCAAGCCTTTATAATACGGGTGGTTACCACCGTAATTGGCAATTTCTGCAAAAACAGGCTCCTTTATTTTGGAAACGCAAGCAAAATCGGTAAAGAAAACGCCTGCCCAGATAAGCAGAGGAATGCAGATTACAGCTATTGCGGCAATAATTTTCTTTTTGCGTTTTTTCATAAGCAGTATCACCTCTTACGGTAAAATTTGAGTACTCACCTATATAGTGTGAAAAAAGAAGGAAAGTGTTGCATTATTTTCTAATATTTTATAATAAAAAATTAAAAATTTCTATACCATTGTGCGGAAATTTATGTTATAATGCCTATATATGTGTGAAAGTGTTGCTTTTTATCGAAAAGTGGTGGTGCAAGTGGCAAGAAAATATGATTTTGTGCTGTTCGATTTTGACGGCACGATTGCCGACACGGGCAGAGGAATTATGCGCTGTGCCCTTATTGCGCTCAACTTTTACGGCTACGATGAGCCCGAAAAGGAAAGGCTGAAGGCGTTTATAGGCCCACCGCTTGTTGACAGCTTTCTGACCTACGGTGCCGACCTTGAAACGGCACGGAAAATGGTTGACAAATACCGTGAGCACTATTCGGCAGGCGGTATGTTTGAATCCGATTTGTACGAGGGCGCTCAGGATATGCTCAGGGCACTTCACGCTTCGGGCTGTAAAATGGCAATAGCCTCGTCAAAGCCCGGCAAATACGTTGCCGCAATTCTCGAAAAGCTCGGAATAGATGAATATTTCTCGTTTATCTCCGCCCCCGAAATCGGCCACGTCAACCCCACGAAGCAGGAGCTTATTGATGCCGCCGTTTCAGCCCTCTGTGCAGACAAGGCAAAAACCGTTATGGTCGGCGACAGGCTTTTCGATATTGAGGGTGCAAAGCTTTCGGGCGTAGCCTCAATCGGTGCGGTTTACGGCTTCGGCGGCGAAGAGGAAATGAAAAAGTACGGTGCGGATATGCTCGCCTACAGTACGGCGGAAATTACGGAGTTGATACTTGGATGAAGATAATAACTAATTTTTTACGGGCAATAATTCTTATGGCACTTGTAGCGGTTATTGCCGTTACGGGCTGCTTTGCGGCGATATTCTTCGTCAGCAGGGATGAGCCCGAGGAAATTTTCATAATGGAATACGCCCTCGTTTTTGAAAAGGGTGAGGATGAAAAGCTCGGCGTGTGGTTTGTCGAAAAGGCAGACTGTGCCGACCTTGAAAACGGCGACGGAGCCGTTTATTACGACGGCAGCTACTGTGCGGCAAACGCTATGGTTACTTCCGACGGCACGGTCAGCTTTTATTCCTCGGACGACCTTACGTATAACGTATCGGTGGATAACGAAAATCTCGTCGGCAGGGTGATAGCCTGCTGGCAGCAAAAATAGGGCTCTGCAATATAATATAAAGGGGTATGTTTCATACCTAAAATTATTGCAGGGGGAAAGCGTTTAAATGGAAGCTTATCTTGACAACAGCGCTACGACCTGCCTTTGCCCCACGGCAAAAGAAAAAACGGTCGAAGCGATAAATAAATTCTACGGCAACCCGTCCTCGCTTCACAGCGTGGGCACGGCGGCTTCAAGACAGCTTGAAGCGGCAAGAGCTGCCGTTGCGGCATCTCTCTCGTGCGAAAGTGAGGAGATTGTTTTTACAAACAGCGGCACGCTTGCAAACAATGCGGCTGTTTTCGGTGCGGCACACGCACTCAGACGAAGGGGCAACAGAATAGTTACCACCGCAATTGAGCACCCGAGCGTGCTCGAATGTATGAAAGCACTCGAAAAGGAAGGCTTCGAGGTGATTTACCTCAAGCCCGACAGATACGGCAGAATAAACCGCAGGGATTTGATGCAGGCGGTAAACGCAAAAACCGTGCTCGTGAGTATGATGTACGTCAACAACGAGGTCGGCAGTATATTGCCCGTTGAGGCGGCAAGGGCTGCTGTAAGGGCGGCGAAGGCACCTGCGCTCATTCATTGCGATGCCGTGCAGGCCTACGGCAAGTTACCTGTCAAGCCCTCACGCCTTGGTGTGGATTTGCTCACGGCGAGCGGTCACAAAATCAACGGCCCGAAGGGTGTCGGTTTTCTGTACGTGCGTAAGGGTGTAAGGCTTGCGCCTTATATCTACGGCGGCGGTCAGGAGGGTAAATTTTATTCGGGCACACAGCCTATGCCGGCAATTATGGGCCTGTGGGGTGCTGTTGAGGAATTGCCCGACCCCAACGTTCAGCTTGAAAAGACACGGCTTCTGCGTGATTACTTCGTTTCGCAGGCTGTGAATATTGAGGGCGTTGCCGTCAACTCGTGCGACGAAGCTCTGCCCTATATAATCAATATTTCTCTTCCGGGCCACCCGTCACAGACGGTGCTCAACTTCCTTTCCGAAAGAGGAATTTACGTTTCGGGCGGCTCAGCCTGCTCAAAGGGCCACCGCTCACACGTGCTCACGGCTATGGGTCTTGACCCTGCGCTTACGGATTCGGCGCTGCGTATCAGCCTTTCACGTTTTACCACGAGGGATGAAATTGATATGCTGCTGTGCGGTCTGGATGCCGCAGTGGTAACGCTGAGAAAGAAAAAATAATTATTTTAAAATAAAGGACATAAAATGAAAGAAGTAATACTCATTAAAAACGGCGAGCTTGCCCTCAAGGGTCTCAACCGCCGCACGTTTGAAGACGTAATGATACGAAATATGCGCCGCAGGCTGTCGGACCTCGGCACGTTCACCTTTACTCCCGCCCAGTCCACAATAAAGGTCGAGGGTGAGGACGGCGTTGACCTTGAGGAAGCGGTTGAGCGCATTTCCAAGGTTTTCGGTATTGCGGGCTTTTCCCGTGCACTCAAGCTCGAAAAGGATTTTTCCCTCGTGCTTGAACACACGGGCAAATACCTTGAGCAGCAGCTTCTTGAAGCAAGTACCTTCAAGGTAACCGCAAAGCGCTCCGACAAAAAATTCCCCTACGACTCACCGCAGATTTGTCTGCTGCTTGGCGAAAGACTGCTCGATGAATTTGACCACCTTACCGTAGACGTTCACAACCCCGACGTTACCGTTACCGTTGAGGTGCGTGACCACGATATATTCGTTCACGCAAATCAGCTCAAGGGTGCTGGCGGTATGCCCGTCACAACGGCAGGCAGGGCGGCGCTTATGGTTTCGGGCGGTATCGACAGCCCCGTAGCAGGCTGGATGATGGCAAAGCGAGGCGTGGAGCTTACCGCAATTCACTTTGCTTCTCCGCCGTACACGAGCGAAAGGGCAGAGCAGAAGGTACACGACCTTTTAGGTAAGGTTGCAAAGTACGCAGGCAGAATTGAGCTGACCGTAGTGCCCTTTACCGAAATTCAGGAGCAGATTAGGGACAAGTGCCCCGAAGACCTGTTCACGATAATTATGCGCCGTGTAATGGTAATCTGTGCCGAGCGGATTGCAAGATACGGCGGCTGCGGCGCACTGATAACGGGTGAAAGCCTCGGTCAGGTTGCAAGCCAGACCCTCGGCGCAATAGGCTGTACGGATGCCGTTGCAACAATGCCCGTTTTCCGTCCGCTCATCGGTATGGATAAGGACGAAATAATTGCAATTTCACGCAAGATTGACACCTTTGATATATCAATCCTCCCCTTTGAGGATTGCTGTACGGTGTTCACACCCAAGCACCCAAGAACAAGGCCGAAGCTGCCCGACGTAGAGGCTGCCGAGGCTGCTCTCAACCTTGACGAGCTCGTTGAAAGAGCCGTCGCAAACGTAAGAAGGATTAAAATCGGTTAATTATGAACTGCGAAATTATTTGTGTGGGTACCGAGCTTCTGCTCGGCGACATTCTCAACACCAACGCTCAATACCTTTCCCGTGAGCTTGCCGCTTTGGGCATAGGCGTGCACCACCAGCAGGTTGTCGGCGACAATCCGCAGAGAATGCGTGAGTGTATGCTCCGTGCTCTGAACGAAAGCGATATGATAATTCTTTCGGGCGGCCTCGGCCCTACGGCGGACGACCTTACCAAGGAAATCTGCTGTGAGGTTATGGGCGAAAGGTTAGTGCTTGACGAGGATATACTCGATGGTATAAGAAGCTATTTCGTGTCCAGGGGCAGGCAGATGGCTGACAACAACAAAAAGCAGGCCTACGTGCCCGAAAACGGTATTGTTTTCAGAAACGCAAACGGCACTGCACCAGGCTGCGGTATAGAGAAGGACGGCAAGCTTGCGGTTATGCTGCCCGGCCCTCCGAGGGAGCTTATACCGATGTTTGAAAATGAGGTTATGCCCTACCTTGCCAAAAAGACGGGCGGCGTAATTCTTTCAAAGCAGGTGCGTACCTTCGGCATAGGCGAATCCAATATGGCTGCCGCCGTTGCAGATTTGCTCGACGGCGAAAATCCCACCGTTGCACCCTACGCCAAGGACGGCGAGGCGCTTCTGCGGGTCACCGCAAGGGCTGACAGCAAAGAAAAAGCCTTAGCAATGTGCGACGAAACGATAGAAAGAATCCGTGAGCGCATAGGTGAATACATCTACGGCATAGATGCTTCCAGCCTTGAAGAAAAGGCGGTTGAGCTGCTGCTGGCTCACGGTAAAAAGCTCGCCCTTGCGGAAAGCTGTACGGGCGGATATATAGCCAAGAGAATTACGGATATTCCCGGCTCGTCGGCGGTGTTTGAGTGCGGAGTTGTTTCCTACTCAAACGAGGTTAAAATAAATCTGCTCGGCGTAAACCCCGAAACGATTGAAAAATATACCGAGGTCAGCACGCAGACTGCCGCAGAAATGGCAGAGGGTGTGCGCAGGCTTTCGGGTGCGGACTTTGCCCTGAGCGTTACGGGCATTTCGGGTCCGGGCGGTGCAAGCGAGGGTAAGCCCGTGGGCCTTGCCTATATCGGCTTCTCCCACGAGGGCGGCACAACCGTAAAGGAATTACGCACGGGCAAAAAAGAGAATTCCAGAGATTATAACAGATATGTTACGGCATCAACCGCCCTGCATATTTTGATTGATTATCTGAACAAGAAGGACGGCGAATAATTATGACAGAGGAAAAGGGCTACGGCGGAATGAGTCCGAGCTTTAACGACCTTATCAAAAAGTATCGGGCTGTTGACGAAAACGGCGAGATTGCCAAGGAAAACGTAAAGGAAATACCCGAGCCCGAGCTTAAGTCCGACAAGGATTTTGAAAGAGAGCTCGGAGAAATAATCGAAAGCGTTGAACAGCCCGAGCAGAATTTGCCCGAGGAGTTCACCTTTGATGAAGCGCTTATCCCCGAGGCGGAGGAAGCGGCGGAAACGGAAATGACCTTCAAAAAGGAAGAGCCTAAATTTGCATACGACCTCAATATGTTCGGTGCGGCGGCTCAGAGCGCCTTCAATATTGACGATATTGACGATTCGTGGCTTGACTCCTCACTTGATGAAAGCATATTCTACGACCCGTCAAAGCCTGTGGCTTGCACACCTGCTGAAACGGCGGAGGAGTTTGTGCCCGAGGCGGAAGAAATCCCCGAAGAGCTTATTGAGCAAGCAGAAGAGGTAACTGAAGAAGCAGCCGAAGAAGTAACCGAAGAAGCCATCGAAGAAGCAATTGAAGAAACGGCTGAGGAAACCGTACCCGAAGCAATTGCCGAAGAGGCACAGCCGGTTGCGGAGGAAATTCACGAGAAGCCTGCTTTCATTCCCGAAGAGGAGCCGCTTGAGCCTCAGCGTGCAACGGCCGCCGGCTATATTGCGCCGGGCGATGCGGAGAACTTTACCTTTGACCCCGACAGCGGTCTGGATTTTGACGAGGACGAGGAGCCCAAGCTTCCCGAAATGCCGTCTGACCTGCCCGTGTTCACTCCTGCCGTGCCCGATGAAAAGAAAAACAAAAAGCTCGGCAAGAAAAAGGAAACGAAGGCTGTAACGGGCTTTTCCAAGGATTATAAGGTTGGCGGCGATGAGGGTAAGCCCGTTAAAAAGGGCAACTTCTTCACACGCAACTTCATCCCCTCAAAGGATGATTCCACCGCCGAAAAGGTACGCAAAATTGTTATGGTAATTGCGGTTATTGCCGCACTCGTTTCGGGCGGATATCTTTTCAACGATTACGTAATAGCACCCCTTGTCAACACAAAGCAGATTGACGAGCTGAGCGGTATGATAGGCGAGGGCAACGAGGTTGTAAACGCACAGACGCTTGCCGAAAAGTATCCGGGTGTTGCCTTCCCCGACGGTATGCTTGAAAAATATGCGGCGCTTTACGCCAGAAATAAGGATTTCGTCGGCTGGATTGAAATTGACGGACTTGATATTTCCCTTCCCGTAGTCAGGGGCGAGAACAACGACAAGTACCTCAAAACGGATTTTGACGGCAAGTACAGCAAGTACGGCTCAATTTTTATGAACTGTGCAAACAAGGTTGACAAGCTCAACTACAATACCACGGTTTTCGGCCACTATATGAAGGACACGAAAATGTTCGGCAACCTTATGCAGTACAAGAGCGTTGCAGGCTACAAGAAGGCACCCGTAATCGAGTTCAACACGCTTTACGGCGATTACAAGTGGAAGGTTTTTGCCGCCTACATTACCAACGGCACTTCTGCCGGCGATGACGGCTACCTGTTCAACTATATGTTTACCGACCTTTCCACAAACGAGGCGGTTGAAGAATTCCTCGGCGAAATTAAGCTGAGAACGCTCTACTACCCCAACGTTGACATTGCCGTGTCGGACAGAATTCTTACTCTTTCCACCTGCACCTACGAGCTTGACGAGGGCAGACTCATCGTTATGGCAAGAATGGTGCGTCCCGGCGAAAGCGAGGACGTTGACCTTAAGAATATCCGTGTAAACCCCAACCCGAGATACCCTCAGGGCTACTACACGGAAAACAACCTGAGCAATCCCTATAAATCCTACAGCAAATGGTATCCGTCATAAAAAGAAAGGATAAAACAATGCCGATGAATATAAGTTTTATAGCTCTGAATATCAGCGGTGCCGAAACCGTACAGTCCGCAGCGGATAAGCTGCGGGGTGTGCTGTCGGACTACGGCAGGTGCGATTTCAAGCTTTGCGGGTCAATGTCGCAGGTGTCTGCCTGCCTTGGCGACGCTTTTGCAAACGCCGAAACGATAGTTGTGGGCATAGAGCCTTCGGCTTACTGCAAGTCAAAGCTTGCCATACTCAGGGCAATGCACATCAGAACACAGCTCAACGAGGAGCTCAGGGCTATGCTGCCCGAAAGCCCGGATTTGACTGCGGCACAGGCCTCAATGCACTGTGCAATGCCGGTCAACGCCGAGGTCTTTGCTTCGGCAGACGGCCTTTATTCGGGCTTTGCACTTCAGAGCGGCAAGCAGCACTTTATATTGCTCACTCTGGACAAGCTCAGGCTTGAGCCTGCCGTTTCCGAGGGTCTTGTGCCCTACCTTGAAAAAACAGTACCCAAGGCGGAAAAAAAGGAAGACGTAACACCCGATTCCGCTCTTGCCGCAAAGGCCGCCGAAAAGCTTGCCGCCTGTGGCAAGAAGGTTTATTTTGCCGCAACACCGTCCTGCGAAATGGTGAAGGAGCTTTGCGCCGCACAGCTTGAGAGCGGAACGATGTGCTTTAGCGATTACACGAGCGACAGGGGCAGCGAAGCTCCCCGAAGCTACATAGCCGACCTTGCACGCTATTCAATTCCCGAGGGCTCTGCCGATTTCGGTGCTGCCGTTTCCAACGTCTTTACGGGCACGTCACAGGAGTCGGGCGAGCAGAAATACAACATTTACGTTGCGGTTGCCGACGTTTCGGCCTCCCGCGTGCTTCGCTTTGCCTCACAGCCGGGCGAAACACCGGAGGAGCTTATTACGGCGGCGATTGAAATGCTTATGGAAATGATTTGTGACAAGTGCGACGAAATCAACGCCCCCGTTGAAGCGGCACCCTTCAGCGCAGAGCCGATAGAAGAATTTGAAGAGCCTTCACCCGAAGAAAAAGCCAAAAAGAAGCACAGGGGAATCAGAACCGTCGTATACGTTCTGCTTGCAATAGTGCTTGCGGTAATTGTATATTTCGGTTATAACGGCTTTGAAAACGCAAATCAGAACAAGGCAAACGCAATCGGTGTCTTTACTCAGTACGTTTCAGGAGCCGCTGACTACAGCGGCTCTGACCTTTTTTACGATGAAGAACTGGAATTTATAACCTTTGAGGAAGAAACAAGCGAAGTCCCCGAAGAACCGTCGGGCGAAATTACAAGCGAATTAAATACGACAGCAACGGAAGAAACCACCGTTAACATAGAGAGCACAACCGACAGGACAAGCTCAACCACGACCACAAAAAAAGAAACCACCACGAAGAAAGAAACCACAACCAAAAAGGTAACGACCACCGCAAAGCCCACGACTACCGCAAAGCCCACGACTACCGCAAAACCCACTACTACAGCCAAGCCTACGACAACCGCAAAGCCCACCACAACGAAAAAAGATGTTGTTGATACGGGTGACTACAGGGGTGAATTTGTGTTTACGGTTTACGGCTACGGTCACGGTGTCGGTATGAGCCAGGAGGGTGCATTAGGCTACTCAAAGCAGGGCTGGAGCCACAGCCAGATTCTTTCACACTACTACCCCGGCACAACGCTCGTAACGGCTGACCCCGATATGCCCGAAACCGTTAAATTCGGCGGTGTCGATTACCCGATAGTAGAATACCTCTGCCGAAGCGTTGCCGCCGAAATCGGCTCGAATACCAACAACTCAACAAGAGAAGCCCACAAGGCACAGGCAGTGGCAATTTACACCTACGCCAAGCGTTACGGCTTTAACCTCAAATCCTCGCTTCACGCCTTCAATAAAACATATAAATATGAGGGAACGGCGCTTGAGGAGGCGGTAAAATCCGTGCTGGGCGAATACCTTTCGTATAACGGCAAGCCCGTAATGGCAACCTATTACGCAATGTCGGCAGGCAGAACGGTCAAGGCATCCACCGTCTGGAGCGGCGAAACCTACCCCTACCTTGAAACGCCGGTTGAAAGCACGCCCGATAAGAGCTGTGCAAGGTACAAAACAACCTATAAAATATCTGCAGGTGAGTTCAGGGAGCTTATGAAGAGCAATATCGGCGTTGAGCTTACGGGCAATCCCGAGGACTGGATTAAAATAATCAAGCACGACTCTGCCGTGAGCAGTAAGGTCGGCTACGTTGAAAAAATGACCGTAGGCAATAAAACAATAAGCGGCTCGGCATTCAGAGGTACGGCTATGGCGTACAAAATCCGTTCGCATTGCTTTACGGTTGAATACGTCGTTTAAGGTTAAACAGAATTTAAAACAAAATATAAATAAAGGAGATTTTCGGTTATGGTAAAAACAGCGCTTGTTTCTTCACTTGAAAAGGTGTTTCCCCAGAGCGAGGGCAATTTTGTAATCACGGAAAAGACATCTCTGCTTATCGGCGAAAAGGGCGGCTTTCAGCTTGCTGTGTTCACCGACGAGCCTTTGCGGTTTACCCTCAACGAAAACGGCGGAATAAAGGTCACGGGCTATAATGTGCTTCCTGTGCCGTCAAAGCTTCCGTTTTATGAGGACCACGACGACGATATTCTCGTGTCGCCCGACGGATATTATCCCGATTATCTTGTTCCTGCCGAAAACGGCGAAATCGAGTTTGTCAACGGCGGCTGGTGCTCCGTCTGGTTTGAGGTTGAGGCACAGTCAGCCGGCACGAACGAAATTGAAATAACCCTTTATAACGAGGAAAACGAAGCGGTTGCAACCGAAAAATTTACCGTTAAGGTTATCAATGCAAGCCTGCCCGAGCAGGAATTAATCTGCACGCACTGGTTCCATTGCGACTGCCTTGCAACGTGGTACAAGGTGGACGTGTTCAGCGAGGAGCATTGGCAGATTATCGAAAGCTTTATGAAAACCGCAAGGGATCACGGCATCAATATGATTCTTACGCCCCTGTTTACGCCTCCGCTGGACACAGCCGAGGGCGGCGAAAGACCCACGGTACAGCTCGTTGACGTAACCGTAACGGGCGAGGACGAATATTCCTTCGGCTTTGATAAGCTTCGCCGCTGGATTGAAACGGCAAAGAGAAGCGGTATGAAATATTACGAGCTTTCCCACCTTTTCACACAGTGGGGCGCAAAGCACGCACCGAAAATTGTTGATGTAAACGGCAAAAAGCTTTTCGGCTGGAAAACTGCCGCAGGCGGCAAAAAATACCGTGCCTTCCTGACTCAGCTTGCCGCTGCGCTTGACCCCGTTCTCAGCGAGCAGGGAATCAAGGAATACTGTTGGGTACATACGTCTGACGAGCCCGGCCTTTCTGACCTTCGCTCTTACAGCAAGGCAAGCCGACTGCTCAAGGAGCTTTTCCCCGACTACAACACGTTCGACGCACTCAGCGATTATAAGTTCTTCAAAAAGGGCCTTGTAAGGACTCCCGTGCCGTCGCTCAACCACGCAGAGCCATTTATCGGCAACGTAGAAAACCTGTGGACGTATTACTGCTGCGGCCAGTACAAGGGCACTTCAAACCGCTTTATGGCTATGCCGTCCTACCGCAACCGTATTCTCGGCTTGCAGCTTTACAAATTCCGCTGTCAGGGCTTTTTGCAGTGGGGCTACAACTTCTGGTACAGCCAGCATTCAAAGCACGAGATAAACCCCTTTGAAACAACAGATGCACTCGAAGCCTTCCCCTCGGGTGATGCGTTTGTCGTCTACCCCGGCGAAAACGGTCAGCCCCTTTGCTCACTTCGCTTCAAGGTTTTCCGTGACGCTCATCAGGATTTGAGAGCACTGAAACTGCTTGAAAGCAAAATCGGCTACGAAAAAACCGTTGCGCTTATCGAAAACACAACGGGTGACGAGCTGACCTTTATGAACTACGAAAGAGGCATTGAGCCCATGCTCGCAAAGCGTGAGAAGGTTAATGCAATGATTGAGGAATATTGCAAATAACAGTTTGTCAGCAACAAACTGTTAATGAAAAATGAATAATGAAGTCGCTTGCGCTGATGAATAATGAATAATAAAGGAAGGGCTGCGCCCTTGCCCGTTTTATATTCGGGTGCGGGTGTCCCGCCATCAATTATTCATTATTCAATATTCATCATTAATTATTCATTAAATAAAATCAAGCAGTACAACCAAACGGCTGTACTGCTTGATTTATTTACTGTTAAATTCTTTGCACACCCTTGCGAGGTTACATATTTCGCACTTGGGCTTGCGTGCGTTGCACACGGCTCTGCCGTGGAGCACACAGCGGTGGCAGAAATCGTTGCTTTCCTCGGGCGGAAGGAGCTTTTTGAGCTGGATTTCAACCTTGTACGGGTCTTTTGTTTTTACCAGACCGAGGCGGTTTGAAATGCGGATAAGGTGCGTGTCCGCAACGACGGCAGGCTGCTTGTAAACGTCGCCTACAATCAAATTTGCCGTCTTCCTGCCGACACCGGGCAGACGGACAAGGTTGTCAATATTGTCGGGCACCTTTCCGCCGTATTCGTCGAGAATCATTTTCGCCATAGCTATAATATCCCGTGCCTTCATATGGTAAAAGCCGCACGGGCGGACGATTTCTTCAACGTCCTCAATTTCTGCGTTGGCGTAAGCCTCAAGCGTGGGGTACTTTTCAAAAAGCTTCGGGGTGACGAGGTTTACCCTCGCATCCGTACACTGTGCCGAAAGCCGTGTTGCGATTATGAGCTGAACGGGGTCTGCCGCATCAAGCGAGCAGATAGCCTCGGGGTAGTCCTTTTTGAGCTGTTCAACCGCAAATTCGGCAATTTCTTTTTTATGCATTATTTAACACCAAACTTATAAACTGTTCTGGATTTGAATTCTTCGCCTGCTTTGAAGGTACACTGCGGAAATTCGGGGTGGTTGGGTGCGTCGGGGTAAACCTGGGTTTCAAGGCAGAAGCCTGCGTGCTGAATCATCGGGCAGCCGCCCTTGCCTTTTTTTGTGCCGTCAAGGAAGTTGCCGGTGTAGAACTGTACACCCGGTCTGTCGGTGTAAACTTCCATTGTTCTGCCGCTGACAGGTTCAAGCACGCTTATTTTTACGCCGTCGCCGCCGTTGAGGCAGAGGTTGTGGTCGTAGCCCCTTGCGGCAACAAGCTGGTCGTAATCCGCCTTGATGTCCTTGCCGATTTTCTTTGCCGTTCTGAAATCAAAGGGTGTGCCCTCAACGCTTCTGATTTCACCCGTGGGAATGCTGTCGGGTGTTGTGGGTGTGAAATAGTCAGAATCAAAACGGATTTCGTGGTTAAGCACATCGCCGCTGTTGCAGCCTGCAAGGTTGAAATAAGCGTGGTTTGTGAGATTTATTATTGTTGCCTTGTCCGAAACGGCGGAGTAGTCGATTATAACCTCGTCGCTGTCGGTGAAGGTATATTTTACGCTGACTTTGATGGTGCCGGGGAAGCCGTAGGTGCCGTCGGGAGAAACTGCGGAAAAGATAACGGCGTTGTCGCCGCATTCCTCTGCGTCAAAATTTGCGTGGGAGAATTCGCCGCTTGAATGAAGGCTCTTTACACCGTCCTCGTTGCAGTCAACCTGATATTCGGTGCCGTCAATTGTGAATTTACCGCCGCCGATACGGTTTGCAAATCTGCCGACAAACTGACCCTGGTAGTCGGAAAGGTTAATCTGACCGTCCATATCGTCAAAGCCGAGAAGCACATCCTGAAGAATATCGTCCTTGTCGGGTACGAAGGCGGAAAGCCACGTTGCACCGTAGGTGATGAATTCAACAAAGTTGCCCTCTGCGTTCTTGATTTTGTATTTGTAAACCTCGCTGCCGTCGGGCATTGCGCCCCAGACACTTTTTGTAATGCTCATATCAAAACTCCTGTTTAAGTAAAGTGTTATATTCAGTATAAGGTTTATATAAGTAAAAGTCAATTGTCAAATTAGAGTTTGTCGGGATGATTAAATTTGTAGGGGCGATTCACGAATCGCCCGCCGTAAAAGTGATATATCGGTAAAAACGGGCAATTCGTGAATTGTCCCTACAAGATATTTTCTATCTTAACAGCTCGACAAACTATAATTTATCTTATCCAATCCTTTGCTGCGTTATTTTTTAAAAAACTCTTGACAAAATTGCGATTATTGATATAATAACTTGTGTTGCATATTGCAACGGCAAATGTGGCCCGGTAGTTCAGTTGGTTAGAACGCTAGCCTGTCACGCTAGAGGTCGACGGTTCGAGCCCGTTCCGGGTCGCCATATTTGCTGCTATGGCTCAGGTGGTAGAGCACATCCTTGGTAAGGATGAGGTCGGCAGTTCGAGTCTGCCTAGCAGCTCCAAAAAAGCACTTGCTCTTGCAAGTGCTTTTTTAGTGCAAAGTGCAAAATGCAAAGTGCAAAATTGTGGGTGGGCTTCGCCCACACCCATTTATAAAAACTATTATCTCATATTTATTATCTTTTATCTCTTATCTCACGATGATTTTAGATACCGCTTAGATAACAGATAAGAGATAATAACTAATAGATAATAATTACAATCGGAGCGTAGCGACCCTTAATTCTGCATTTTGCGCTTTGCACTTTGCACTCATATCCACCGGCATATATTCAGAAAAAAGGAGCTTAAACATTATGGTCTATCCCGAAAAAAGTAAGCGGGTTTCCAAAATTGACACTTACCTTAACTGTGCGGAGGTTTTTGCGTACAGAAGCACCTGCCTTAAAAGAAAGTACGGTGCGGTTATTGTCAAGGACGACGTGGTTATCTCCACAGGCTACAACGGCTCGCCCAGAGGCTTTGACAACTGCTGTGACATAGGCTACTGCCCCCGTATGGCGCAGGATATGCACCAGGGTGAGGGCTACGGAATCTGCCGTGCGGTGCACGCCGAAATGAATGCCCTGCTCAACTGTTCACGCCAGCAGACACTCGGTGCGGATTTGTACCTTGTCGGCATAAATCCTGCGGATAACACGATACACAGGGCCAAGCCCTGCCCCGTATGTGCAAGGAATATAATTCAGGCAGGCATACGAAACGTTTACCTGCGTGTGGGCGAGGGTGAGGACGAATATATCGTAGTGCCTGCCGACGAGCTGAAATGGCTGCAGGAAACTGTGGATAATAAAAAAGCATAAATATTATTTATAATATTATACAGAAAAAAGTATGCTGGTTTTTGCTCGATTTGTGCAATAATTACTTGATAAATCGGTATTATTTATGTATAATACATTGTGAGATTAAATGGCTCAGAAAGGAGACTAATAAAAATGAACTATTCACATGAAGTAGAAAAAATGTGTGTCGTTGCCAAGGGTCCCCACCACGGTCCTGCTCCCATCCCCGAAGAGGGCAAGTGGGTTAAGGCATACGAAATCAAGGACATTTCCGGCTTCTCACACGGTGTGGGCTGGTGTGCTCCCCAGCAGGGTACCTGCAAAATTTCTCTTAACATCAAGGAAGGCATCGTTGAAGAAGCTCTCGTTGAGACTATCGGCTGCTCCGGTATGACTCACTCCGCAGCTATGGCTGCCGAGATTCTTCCCGGTAAGACACTCCTCGAGTGCCTTAACACAGACCTTGTTTGTGACGCTATCAACGTTGCAATGCGTGAAATCTTCCTCCAGCTCGTTTACGGCAGAACTCAGTCCGCTTTCTCTGAGGACGGTCTTCTTGTCGGTGCAGGTCTTGAGGACCTCGGTAAGGGCCTTCGTTCACAGGTCGGTACAATGTTCTCCACAAAGGCTAAGGGCGTTCGTTACCTCGAAATGGCTGAGGGCTACGTAACACGTATGGCTCTCGACGCTAACGACCAGGTTATCGGCTACGAGTTCGTTAAGCTCGGCAAGATGCTTGAGGATATCCGCCACGGCGTATCACCCGACGAAGCATACAAGAACAATATGGGCAGCTACGGCAGATTTGCAGATGCTGCAAAATACATCGACCCCAGAGAAGAATAAGAAGGAGGTAGAATACAATGGCTGTTACATTTGAAGGTAAAGAAAGAAGAATGGAAAAAATCGAGGCTTGCCTTGCTGAGTACGGTATCGAAAGCCTTGAAGCTGCCAGAGATCTCTGCC
>JAFXCT010000088.1 GCA_017521365.1 Clostridia bacterium
TATTACAATAGAAGATATGCTGAAGGTTGCCGAAAAAGCAGGTGTCAAAAAATCCGACGCTGTAAAAAGTATAGAGCAGGTAAGGACTTCCGTTTCAAAATGGGCGAATTTTGCCCGACAGACGGAAATGTCAGAACACAATATAAAAATGATACAATCAAATCTGAATTTATAATGCAAAGGTTTCTGTGAAATAAAAAACTCTGTTCTTTTATTTAAATTTGCGCTTCGTACGTATTTTGTACGTGATTTGTACGTAATTATCCTTTACACTATATTATGCTTAAAGAAAAATTTTACGATAATAACCATATGTACGTTGCCGTACTTGAGAATGACACTTTTATTATTGCATATGAGGACGGCACAGCAACCGACCTCAACGGAAACCGCTATCAGCTCATTTCCCACCTTGACGAAAACAACGAAACCGTAACCGACGGCTGTCAGCTTATTAAGTAACCACCGGCCCGTAAACATAATCTATACCAACAGCAAAAACCAACACGGTATTTATCGACTCGTTTTGACTTGCATTTTGACTTGCATTTTTTGCACAAAGCGGATAAAAACAGCGTAAAGCAGATAAAAAACTATTTGAAAAATCACTAAAAAACGCAAAAGAAAAACGCTCACACTTGGCTATACAGAGCCGTTTGTGAGCGCTTTTTATTTTGGCAGGGGCAGAAGGACTTGAACCCTCGGCACGCGGTTTTGGAGACCGCTGCTCTACCAACTGAGCTATACCCCTATATTAACTTGGTGGGCCATCAGGGACTCGAACCCCGGACCAACCGGTTATGAGCCGGTTGCTCTAACCAACTGAGCTAATGGCCCATATGGCTGCGTTTTCAACAGCTTTTGAAGTATAGCAAAAATATAAGCTTTTGTCAAGTTTTTTTTCAAAATTATATTTGCTTTTATAAGAATGTTGCTTTTACGGCACATTGATGATAAAATAGCCGTGTGAGGTGATTTAAAATGAAAACTAAAAAAATGATTAACGTGTACACCGCCTTGTGGGCGGCGATTGCGGCAGCCTACGGACTGTGGATGGCAGTATTTATGAGCTGGGACCAGTATCCCTATATCATACCTACTCAGGCGGATGCGCTTTTGCCGGCAGAGGAGTTTATTGCAAAATTTGACGGTATGCTTTATATGCCGCTTTTCCCCAATGCTGCGGCATTCTGGGTGTGGGTAATTGCTTCAACTGCGTTGCTTTTCTGCTACGCATTGTTTATCCGTAAAATTCTTTTTGCAGAAAAGCTTTCGAAGGCAACAACAGCTTTCTGTATGGTTAATCTTTTTGCGGGCTGTGCGTTTATTACCTGGTACGGCTTCCTCAGCTATCCGGAGCAGTTCGGCAATATTTTAACAGATGTTACCGCAAGTATGCTCGGCCTTAAATATCCTTGGGAATTCAAAATGTGGGGTGTTCTGGCTTCTCTTTCGATTTTTACGAACACGCTCTATATGTACCGCAAGAATAATTATCCGGGTAAGCTTGGCGTTATAGTAACATCTCTCGGCTGTGCCTCAATTTATATAACAGTAAATCTTCCGTCAGCAGGTACTGAGATTGTGATGACTCCCCGTTGTATAGGTCATTGGGCAACGGCGCTCATTTTTGCCTTCCTCGGTGCAGCAGGTGTCATAATTTTCCTTTTCCATAAGTGCAGACAGAAGGACAGGAAGTATATAATTGCAACCGTTATTTTTGTTGCCATACTTCTTCTTATGCTTGCTCTGCTGGTTTTCGTCGGAAAGAGTGCTTTTATTGAAAACCTGCCTATGTGGGTTGCCTATGCGCTGCTGTTTATAATTAATTTCACATCCTTCTTTGATAAAAAAACCGAAACAAAAAAGGTGAAAGAAAAGAATACGGTTGGTACAAAATGAAGCAAAAGCCTATGGATAACAAAACGTTGAAGTATTTTGCCCGTATGGCGGCTCAGGCCTACGTCAACGACCCCGTGCACAGCTACGTCACCAAGAGTGAAAAATTCAGAAAAAGATTCGTTTATCACTTTATGATTGAGCGTCTTGCAACGTCCAACCGTGAGGATATAGTTTATATTGATGAAGAAAAGCGCGGTATATGCATCTGGCGAGAGGCTCATAACGAATACGGCGTTCTGGATTTTCTGATGTATCCCAATTGGGTTTTCCTGTGGCTCTATTGGCCGAAAACCCTTAAAACGCTTATGGCTTATTCTCACCTTGACGTTAAGGTTTTCCCCGAAAATACTTATATAATTTCGCCCGTTTTCGTTGCCCCCGAGCATCAGGGCAAGGGTATTGCAACAAAGCTGATAAAGCAGGGGATAGAGGACCTTACCGCAAAGGGCTTTAAGCTCGGCCTTGAGGCGCAGGATAAGGAAAACGTGGCGTTTTACGAAAAGCTCGGTTTCAGAGTGATTAAGCACGATTACTGGAAAAAAGAGGGCATAGATAATTTTTATATGATGTATGCCCCCGAAGAGGAATAATATGAATAACAGAGAATGGTTTAAATCCGCACAGTACGGAATGATGGCTCATTGGGGGCTTTATTCTGCGCTCGGCGGCGAGTACAAAGGCGGCAGGGTAAGGGACTATGCCGAGTGGATTCAGAGCTGGCTTGCAATACCCAACGCCGAATATGAAAAATTAGCAAAGGTTTTCAATCCCATATATTTTAATGCGGAGGAATGGATTCGCCTTGCCAAGGACTGCGGAATGAAGTATTTCGTCTTCACCTCCAAGCACCACGACGGCTTTGCGATGTTCAAATCCAAGGCGGACAAGTTCAATATCGTCGATGCCACTCCCTTCGGCAGGGACGTTGTTGCCGAGCTTGGTGAGGCCTGCTATAAGCACGGGCTTGAATTCGGGCTCTACTATTCCCAGGAGCTGGACTGGCACCACCCTCACGGCGGCGGTTACACCAACCTTTCGGGCTGCTCGGGCTCTTCGTGGGACAATAATTGGGACTTCCCCGACAGAAGCAAAAAGGATTTTTCAATCTGCTTTGAGGAGAAAATAAAACCGCAGGTAAAGGAAATTCTAACGGGCTACGGTGACCTGTGCCTTATATGGTTTGACGTTCCGCACACAATAACTCCCGAGCAGAGCCTTGAGCTCAACGCTCTTGTAAAGCAGTATCAGCCCGACTGCCTTATAAATTCAAGAATAGGCAACGGCGCTTACGATTACGTTTCTCTCGGCGATAACGAATACCCCGATGAATTTAAGCCGACAGAGAATACAGACCCCAACAGCCTTGACGGCTTCAAATATTCACCCTACGGTCTTTACGAAACGGCAGGTACTCTCAATAGCTCGTGGGGCTTTAAGTATTACGACCAGAACTGGATTACCCCCGAAGAGATTGCACAGAGAAGAAAAAAGCTCAATTCGCTGGGTGTTAACTATCTGCTCAATATCGGCCCGGACGGGCTCGGCAGAATACCCTCGTTCTCGGTTGAAGCACTGAAAAAATCGGCAGAGCTTATGTGATTTTTTGCTTTGCAACCGTGGGTTGACAGATTGCAAGCCGCTGTTTGGTGGTATGTAAGCTGTTGCTTTGCTATAATCGAGACAGCACAGGGGACTCCTTTGTGAAATATCTCAACGAGGTGAACAGAATGATACTGGCTGACAAGATAATAAGACTGAGAAAGAAAAACGGTTGGTCGCAGGAAGAACTCGCAGAAAAAATGAATGTTTCAAGACAGGCTGTTTCAAAATGGGAGGGTGCACAGACTGTACCCGACCTTGAAAAAATACTGCAGCTTGGTGAACTGTTTGGCGTAACAACGGACTATCTTTTAAAGGACGAAATTGAAAACGAGGAATTTAACGGCGTTAATAACGATTTGCTTGTAAAACGTGTTACAATGCAGGAGGCAAATGAATATATTGAACACAGAAAAAAAGCCTCTCTGCTGCTTGCGCTAGGCGTGTTCCTTTGTATTATGTCACCATCAGCGCTGATTGTGCTTTCCGCCGCTACGGTTTATTACAGCGTTTCAGAGGGCGTGGCTGTTTTGGCTGGTCTTGTTGCACTGTTGTTTATGGTGGCGGCTGCCGTTGGCATTTTCTGCTATTGCGGCTTCAGGCATGCTGCATTTTCTTACCTGAACGGTGAGTTTGAAACCGAGTACGGCGTTGTCGGTATGGTTAAAGAAAAGGATAAGCAGTTTACTCCCTTCGGCATAGCAAGCAATATAATTGCAACCTGCCTTTGCATTATTTCTCCTGTGCCGTTGATTGCTTCTGCTTTTTTTGGCAACGAATTTGCGGTTTGTGTTTGCGTGGCTGTTCTGCTTCTGATTGTCGGTATAGCCGTTGCGCTGTTTATCATCGGTACCGTACGCAGCAACAGTATGCACCGTTTGCTCAAGGACAGAGAATTTTCCGCAGAGAAAAAGAAAAGCAGCGAGAAAGGCGGAAAACTGTCAGCAGCATATTGGCTGATTGCTACAGCGGTTTATCTGGCAACGAGCTTTATTGCAAACGCGTGGGGAAAAACGTGGATAATATGGCCGATTGCCGGTGTGCTTTTCCCGGTGGTTTATATAATTGGTAATTCTGTGTTTAATAAGAAGAATAAATAAAAACAAGGTGGAGTGTGCCGGAAGCATACTTCACCTTGCTGTTTTTTTATCGTATTATTTGAATGTTACAAGCTCGTTCAAATCTTTGCGCTTCTTTTCACGCAGCTTGTCGTTTTCGCTTGCATAGCCGAGTGATATTACAAGCCTTACCGGGTCATTGAGTGAACAGATTTTGCGCAGCTCCTTATCGTCAAACCAGCCCAAAATGCAGGTTGAAAGCCCCTGTGCGGCGGCTTCTGCCGTGATGTAGGCGGACACAATGCCTATATCAATCGAGCGGTAGTCGTTGTGCTTTACCTTTGAGCCGACAGCGGCTGTTGAGTTGTACGGCTTTTCGGATATTACTATCATTACGGGCACGTCTGCGGTGAATTTGTTCATTCCCATTCCCTGCGTTGCCTTTGCAACAGCCTTGGCTGTTTCGCCCGTGCATACCGTCAGGTGGTAGGGCTGTGCGTTGCAGGCAGATGGTGCAAGCCGTGCCGAATTGATAACCGCATCGAGCTTCTCTTTCTCAACCTGTCTTGCTGCATCATAGCTTCTGCAGGACTGTCTGTTGATTGCTATATCTGTAAAATTCATTGTGAATCTCTCCCTATATTTCTTTATATACATTATTATACAGTCTAACAATTAAAAATTCAACATTTGTTTTTGTTTTTTTAGTCATTGAAAACTTGGATTTTTTATGCTATAATAAATCAAAATATATCTGCAAAGGCAGATTCCGAAAGGAGAACAATTGTATGATAGTTTTTTATGAGGTAATCGCATCTTAAACTGAATATGTGGTGCAAACGATTATCGGGGCATATGCCTCTGTGTTGTTGTGCCGTTTTAAAGTAACCTTTCGTGAATACTATAACTTTCGGTTGTAGCACACTTTAGGGTGTGTTATTTTTATGCCTTAAATCAGCCGTAGAAAGTACCCACTAATGAGGGTTGCTTTCTACGGCATTTTTGCGCCCGTTTTGAGATGACAATTACAAAAAGGAGATGATTAGTATGATTTTATTTAAAGATATTATGGATTTAACTATGGAGGAAATTAACATTGGATTTGAAAAAATATGGCTTTATGCCACATATGATGCCGGAAGATATAAGTGGTATTCCTGCAAGAGTAACTGCAGTTCATAGAGAACGATATGAATTAGTCTGTGAGTATGGTGAGATTTACGGTAGATTGAAAACAAAAGAATATTTTGTTGACTGTCAGACTTTTCCGACGACAGGTGATTTTGTGGTCATAGATTTTAACCCTGTTGGTGACAGCCTAATTCTTTTCACAATTCCACGTAAATCCTTTTTCTCAAGAAGAGACCCATCGCCCGGACGTGGTGAACAGGCAGTTGCATCGAATTTTGATTATGTGTTCATTATGCAATCTCTGAATCAGGATTTTAATACCAAACGGCTGGAACGCTATCTTACCTTGGGATGGCAATCTGGTGCTATACCGATTGTTGTGTTAACAAAAGCGGATTTATAGGATGATATTGATAAATACATCCATACCGTTCAGAAAATTGCAACAGGAGTGCCTGTGCACGCTGTCAGTTCTAAAAGCGGACTCGGTATTGCAGACTTGTCTTGCTATATGATAACGGGAAAGACTATTGTGCTGCTTGGCTCGTCCGGTGTCGGTAAATCAAGTCTTTTGAATGCTTTGGCTGGTGAAGAGATAATGGCTGTTAACAGTATTCGTGAAGACGACAGCAAAGGTAGACATACAACGACCCATAGGCAACTCATTATGTTGAAAAACGGCGTTATGGTTATCGATACCCCTGGATTGCGAGAACTTGGAATGTGGGATGTTTCTATTGGTCTGGATGAAGCATTTAGTGATGTGGAACAGTTTTTAGGCAAATGCAAGTTTACCGATTGCAGACACGATGTTGAGCCAGGCTGTGCAATCAGGTCTGCTATTTTAAAAGGTGAACTATCTATTGAACGTTGGGAGAGTTACCTGAATCTTAAAAATGAGGCAATATTTGCAGATGACAAAGGAGCTTTTTTGAGACAAAAACAGCAGAGAAATAAAGAAATAGCAAAAATGAACAAACAAATCAAAGCAGTTGACAGAAAACTTAGAGGTGAGAAAAAATGAATTCTTATAATGAAATAATATCCGCAGAAAGTGTAATGCTTTATCTCATAAAAGATAATTTTAATTTAAAAGTGTCTGATATAGAGCTTCTCGATAAGCATTTTGGGACAGAGCTTTATTTAATTAACACAAATGCAGGCAAATACATAGTTAAGGTTTTGCCGTTGTATATGGAAAACGTAAAAAACGAAGGTGAACTCACCGAATATCTTTATAATCACGGACTTAAAGTTGCAAGGTTTCTGAAAAGCAAAAATGATACTTATGTCGTAAAAAACAATGAGTTTCAGCTTACCGTTCAGCAGTTTATTGAGGGTGACTCTCTATCGGTGAATACTGCACCGGACTGGTTTATAAGCAAATCAGCAGATTTTCTTGGAGATACCGTATTATTACTGAAAGATTATGAGGGGTTATCGTTACGATTTGGCAAGGACTTCTTTTCAACTAAAACTGTTTACAGAAAAATATGGCAATATAAAAAAGAACTTGTTAAAGCGAAAAAAGCAAAAGAAATAAACATAGTTCCTATTTGGGAAGAACAAATCCGACATCTCAAGAGAATTTCAAAATTCCGTATCGACGCTGAAAAACTGACATACGCCAATTCACAGGGCGATTATCACATAGGTCAGGCTATCATAAATAACAATGATTTTACTGTTGTAGATTGGAGTTCAGCGTGTAGGTTGCCGATTGGTTTGGATGTAATAACCTCTTATGTTTTTTCAAGTCCCACCTGTGCTGAGGGTGAAATTGATGCGGATGGGCTGAAAAAACATATCAGGCAATTTACAGAAAAGTTTCCGTTAACCGAGTATGATATAAAAGCAATGCCGTATGTTCTGTATTTTTGGCACTGTATGTGTAACTACCGACCTGATGAGCTTGCCGATATGCCAGACAGTTATAAAGCCATTGCGAAACTCATAAACAACTTTTTGAATTGGCTTTATGACAATGTTGAAGAATTGTCGAAAAAACTAACTGAATAAATCAAATTGCCCCATTAAGATTACAGATATACAGTTTAATTTTTATAAATTGTATGTTATAATATTAAAAAATATTAAATAACAGGCGGTGCAAAAAATGAAAAAGTATTTATTAAAGGTTTTATCTTCTGTGTTATGTATTGCTCTTGTCTTTGCCGTTGTCTGCGTTGGCGTTTCTGCTGACAGCGACAGGGGATACATAGTTGTAACCGATACGGTTGCGGCAAACACGGGCCTGGACGTTTCCGATGCTATTCAGAGCTTAATCGACTCCAACCCCAACCGCACGATATATTTCCCCGACGGCGAATACGTTTTGGCAAAGCCGATTTATACGCCGGCCGACCCTAAACTCAGCGTTTCGCTTGAGCTTTCGGATTTTGCCGTGCTCAAGGCGGCTTGGAGCTGGACGAAGGGTGAAGCTGTTGTTCAGCTCGGCGGCAAAAACCCGGCAAACGACACCCACACCGTCGGCAGCAACTATTCGTTTGAGGGCGGCGTAATCGACGGCAGCGGCGTTGCAAACGGCATATCCATAAACGGCGGCAGAGAAACAGCCGTGCGAAATGTTTCAATCAAGCACACGGTTGTCGGCATTTTTGTTATGTACGGTGCTAACTCCGGCTCGTCTGATTCGGATATATACGGTGTCAATATTATCGGCACGGGTGGTACTGATTCCGTCGGCATAGTCCTTGAAGGCTTTGACAATACTGTTACCAATGTGCGTATCGGCTGCGTTTTCACGGGTGTGCACGTCAAATCCGGCGGTAATATACTGCGCAATGTCCATCCGCTTTATTATTCCGATTATACCGATTTTGAAAACAGCTGCGGCTTCCTTATTGATGAGGGCAACAACTGGTTTGACTACTGCTACTCCGACCAGTTTGCCATAGGCTTCCGCACAACCAATTACGGCTCAAGCACCTTCAACAACTGCTTCTGCTACTGGTATTCTCCCAACGGCGGCGTGCAGACAGGCTTCAGAGCGGATAAGTATTTCAATTCCGACATCACAAGCCTTACCCTTGGCTTTAAGGACGAAACCTACAACACTGTGCTTTCCGTCGGCGAAATAGGCGGCACGGGCACAATATCAAACTTAAGCGTAGATGCCGATAACGTTGACGAGCATTCCTACCTTGCTTATATGGAGGATATGACTGCCTTCACCCGTATATTCGGCTTCTTCGTGCTGCTGTTGAATTGGCTGATGAATGCGATAGTTGGTTGAGTAAATTACGGTTTGTCGGGGCGACCTTTGTGTCGCCCCGACAAACTCTAATTTATATGATGCAACCGTTGGTTGACAAATCTCCAACAATAGTTGGTAGACCCTAATAACCCTTTTTGTTAGAATAACGGCAGAAAGGAGAATGATTATGACTCTTGCAAACAGAATACAGTCCTTAAGAAAGCAAAGCGGAATGTCGCAGGAAATGCTGGCAGAAAAACTCGGTGTAACCCGTCAGGCGGTTTCCAAATGGGAAAGCGAGCAAAGCGCACCCGATATGGAAAACATAATTGCAATAAGCGATTTGTTCGGGGTGTCAACGGATTATCTGCTCAAAGGTGAGGAGCATAAAGTTCCCGAACAAAAAACATCATTTACCCTTGACCTTAAGAACGAAATACCCGATTTGATTATTTTTGCTTCGTCCGTTCTCAACGTCATTGGTGTGGCAACGGGCTACAACTGGATGAAGCAGTTTCGGGATTCACGCTTTGCCTACAGTTTTATATTCATTTTTGCCGCTACACTTCTTTTTGCCGTTGCTTCACGCTTCTTCGATGAAAAAGTTAAAGAAAGCAAGAAAAGACGGTTTGTAAATATCAACATCTGGCTTTATGCAGCGTATTCGTGGTGCTTCTTTGAATTTATCGGCGGCCATATTCCCTATATCACGAGCGCAATAATTCATTTTGTCGTGTGTGCTGTTGTTCTCGTTCCGTTTAATCTTAAGGCAGGCAGAGAAAAGAACCCCAACAAAAAGCTTAAAAAATATATCAAAACTGCAGTCGTGTTTTCTGTAATTCAGGTTGTCATTGCCCTGTGCGGCATAGCAGCGTTCGTTATGTTCCTTGCCGCAGGCGAGGATGTAAAAACCTTTGTGCCCGCATTGTTGTTTTCCGTGCTTTATTTAGTCTTCGGAATAAAGGGCATAATTCAGACAAAACAATTATTGTAAATATATTGCGGTCGTTCGTTTATAACTATGGTATTACGTTAGATTACGTACTATCTGTAGGGGCGATTCACGAATCGCCCGAAATTTATCGACATATCTCTTTTTTCTGCGGACAAGCAAGTGAATTGTCCCTGCGATAATCAACGGTTTTTGTGCAAGACCCGACGTTTGTCCGCACTGATTGTCGGGAAATTATGTTTTGCCTTCTGTTAGAATAAGCACACAGACAAGGAGGGATAACAATGGATTGGATTATCGGAATACAACGGGCTGTAGATTATATTGAAGATAATCTGACTGAAACGATTAATTATGATGAAGTAGCAAAGAAGTGCTATTCATCAAGTTATCATTTCCAGCGTGTGTTCAGTATTCTTTGCGGCTTCACATTGGGCGAATATATCCGTAACCGAAGACTTACTCTTGCCGGCAGAGAGCTTGCAACCACCAATGCAAAAGTAATTGATGTTGCGATGAAATACGGTTATGAAAGTCCCGACAGCTTTGCCAAAGCGTTTCAGAAGTTTCACGGAATACTTCCTTCACAGGCTCGCAGTAACGGCAGTAACCTCAAATCCTTTTCCCGTCTTGTGCTGAAATTTTCTTTGGAAGGCGGCACGACAATGAAATACCGTATTGAAACAAAGCCTGAGCTTACACTTATCGGCTACAAAAAACGTTTTAACGGCACACCCTACGATTCTTTAAGACAGCATCAGGAAGGGGAATTCTTTGCTTCAACCAGAGCGTTTCAATGGATGCTTAAAGGAATGACCAATGACAAGCTGTCGGATTACTGTGTTTTGTCGGATTTTGATGATGACGGCTACAATTTTTATATTGCAGTCACAACAGATGATTACGAGCGCAATAATTTATACAACAGCGAAGTAACGGGAATTGACTTTATGGAAAAATTTGAGTTTGAGGAAATCGTCATTCCCGAAAGAACCTATATCATCTTTGAAACAGAAAAAACAAAAATGCCCATACCCGAATACTTTGATATGCGTAAGCAAATTGCAACCGAGTGGTTAACCGATAACGACTATCAGATAATCAAGGCTCCCGAGCTTGCGGTTTACCATTGGGGAATTGTGGGCGGCTGCCCCGAAAGAACAATAGAAATTTGGCTTCCTATCGAGAAAAAGTAATACATAAACAAAACCGTAATTTATCACACAACATCTTCCGTTATAATAATATCAACTCCGATTTCGTCAAACTGCTTCAAATCTTCTTCCGAGGCGTCCCAATCGGTTATGAGGGTGTTGAGCTTGTTTGCGGGGCAAATACTTATTGTTGAATCAAAGCCGATTTTTTCTGTCGGGTAAAGTCCGTAAACCTTTCCGGAATTGGCGATTACCGTGTTGGTAAGCTCAATACTTCTTGATTTCTGGATTGATAAACCGAAGTCGGCTGAAATGCAGGCGGAGGTGACAAAGCACTTGTCGAAGCGCAGCCTTTTGACAACGGAAAGGGTGAAGCTGTCGTAAAAACAGCCGTTTTTCTCCATTTCGCCACCCGTAAGGATTACGGTTACGTTCCCGTTTTTTCTCAGAATTTCGGCTATTGAAACCGAATTGGTAACAACCGTGCATTTTAACGTTTCGGGAATGTTTCGGGCCATAAGGTAGCCAACGCTTGCATTTGTGATATAAACAATGTCGTTTTCTTCTATCTGTTCAACCGCCTTTTTTGCGATTGACAGATAGTTTTCTTTTACGTTTTCAACTCTTTCGGCAGGGGAGAGGTCACGGCAAATATTGCCGCCTACCTGCTTTGCAGGTATTGCACCGCCGTGTGTGCGCTTAAGCAAGCCCTTTTCCTCTAAAATGCGCAGGTCTCTTTTGGCTGAATCGTAGCTGATGCCGAACTTTTCCTGAATTTCGCCGTTGGAAATTCTGCCCGTTTCGTTAAGGTAATTGAGAATCGCCTGGTGTCTTTCTTCTATAAACATTTTTATGCCTCTTTTCGTGCAATTTCGTGAAACAACGGGAATGTCGACCTTCCTTGTTTCGACTGTATGATAGCGCAACCGTTAACAAACGTCAATAGCAAATTTAAAAATCGTGAAAATTCGTTAAAACTAACTTTCACGATTCGGGAATATCAATCAATTTCTTTTAAAAATCTTCTGAGCGCATCCTTCCAATCGGGCAGAGGGGTGAAGCCGTTGTCAATCAGCTTTTGTTTGGAAAGCTTGCTGTTCATCGGGCGTTTTGCCTTGGCAGGGTATTCGCTTGAGGTTATCGGCACAACTCTCGCATTCGAGCCGGATTGGCGCATAATCTCGTAGGCAAATTCCGCCCACGAGCAGAAGCCCTCGTTCGTTGCGTGGTAGGTACCGTATCTGTCCGTTTCAAGCATATCACAGATAAGTCTTGCAAGGTCTTTTGTATAGGTCGGTGAGCCGAACTGGTCACACACTACGTTGAGCGTGTCTCTTTCGCTGCCTAAACGAAGCATAGTTTTAACGAAGTTATTGCCGTTTGCGCCGAATACCCACGCCGTGCGCACAATGAAGTGCTTTGAAATGCTTTGCCTTACTGCGTTTTCACCGCCGAGCTTTGTCAAGCCGTAAACCGTCTGCGGATTTGTTTTGTCCTCGGTTTCATACGGCTCTTTTTTCTCGCCGTCAAAAACGTAGTCCGTGCTGACGTACACGAATTTAACATCAAGGTTTTTGCAGGCGGCGCAGAGGTTTTTCGTGCCTGCAACGTTGACGGCGTAGCAGTTGGCGCTGTCTTCCTCTGCCTTGTCAACAGCCGTGTATGCGGCACAGTGAACAACCGCATCGGGTCTGAAAGCCTGTACAAAGCCCGTTGTGCTTTCTGCGCTTGTCAGGTCAAAATCTGCCTTGTCTGCGGCAAGGCAGGTTTCGCCCTTTGCTTTGAGCAGCTCGTAAACGTCGTGCCCCAACTGGCCTGCACAGCCTGTTATAAGAATTCTCATAATCTTCTCCAATTCATTAAAACGGGCGGAAAATAATCCGCCCGAAGTCAAGTTGATATGTAAATTAATATGTAAATTTAACGTCGCTGTCCTTCAGCAGGGGGGCAGAGCTGTCCTTTGCCGAAAGCACGGGGCTTTCAATTCCCCAGTCGACATTGATGTCGGGGTCGTTGAAGGCTATGCTTCTGTCTGCGCTCGGCTCGTAGTAATTGTCTGTTTTGTACATAACCTCAACCTCGTCGGTCAGGGTTACAAAGCCGTGCAGAAAGCCCCTCGGAATAAAAAACTGCCTCTTGTTTTCTGCGGAAAGCTCAACCTTTACCCACTTCATATAGGTTGGTGAGCCCTCACGGATATCCACCGCAATGTCGAGTATTGCGCCCTTTGTGCAGGTGATGAGCTTTGCCTGCGCAAACGGGTCAAGCTGGCAGTGAAGCCCTCTTAAAATACCTTTTTGTGCGGAATATGAGCGGTTGTCCTGAACAAAATCCGCCTTGATACCGAGCTCCTCGTATTTCTTTTTGGAGTAGCTCTCGTAAAACCAGCCTCTTGAATCGCCGTGTACAAGCGGCTCAACAATAATTGCGCCGTCAAGCTCGGTCTTTACGGCGGTAAGTGCCTTATTCGGGGTCATAGCTGTCTTCTCCTCTGCCCCAGATGGGTCTTTCATTCGGGCGGTTGTGCCTTGAGTAAAGTATTCTGCCCTCGGCTACACGTCTTAAGTGCTCGCCGTAGGGGGATTTGCCGTATTTCTCTGCGGATTCGAGAAGCTGTTTCTTGGAAATCCAGCGCATATTGTAGGCAATTTCCTCAAGTGCGGAAATTTTGATTCCCTGAAGCTGCTCGATTGTGCGAATGAAGTTTGCCGCATCGTGAAGCGAATCGACCGTGCCCGTGTCAAGCCAGGCAAAGCCTCTGCCCATAAGCTTGATGTCAAGCTCGCCGTTTTCAAGGTAAATGCGGTTTATGTCGGTAATTTCAAGCTCGCCTCTTTTGGAGGGCTTGAGCGATTTTGCGTATTCAACAACACGGTTATCGTAGAAGTAAAGACCTGTTACTGCATAGTTGGATTTCGGACATTCGGGCTTTTCCTCAATTGAAATAGGCTTGCCCGTTTCGTCAAACTCAACAACGCCGAATGCCTGCGGATTTTCAACATAGTAGCCGAAAATAGTGGCTCTCTTGTTGTTGGCGGCAGCGTTGCGAAGCATTGAGCCAAGGCCGTTGCCGTAGAAAATATTGTCGCCGAGTACCATTGCAACGTCGTCATCGCCTATAAATTCTTCGCCGATGATGAATGCCTGTGCAAGACCCTCGGGCTTTTCCTGAACGGCGTAGGACAGCTTTAGACCGAACTGTGAGCCGTCGCCCATAAGTGCCTCGAATTTCGGCGTGTCCGCAGGTGTGGAGATAATCAGAATTTCTCTGATGCCTGCAAGCATAAGTGTTGAAAGCGGATAATATATCATCGGCTTGTCGTAAACCGGTAAGAGCTGTTTACTGGTAACCATTGTAAGCGGATAAAGGCGAGTGCCTGAGCCGCCTGCAAGGACTATACCTTTCAAATAATTCACAATCCTTTCGGCTGAAATAAGTATATAACTTTTATTCAATATACTACTTTATTCCGATTTAGTCAACACTTATGGCTGTTAGTTAAAATTTTGTTCATTATTTGTGCAAACTGTCAAACGGGAAAAACATTTGACCGAGGAACAAAAATGTAGTATAATCAAGCCGTAAGGAGCTGAGAAAAATGAAGATGTGCGAGGACTGCCTCAACTACGAATACAACGAGGAAACGGGCGAAAACGAGTGTATAATTGATATGGATATGGACGACACCGAGCGCTATATGGGCGGTATGGTGAAAAGCTGTCCGTATTTTATGATTAACGACGAGTATGCAATAGTAAGGAAACAGAACTGACAAAAGGTGAAGTGGTTTTCGGTCACTTCACCTTGTTTCTTTTATTCTACCGTAACCGATTTTGCAAGGTTTCTCGGTTTGTCAATATCACAGCCTCGCAGTCTTGCTATGTGGTAGCTGAGCAGCTGTACGGGCACAATCTGCGTGCTGACCGCAAAAAGCGGATGCACTTCGGGCACGGTTATTGTTTCGTCGGCACTGATTTTGCTGTCTGCCGAGGTTACGGCAATAACCCGTGCGCCCCTTGAACGCACCTCGTCAATGTTGCTTTGCAGTTTGTGTGCAAGAGCCGTTTGCGTGTTCATTGCAATAACAGTCGTGTCCTTTTCGATAAGTGAAATTGTGCCGTGCTTCATTTCGCCTGCGGCGTATGCCTCGCAGTGGATGTAGCTGATTTCCTTGAGCTTTAGTGAGCCCTCCGAAGCCGCCGCAAAGCCGGCACCTCTGCCGATGAAATATGCTCTGTCAATGTGTCGGAGTCTGTGTGCAATTTCCTTTATCTGCTCCTCGCAGTTAAGTGCCGCACTTACCGATTTGTGAAGGTCGGTGAGTGCTTTTTTCATTTTTTCAAGCTCTTTTTTGTCTGCCGTGCCGAAGCTTTCGGCAAAGTAAATTCCGAGCAGATACAGCGCTGAAAGCTGTGCGCCGTAGGCCTTGGTTGTCGCAACGGCAATTTCGGGACCCGCCCTTGTAAGCAACACAAAATCGCTTTCCGTGGCAATTGTGCTCTCCTTTACGTTGATTATGCTCAGCGTTTTTGCTCCCCGTTTTTTCGCTTCTCTCAATGCCGCAAGGCTGTCCGCAGTTTCACCGCTCTGGCTGATAATTATGACGGGTGTTTTCTCGCTCACAAGCGGCTCGGAATAGCGGAATTCCGACGCTGTTTCAACGCTTACGGGGATTTTGGCAAGTGACTCAAAAATGCGTCTGCCCACAAGTCCGGCGTGGTATGCCGAGCCGCAGGCAACAATAAAAATCCGCTCGGGCTTTTGGGGTTTAAGGCCCAAATTAAAGCCGTTTTCGTTCAGGTACGCATCAACCGTTCTGCGTATCGCTTCGGGCTGCTCGTAAATTTCCTTTAGCATAAAATGCTCAAAATTCCCTTTGTCGGATGCGTAGCTGCTCTTTTCAAATTTCTCGGGCGCTTTGCGGATTTTATTCAGCTCAAAATCGTAAAACTCAATTTTGTCTTTTTCAAGCACGGCAATTTCGCCGTCGTCCATTCTGTAAAGCGTGTGTATTTTTTCGCTTATTGCCGCCGTGTCCGAGGCGGCGTAGGTGCCTTCACCGAGTCCGACAACAAGCGGACTTGACTGCCGCACGCAGAAGAGCTTTTCGGGCTCCTCCTCGCAAATTACCGCAAGCGCAAACGAGCCCTCAAGCAGCCTCGCCGTGTGTGCAAGTGCCTTGAGGCAGCCGTCCGAATAAAACCTGTTGAGCAGGTGAACGGCAACCTCTGTGTCGGTGTCGCTTTTCATTTTTGTCAGCTTTAAATATTGCTCTTTCAGTTCGGTGTGGTTTTCGATTATTCCGTTGTGAACAAGCGTGAATTTTCCGCTTTGGTGGGGGTGAGCGTTTTCGTCGCTCGGCTCTCCGTGGGTTGCCCACCTTGTGTGCCCGATGCCTATAGCGGCAGTTGCTTGCGGCTTAAAGCGTAGCGCATTAATCAGCTCGCTTACACGTCCTTTTTTCTTTGTGATTTCCGTTTTTCCGTCGGCTATTACCGCAATGCCGGAGGAGTCGTAGCCTCTGTATTCCATACGCTCAAGTCCGAGTGTCAGCACGGGCACAGCCGCACTTACGCCGTTACAGCCTATAATTCCGCACATTAAAATCACCTCTCAAATTAATATGCCCGTAGGGCGGCGAGTATAATCCGATTCAGATATATTCGCTGCCCTGAATTAATAAAATTTACTGCTTTTGCATAGAGATTGAAGTGTACATTTTGAAAGCGGTGATTGAAACGGAAGAAACGGTTTTTAACAAAGATTATGCGGATATGCGGCGCAGGGTCTATGCGCTCAAGGAAAAATATCCCTTTGCCTGCTGTACGGTAGGCGCACGCAGCTGGGGAGGCCGTGCGCTTTTTACGCTCGGACTCGGTCAGCCTCAGGGTGCAACCCTTTTTACGGGCTGTGTAAACGCCTGCGACTCGGAAACAACGTTTGCTCTGCTGAGGCTGTTTGAAAATATGTGCCGTGCAGTTGAAAGCGGAGATAAGCTCTGCGGAATAAGGCTCAATGAGATTTTTAAAAGCAGGGGCATTATCATAGTGCCGTGCGTTAATCCGGACGGAATGGAAATGCGCCGCTGCGGTGCGGTTGCGGCAGGCTGTTACGCAGGGCTTGCACAGCGGCTGTGCAACGACGGGTTTGAGGATTGGCGTGCAAATGCGGCAGGCGTGGATTTGAGCCGCAACGCTTCGGACGATTGGCGCAGGCTCAAGGAAACGGAAAAAAGCGTCGGCTATACCTCGCCGGGGGCGAAGTATTACGGCGGAAAAACCTGTTTCAGCGAGCCTGAATCACGTGCCGTTGCAAGCCTGTGCCGCAAATACGGCGTTCGGCATATAGTGGATGTGAGAAAGGGAAACAACTCGCTTTACGTCACGGGCGGCGATTGCGGAGAAAAAGGGGCTTTGACGGCGAAGATTCTGCGCCTCTGCTCGGGGCTTGACAGGGCGGAGAAAAGCGGTGCGATTGACGAAGAAAGAGGGCTTTGCGACTGGTTTGCCGCCGAATACGGCAGAGCCGCTTTTTCACTCGAATATAAGGAATACGGCGAAAAAAACTATCCGTCCTTCGAGGAAACGGCTGTGGTTGCGGCGATAATGTAGCTCATTTGTGCAGGTTGGACAGAAACAAAACCTCTTATTGTCATATTTAACAAAACTGATAAAACGATGAAGTCAACTTAATTTTTCGCATAGGAAAATTAAGCAAAAAAGTAATAAACAGGCGGAAAATAAATCGGCATAATAACCAAAACTTTTATATATATAAATTTTGTCTTGCAAAATTTTACATTTATGTTATAATTATAATACCTAAAAAGGGGAGTATGAGTTCGCCTCCCCGGGTGCCAAAAGAAATATATGAAAGGAGAAAATCAAAATGCAGTTTTTCCAGAAGATCATCTCACTGATAATGTCCTTCATTATGTCTCTTCTCGGTCTTGCTCCTGCTCTTCAGCCGGAAGATTGCTACACTCAGCGTGAGTGGTATGCAATGGTTGTAGAAACTTTTGACGAGCTTGACTATGACAAAGTAGAAGGCGAGACACTTACCGAAGAGCAGCAGATCGTTGCAGCTTGTAAGAAGTGGGACGTACTTTACGGTGAGTATGATGCAGATGCAGCAATTACGGACGTTCTTGTTGCGGAATCTCTCGTTGCTGCAGCAAACCTTAAGGTTATATCCGATGAGGATACCTCTCTTAAGATTGCTGTTGACCTTGGCGTTATTTCCGTCGAGATTGAGTCAGGCGAGTACGAGGCTCAGCTTATCAGCAAGGCAGACGCAAGAACAGCTCTCGACGTTGCTGAGGGCCTTTACTGGGCACGTGTTCTCAAGCCCCAGACCAACGGCGGCGTTCTTACCGACAAGGACCACGGCGACGTTGAGCTCAAAAGTCTTGCACTTGTTGAGAACAGCGACGGCCTCACCCTCCAGACGGCTGACGGCGACGTAATCAACGAAGAGGACATCACATACCTTGCTTATGAAGGCAGCGTAAATCCCTTCGTTCAGCCCGAGGTTGCAGGCATCAACGGCCAGTCCATCCTTGATGATATCGAGGTAGACTTCTCCGTTGCAGGTCTTGACGTTCACGCAGGTCTCGCAGAAGGCGGCTTTGACGTTTCCGTAGCAGGTACATTCAAGGGCGTTAACGTTAAGAAGTCCTACGAAGTCCGTAACTTCAACGTAGACACAAAGTTCGAGGGTGCTCTTTCCGTTAACGACGTTAAGCACTCCTACGTAATTGTTAACTACGACCTTAAGGACACAACAACCGTTACAGGCTCCAAGTCCTGGTCTCTTGACGAATCCGAGCTTCCCGAGGGTTCCGAGGCTATTGACTTCTTCGGCCGTGTAGAAGGCGGTCTCTTCGAGATGAAGGGCGGCTCCGAGAGCGAAATCGAAGTATTCTCTGTCGATGTTGCTATCCCCAACTGCCCCGCCATCACAATCGGTATCACAGCTAAGTTCGTAATCACCTTCGACGGCAGAGTTGACCTTGTTATCACCTCCAGCGAGCAGAAGGGTGTAGAAATTATCGACAATAAGGTAAGAGCTATCTCCGTTGAGACTCCCGGCACAACAGACTTCACAGCTCAGGCTCGTGTAGAAGCTGTCCTCGGTCTCTACGTTGATATCAGCATCGTAAGCATCGTCCTTGTTGACGTTGGTCTTGAGGTTGGTCTCGGCGTACACGTAACTGTACACCTTACCTCCGGTGCAGCAACGCACAACCTTGATATGCCTTATGACTTCCTTATGGATATGAACTGGACGCTTCCCACCGGCGAAAATCTTGACGGCTCCATAAACTTCAAGGTTTACGGTATCGTTACTATCTCCGTCGGCGAGAATTCCGATATCCTTGAGCCTCTCGGCCTTTGCAAGACCTGGAGACTTGTTACAGAGGAAAACGGCACATTTATCGATGAGACACTTGAACTCAGTGAGCTTTAATCGTAAATAAACCGTAATTATAAAGATGCGCCCTTCGGTTAATTCCGGAGGGCGTTTTCTTATGCGTTACGTTATATTAATGATATAATTATTAAAAAGACTTCTAAAATAATAAAAAGTATGTTATTATAAATTAAAGTAAATTCAGTTTTTCGGCAGGTGGTTTTTGTATGACTATGGTTTTGCTTACTGCGCTTGGCGTTGGCGGTGCCTCGGTAATCGGTGCGCTTTTGGGCTTTGTTTTTAAAAAGACAACGCATAAGTTCAGCGATATCGTGCTTGCCTTTGCGGCCGGTGTTATGCTTTCCGCTTCGGTAATCGGGCTTATTCTGCCCTCGCTTGAGCACGGCGGAAAATATCCTTTGCTCGTCACCGTGGTTGGTGTTTTCTGCGGTGCGCTGTGCGTAAACGTAATTGATAAGCTTGTGCCGCACCTGCACAAATTAACGGGTGTTGGCGGCGAAGAGGCGCACCCCGAAAACCAGGAAAAGCTGAACAAGGTGCTGCTTTTTGTAATTGCAATTGCAATCCACAACCTGCCCGAGGGTATTGCTGCCGGTGTCGGCTTCGGCACGGGCGACGTAACCCAGGCGCTTACGATTGCGGGCGGTATAGCCTTGCAGAATATTCCCGAGGGTATGGTTATAATCGGCCCTATGCTTGCCGCAGGAATGAGCCACGGCAGAACGTTTGCAGTTGCAATAATTACGGGTGTTGTTGAGGTTATAGGTACGCTTTTGGGCTTCTTTGCCGTCAGCGTGTCAACGGCTGTCCTGCCGTTTGCGCTTGCGTTTGCGGGCGGTACAATGCTCTACGTAATAAGCGACGAAATGATACCCGAAACCCACGCACACGGCTCGGAAAGGGGAGCCACCTATTCCCTGCTTGCAGGCTTCTGCCTGATGCTCGTGTTTGATGTTTTGTTGGGATGATATAAAAAACCGAGGCGCTGCGGGTAACCGCAACGCCTCAATTCTTTTTTATGATTATTTATTTGTTGATTTCCTTTGCAAGTGCGTTGAGTGTTGCAATTGTTGCCGAGCCTGCTTTATCGCCGGTTGAGAGCATTTCCTCATAGTGTCTGTGGTAGGGGCCGAAGAGCTTGTCGGCGCCGTCCATATCCCAGATTGTGTCGGCAATGAAGTGGGCGTAGTCGTTGTCGGGGATAATATAGCCGATAGCATCGTTGCAAAGGCCCATTACGAGCACCGTCTTGCCCTCGGGAATAAGGTCAGCCGTAGCGTCAAGTGTCCATTCCGTGCCGAGGTAGGAGTCCTCTGCTGAAATTACCTGGCCGTAAATAAGCTGGGGCACAATTTCGCCCGGTGCGGTGAGCACAACTATGCTCTTGCCGATTTCAATATAGCCGGCTTCCGTAATGATTGAATAGCCGCTTTCGCTTGAAGCGTCCTCAACCGTAGTCGTGCCGATGAAGCCCTCTGTTGCGCCGTAGGGGAGCAGACCCTTGCCGAGCGGTACAACATATTCCGTCATTTTAACGTTGAGTATCGGCTCAACCTCAGTGGCATTTTCCTGCGCCTCAAGAATAAGGCTTGCAAACTCATAGCCGAGCTGTTTGGAAACCCTGTAATCCTCAACCGTCGGGTCAGCCGCAATTTCCGCCTCAACCTTGGCAACTATCTCTTCGGGCATTTCTGTCCACTTGTTTACCGAAACGGGAGCCTGTGCGCCCTGAATGAACATAAAGTTCATACCTGCCGCATTGATTTCGCTTTCCATAAATGCAGGGAAATCAGCGGAAAGGAGCTTTGTCGTTTCGTCAATAACTGTGGGGTGTGCACCGAAGTTTGTGAAAACCGTCGGAGCGGAAGCCGTGTTGTCGGGCACGAATTTGAAGCATGCCATAAAATTCTGGAAGGTTTCCGTATAATATCTCTTGTTGCAAAGGTAGGGGTATTCGTCGTCAAGGAAAATGCCTGCGCCTTCGTCCTTGCCCATTGTTGCGCTTTCAAAGTAGTAAAGCTTGCCCTTTTCCATATTGAGGTATGCTTCAACAATTGCATCGGCTGTTTTGTTAATCATAACCTCAAGGAACTCGCTGTCAATCGACCTGTCTGCGCCCGTGAAAAAGCTCTTGAGGATTTTCGGGAGCAGGTCAAGGCCGATGCCCTGCGTGTCAATAACCGTGTGGCAATGAGTTGCGTTTATGTTTATAGCGTTGATGTTTGCAAAAACGCCCTTTTCAAGCAACTTCTTTTCGGCTGCGGCTCTGATTGCACGGATATCCTTGTTGGCAACGCCTATGCCGTCAACCGAGGCAAAGATTGTCGTGCCTCTGCCCGAGCCATCCTCCATAGCAATTGCGACAGCCTTCTGGTCATCGTAAACTCCGCTGACCTTCTGGGTGAAGTAGCCGCCCGTGTAGTATTTCTTTGTGCCGTCAAGCAGGTTTTGGGGCACAAGGCTTTCCTTGCCGAAGCCGAGTGACCACTGTGCTCCCTCTGCGGCTGAATCAAGAAACTCTGCCGTACCTGCATAGAAGTTTTCGCTCTCGCCCTTGAAATATTCCTCAACTGTCGGATAGTCGGGTGTCGGTGCAAGGAACCCAAGTAAGCCGATTGCGCCGTCAATAATTCCGCCAAGCACGGTCGTTACCGCCCTGATTGCGGTGTTGTGTCCTGCGGAAGCGGAGGCCGCAGATGCGTTGACCGAGAAAAGCATTGTGAATACAAGAAGTACTGCGATGAAGGTTTTAAAGCTTTTTTTCATAACATATATCTCCTTTATTTTATACTTTCTTTAATCAGTTTTTCCGTTGTTTCAAGCAGGATTCTTCCCGTTTCGGGGCCCGTTGAATTCGTTTCCTCGTAGTGGTCTCTGTCCATATCGTCGGTTGCCTTGTTTATGTAGGGCAGCGTTTCGTTAAGCATAAAATCGTTTTCCGCAAGTATGTAGCCAAGCTCATCGTTGCAAAGACCGATAACGAATTTGTGCCTGCAGTCCGTCATATCGCAAAGCACCTTTTTGTAGCTTGCCCTGCGGTGGTGTGCGCTGTCCTTTTCGGTTAGGAATTCGCCGTTGTAAAGCTCGGGGAAAAGCTCACCCGGTATAAGGAAAATGCCGACGTCCTTTTCGCCCAGCTCCATATAACCGACCTCGGAGCGGATGCAGACCTTGTTGCGCTTGTCGGTGCGTACAATGTCGTTATTGAGCACGCCGATAAACCTTGCAAGAATAAGCACCGTGTTTGCGCCCGGAATGTCAACGCCCGTTGATTTTATGTTCAGTATCGGCTTGAGCTCGGTTTCATTCTCTATTGAAAGGGCAAGCTCGCCGAGCTGCTTGCCGAAGCCCGTCATATATTCCTTGCAGTCTATCGTGTTGCGGTAAACCTTCTTGATTTCCTTTGCGGATATCATTCCGCCGATTGCGCCGTTGAAGAACACCGCCTTTGAGCCGGGCACGTTTTCTTCAATTTCCTTTATGAGATAAGCCGGAAAATCCGCACTGACAAGGCTTGTATCGCCGAGCAATTCTGCGTGAGAAGCAAAGTTGACAACGTATACGTCGCCCGAATTGTCAAAGGGGGCAAAGCGGAATCTCGTCAGGTTTTTGTCGTAGGTCTCGGGCGTTCTTACATCCGCCTGCATATCCTCAGCCTCAGTATAGCCCATAAAGAGCCTGCCGTCCTTGCGGTTTTCAAAGGCTTCAATAATTGCCTTTGCAGCCTGCTTTTTAAGGTTTGCGAGGAAGGCAGCGTCTTTACCGGTTTTGTATAGCTTTTCGCCCCACAGTCCTTGCGTATCAATACCTGCGTGGGTGTGGGTTGAAGCAATGTTGAGTGACTTGATTTTGCCGATTTTACCGCTTTCAAGCACGAGCTTTCTGATGTCGTTTATATCGTGCCTGCTTATTCCCACACAGTCAAGCGAGCAGAAGACAGCACCGCCGTTACCTCGGTTGTCGTCAAGATAAACCGCCCTTGCACAAAGGTCGTCAAGCACGCCTTTTACGGGGTTGTTGGAATCATAGCCGGCTATGTAGTAGGTTTTTTCGTTGTAATCCGTCGGGGTGAAAGCAGCTTTGCCGTAACCGCAGGTCCATTTTATGCCTGCATTGCAGCTGAAAGCTTTGTCGCCCGTTTTCATATATTTGTCCGCTGCTTCACGGGTTGTGAAAAAGCGCTTGGGCATAGTTGAAAGAATGGTGTCGGTAAGCGCACCGACAGAGCCTTTGATGATTTTGTCTTTGAAATTCAAGGCAAATGCCTCCCAAATTTTATTGTTATAATTTAAATATACACTTTATTTAAAAATTTTCAAGTTTTTTATAAGATTTTTGTTGAAATTTTAACCTTTTTATGATACCTTTATTAGCGTATACCGGATTGAGGGTGGTGAATTTTTAAAATGGTGTCCATCAGAAAATACGAGGAGAAGGACAGGGAAGACGTGCACTTCGTCAACCACAACAGCGACGGTCCCGAGGAAGTGCCGAACTACCTGACGGGCTTGTTCTATCTTAATACATTTTGTAACTATTATATAGAACATGAGCCTGAAAACTGCTTTGTCCTTGATGATGACGGAAGGGCTGTCGGCTACATACTCTGTGCCGAAAGCTTTGACCGCTTCAAGGAGATTTTTGACATCGAGTATCTTCCACGTTCCGACAGCTACGGCGAGGACAGATACGAATGGGCTTCCACAGCCTACTTGCGTCAGGAAGAATTTAAGGAAGACTATCCTGCCCATTTTCACGTTGACATTCTGCCCGAATACCAGCGAATGGGTATGGGCGGCAAGATGGTAGATACTCTGTGTGCTCACCTGAAACAAAAAGGCGTCAAGGGCGTTTGCCTTACCTGCGGCCCGAGAAACGAAAAAGCAATGAAATTCTATGAAAAGCATAATTTCACCCTGCTGTCAATCGACCACGACGACGCCTGCTTCGGCAAAAAACTTACCGATTAAAAATTTATCAGACAGGAGAATTGATTATGGCATCACCCGAATTGGTAGAACAGCTTTATCAGGCATTGCCCGATGAAACAAAAGAATTCCTCGCAACCGCAATCGAAAAGGTTGTCGAGGTTAAAAAACGCGGCGGTAAGGTTGCAGCCGTTATCGGCAGCGGCCCCAACCTCCACGAGGGCGTAACAACCCTTATCGCTACACTCATTCACGCAGGCCTTATCGACGGCGTTACAACAAGCTCTGCTGTTATCTCCCACGAAATGGGCGGTACGCTTGACCGTGTTAAGCGTTTTGACGCAGATATTCTTGGCGACAAGTGCCCCGAGGATATCCGCTGCCGAGGCAACATCTACGAGCTTACACAGCTTGACGAGGCAGAGTGGGCAAGAATCCGCTCCGAAATGCCTCTTGACGAGGAGCTTGTCGAAATCTGTGAAAAGGCAGAGGGCAAGGTTATCATCAAGGCGGCAGGCAATATGGCTTACCCCGTAGGCTGGTTCAACGAAACCGTTTCCACAGAGGTTATGGTTGCCGCACAGACTCTGGGCGAGAGCTTTGAGTATGTAGCAGGTCTCGGCGCTGACCCGAGAACAATGATAGGTGCAGGCGCAATCAAGGGTGTTCCCGTTCTTGTAAGCGTTCCCCAGCTTATCGGCGGCGGTCAGGTCGGCCTTTGCATTTCCGACAGTATTCCCGTAAGCCAGCGCTGCAAGAGAATTGCAAAAATGCTTTCCGATGCAGATGTTATCATTGAATCCGCAGTTGCTCTCACTCAGGAAATTCACGACGGCCCGTTTGAAACCTACACCGGTCACGGTATCTGGGCTTCAATGAACGGCCTGCCCACATACAGCCTCAAGGACAAGACTCTCATCCGTTTTGACCTTGATGAAAACCTTAAGCGTTCCTGGGACCTCAACAAGCAGAGCGAGCTTATCCAGAAGGCAATCAACGAGGGCCTTCCCAAGACCAAGCTTACAAAGATTCCGTTCCGTATGGAAATGTCAGCCTTCACACGCCTTGAAAACAGTATCCCCGTTATCGGCGATATTGGCGAGCTGTGGCCGATATTTGTTGACCGCATCTGCAAGGAGCTCGGCGTTGAACTCGATTTCTCCTCCGCTCCTCAGAATACCGAAGAGGGCAAGGCAATGCGTGAGCGCATTGTTGAAGAAATCAAGCCCTTCTCACTCAACAAGATGCGCAAGGCAGTCAGCGAAAAATACAAGTTTTAATTGATATAAAGGAGATTAATGCAATGGCTAAGGTATTAGGTGTAATTCCCGCACGTTACGGTTCATCCCGTCTTCCCGGCAAGCCCCTCAAGGACATCTGCGGCAAGCCGATGATTCAGCACGTTTACGAAAACGCAAGCAAGTCCAAGGTGCTCGACAAGGTTGTTGTTGCTACCGATGACCAGCGTGTTTACGATGCAGTCGTTGCCTTCGGCGGCGAGGCTGTTATGACAAGCGTTAACCACCCCACGGGCTCTGACCGTGTGGCAGAGGCTGCAAGCCACTATCCCGACTGCGACTATGTTATCAACATTCAGGGTGACGAACCCCTTGTTCCCCCCGAAATTATTGACGATATCGGCTCGGCACTCATCAACAGCCCCGAATGTGTTATGGCAACGGGCAGCGTGCCGATTGACGGCGAGGATTACATTAAGAACAACACCGTTGTCAAGGTTGTAACGGACGTCAACGGCAATGCTATCTATTTCTCCCGTTCACCCATTCCTTACCCCCGCAATGCTCAGCACGCAAAGTATTTTGAGCACGTAGGTATCTATGCCTATACGCACGATTTCCTCAACACATACACCAAGCTTGCACCCACACCGCTTTCGGAGTCCGAATCTCTTGAGCAGCTTAAGGTGCTTGAGCACGGCTACAAAATCAAAATCGTTCCCGCACCTGCACAGTATGAGGCAGTAAGCGTAGACACGGAGGAAGACCTTCAGGCAGTTATCCGTATCTATAAGGAACGTAACGGCCTTTGCTGATTTGAGCTGACCCCGAATGAAATATAATCAGGTTTCATTCGGGGCTTTTCTTTAAAAACAAGAAATACAGGAGGCATTACTGTGATTAAAGCTGAACTTTTATATCAGGAATATATTTCAACCGAAGGCATTAACGACGAAATCGGCGAGTGCCACGCAGCTACCGTTGCAATCTGTAACGGTACGCCCACAGCCGCATGGTTCGGCGGTATTAAGGAAAAGAATCCCAATGTCCGCATTTGGTTTACACGCCGTGACGGCGAGTGGAGCACACCCGTTGCCGTAACGCCCGATGACGGTGAGGCAGACTGGAATCCCACCCTCTTTGCGGAGGACGGCGTGCTTACTCTTATTTATAAGAGCGGTATTGACGAGGGACATTGGTATTCAATGAAGTCTGTTTCCGAGGACGGCGGTAAAACCTGGTCAACACCAGTTGAGCTTGTACCCGGCGATATCGGCGGCAGAGGCCCCGTCAAAAATCAGATGATAAGACTTTCCAACGGTGCGCTTCTTGCTCCCGGCTCAACCGAGGATATCGGCGACCGCTGGGAATCCTGGACAGACTACAGCGATGATAACGGCGCAACGTGGAAGCTGTCTGCACCTGTTGCCTTTGAGCTTCCGGACGGCACAATCTGCAACCGCAAGGAAGAGCTTCCCAAGGACGGCGAGGGTCTTATTCAGCCAGCAGTTTGGGAAGACCCTGCACACGACGGCAGAGTTTATATGCTCGCAAGAACAAACCTCAACTGGGTTTACCGCAGCGAGTCAACGGATTTCGGCAGAAGCTGGTCTGTTGCCCGTCCCACCGATATGCCCAATAACAACAGCGGTCTGGGCGCAGCCCTTACGGATTGCGGCGTGCTCGGTCTTATCTGCAATCCCGTAGGCGAAAACTGGGGCGACCGTACACCGCTCAATCTCTTCCTCTCTGAGGATAACGGCGCTACATATCCTGTAAGCATAGAGCTTGAAAACACTCCCGGCGTAGAGTTTTCATATCCTTCAATAGTTGCTGAAGGCAACCTTCTCCATATGGTTTACACCGTTGGCAGAAAGAAGATATGCTACGCTCTCGTTAAGGTAGAAAAAGACTGATTGAAAAACTGAATATTGAAAGGGTTTAATATATGGAAACTCAGAATGTATTAGCATTTCTTGCCATAAGTATGGTAACTATGTGCTTTGGCTGGGGTATGCGTGGCTCCGCAATCGGCGGCGAAAAAGGCGCAATGCTCCCCGGTGCATTTATGGGCATACTCTGTGTCTGGTACACAGGCTCCGAGCTGCTTATGGAAAACGTATTTCTCTTTGCTGCCGCCTGCGCACTCGGCTATTTCTACGGCGGTATGGAGCCCTACGGCTCAACAATGTCCCTTGTCCTTCACCACGACCAGCCCCGTTATAATCCGTCGTTGGGTTATCTTGCACTGGCTTTCAAGGGCTCAATCTGGAGCGGTCTTGGCTCGGCATTTTTAGGCATCAGCTTCTCTGCAATGAGCGGCGTTGTTTACAAATGGTATGATTTCGTAATTTTCTTTGCACTTGTTCCGCTTGTACAGGAAATCGGCTACCGCATTTTCAACACACCCTACGACCCCGAACACGGCAGAATGCCCAAGGTCTGCTTCTCAAAGGACAGCCGTGAGGAGTGGGGACGCAATCTTGTTATAGTTGCCGGTCTTCTCGTTATGATGGCTGTACGCCGTGACTATTTCGGTATCCTTATGTGGATTGGCGGCGCACTCGCAGGCTCAGTCGGCTGGGTTGTTGCAATCTTCTTCTACGATAAGGAAATCAATCCCCTCAAGAACGGCAAGCGTCTGTTCGGCAAGTGGGACGAAGCCAACATTATTGATGGCTGGAAGATTATGGAATTCACTCAGGGCTGCTTCCACGGCCTTGGTATAGCAGGTGCCTTTGTTCTCGGCTGGCCTATAGCTGCCAAGAATCTTGAGCAGGCAGAGGCCGCAGGCAAGCTGTGGTATGAGCTTCCCGAAAAGGTTGATACCACTCTTTCGTGGGTATTCTGCGCACTCATAATTCTCACAATCTTCCTCTTCATCATTCCTTACCGCAGAAACGGCAACAAAATCACCCGTGCCTTCGGCGAGGTTGATATGAACATTGTCGAGGTGCTTGAACGCCCCTGCTATATGGTAGGTCCGCTTTGCCTGGTTATGCTCGGCTCAAACTTAATGGCAGAAATTATCTGCTGCTTTACAATGTACTACGTAATTGCCCAGCACGACGGTCTGGAAAGATACTGGGATTACAAGGGTATCAAGTTTATCCGTATATTCCTTATTCTTCTGGGTGCAGTACTGCTTGCAATTCAGGCAATCAGAGGCTACACTCTCTGGGAAACATGGGTATTCTACTGCGTAGGCTATATTCTTTTCGACGCAGTAGCCTTCCTCCGCCCCAAGAGAATCAAGGAAAACAAGGCAAAATCAAAATCCTTCAAGGAGTTCCTTATTGCCTTCAACGGTGACCTTACCGTTCTTCCCTTCTTCTATATCCTTATGGCAGGTCTGCTTGTCTTCGGTTACGCAAACTTCCGCTAAATAACAGAAAAAGCCGGTACATAGCTTATGCACCGGCTTTTATTTAAAAATATCAGAAAAGGAGTGTGTGACTGTGACTGAAAGTCCGCTTCTCTTTATTGTTTTCAGCATGCTGGCTATGTGCTTCGGCTGGGGAATACGTGGCTCGGCTATCGGAGGCGAAAAGGGCGCAATGCTGCCCGGTGCCTTTATGGGCATTTTGTGCGTGTGGTACACAGGCTCTGAGCTGCTTATGGAAAACATTTTTCTGTTTGCTGCTGCCTGTGCGCTGGGCTATTTCTACGGCGGTATGGAGCCGTATGCCTCCACAATGTTTCTTGTCCTTCACCACAACAGACCCCGTTATAATCCGCCTTTGGGTTACCTTGCCCTTAGCTTCAAGGGCAGTATATGGGGCGGTCTCGGTGCGGCGTTTTTAGGTGTCAGCTTTTCCGCAATGAGCGGTGTTGTTTACAGGTGGTATGATTTTGTTATCTTCTTTGCCCTTGTTCCGTTCCTGCAGGAAATCGGCTACCGCATTTTCAACACACCCTATGACCCCGAAAACGGCAGAATGCCGAAAATCGGCTTCTCCGAGGACAGCCGTGAGGAGTGGGGACGCAATATTGTAATCGTTGCCGCTTTGCTTGTTATGGCAGCGGTAAGAGGCGATATTTTCACGATTATTATGTGGTCAGGCGGTGCGCTTTTCGGCGCAATCGGCTGGGTTATCGGCATAACCCTTTACGATAAGCAGCACCATACACGCAAAAACGGCAAACGCCTTTTCGGCAGACTCGATGAAATCGGCGTGATAGACGGCTGGAAGATGATGGAGCTTGTGCAGGGACTTGCGCAGGGCTTTGGCATCTCCGTTGCCTTTGTTGTCGCCTGGCCTCTTGCAAAGGAAAATCTTTCTGCTGCTGAAAGTGCAGGCGCTTTGTGGCATCCTATACCGCAAACTGTCGATACCGTGCTTTCGTGGGTGTTCTGTGCTCTGATTATCCTTACAATTTTCCTCTTTATAATTCCTTACCGCAGAAACGGCAATAAGATAACAACGGCCTTCGGCGAGGTCGATATGAACATTGTTGAAGTTTTGGAACGCCCGTGCTATATGGTGGCACCCCTTTGCCTGATAATGCTCGGCTCAACCACAATGGCAGGCATAATCTGCTGCTTTACAATGTACTACGTAATTGCCCAGCACGACGGTCTGGAAAGATATTGGGATTATAAGGGTATCAAGTTTATCCGTATTTTCCTCATTCTGCTCGGGGCAGTACTGCTTGCAATTCAGGCGGTGCGTGGTTATACCCTTTGGGAAACCTGGGTATTCTACTGTGTCGGCTATCTCATTTTCGAGTTCTTCTTTATGTTCCGTCCGAAGCTGGTAAGTGAAAACCGTAAAAAGACAAAGACCTTCAGGGATTTTGTCGTTTCCTTCGGCTGTTCGGCAAGCGTTTACCCGACATATCTGCTGATGATGACTGCATTGCTTATCTTTGGCTGGGTATATCTGAAATAAGGAGTTTAGTTATGAATATAACGGTTATTGACGGTCAGGGCGGTCAGCTTGGCGCACAGCTTATAAAGGCGGTGCTTTCACGCTTCCCCGAGGTTAATCTGACCGCTGTGGGCACAAATGCGGTTGCTACGGCAACAATGCTTAAAGCAGGGGCAAAAAACGCCGCAACGGGTGAAAATCCCACGCTTGTTGCCTGCCGCAAGGCAGATGTTATTATCGGCCCTATAGGTATAGTTATTGCCGATTCGCTTTTGGGCGAGGTTACGGGCAAAATGGCAGTTGCCGTCGGTCAGGCGGATGCCGTGAGAATACTCATACCCGTGAATAAGTGCGACAATATTGTTGCAGGCGTTTCAAGCCTTAATATCGGCGCACTTGTTGATGATGCAGTTTCAAGGCTTGCCGAGGTAATTAACCGTTGACAAGAGCAGAAATTTAGAGTACAATACTCTTGTTGTTCTGAAGAACGGCAAAAGGGCAGAAGCCCTGCAGAATCAAAGCGTTTTACTAATTTAACGATACTATGAAGGTGTCATTATCTCCGCAGGGGGGAATGGCACCGTTTTTGTATGGTTGAGAAAGGACTTTTTATGAAAAGTAAACTCTTAAAGCCGGTGCTTTCGGCACTCTTTCTTGCTCTTGCCTTCGTTATGCCGTTTTTAACGGGGCAGATTCCCGAAATCGGCTCAATGCTGTGCCCGATGCATATTCCCGTACTGCTGTGCGGCTTCGTCTGCGGCTGGCCCTGGGGTCTTGCCGTGGGCTTTATTGCTCCGCTTTTCCGCTCGCTTACGCTCGGTATGCCTCCGCTGTTTCCCGCTGCGGTGTGTATGGCGTTTGAGCTTGCCGCCTACGGTGCGGTTTCGGGCCTTATGCATAAGCTCCTGCCCAAGAAAAAGCCCTGTATCTATTGCTCGCTGCTTGTTGCAATGATAATAGGCAGACTCGTTTGGGGTACGGCAATGTTCGTTTGTATGGGTATAAACGGCGGTGCTTTCACCTTTGCCGCCTTTATTGCAGGCGCATTTACAAACGCAATCCCCGGCATTATTGTACAGATAGTTGTAATACCCGTTCTTGTTATGGTGCTTGAAAGCCCCAAAATTAAAAAGATTATAGATTAATCGGAGAATACTATGAACACCCGAAACAGAATTTCGGCGCATTACCGTGCGTATGAGCAGATGAATCTGCGTGATATATTCAAATTTCTGCACCAGAGCACCTTCGGCTGTGAGCATATGGTCACTTCGCTTGAAGCGGCAACTCACTATATTAAAAAAGAAGCAGAAAATATTTCAAATACAAAACTGTTGGTTGAACCGCTTGACGGTGAATTCAGCCGTGTTCACTTGTCGGTATTAAACGGCGGTTTAAGCCACGAAACTTTCGGCAAGCTGTTTTTTCTTTCGGCAAAAAAGCCAAAGGCATCGGTTGAGGCTCTGGAAGAAAAGCTGAAAACAGTAAAAGAAATGATAATTGAGGGCACTTTACCGTTTGATGAAAAAGAGTTTGACGAGGCGGTAACTAAGTGGAAGCTGAACGGTTATGAAGCCCTGCACCATTCGGACACCTTCCGTAATGCATATAAGCCTGCCTACCGTGTTATTTCAAATTGCTTTGTTGCGTTTCTGCCGCTTTTTGCGGCAATTGATAAAGCACTCGGAGAGGGCAGGGTAATACTTGCAATTGAGGGCGGCAGCGCAAGCGGCAAAACTACCCTTGCCAAAATGCTCGAAGAAATATACGGCTGTACCGTTTTCCATACGGACGATTTCTTTTTGCAGCCCCATCAGCGTACCCCTGAGCGGTACAAAGAAACTGGCGGCAACCTTGACAGGGAGCGTTTTTTTGACGAGGTTATTGTTCCGTTAAAAGAGAATAAGCCCGTCAATTACCGCCGTTTTGACTGCAAAACAATGCAGCTTTTACCCGCAGTTGAAGTTTTGCCGAAAAAGCTCACCGTAATCGAGGGCGCATACTCATTGCACCCGTATTTCGGCGAATACTGCGATTTGTCAGTTTTTCTGAAAATCAGTAAAGAATTGCAAAAAGAGCGTGTCTTAAAGCGAAACCCCGAAATGGCTGACCGCTTTTTGGGTGAGTGGATACCGCTTGAGCAAAAATACTTTTCCGAAATGCAGATAAAACAGCGCTGCACAATTAGTGTAACGGTTGAATAACAGCAATAAAACAGCTTGCAACGCAGGCTGTTTTTTATACCTAAAATAGAAAATTCTCCTATTGAGAGAATTGGTTTCTAAATATGAGTTATTGTTTATTGAAGTGAAAGCTGTTATTATTCGGTTGTAGCTACAATTAATTTATTGAAGGGTGATGCAAAAATGACAGTTTATTTCGGCGAAAATCTTAAGAAATTACGCAAATCAAAAAAGCTCACTCAGGAGTCACTTGCAGAGTTTCTGGGTATGTCTTTTCAGGCGGTAAGCAAGTGGGAGAGGGGAGAAACCTACCCCGATATAACTATGCTTCCCGTTATCGCAGCATTTTTCGGCGTTACGGTTGACAGCCTTCTCGGCACGGATTTAATTGCGCAGGAAGCAAAAATCAAGGAGTATTGCGACAGCTATTCCCGCCTGTGGAACGAAGGAAAAATCGGTGAAGCAAGGGATATGTTAAAGGAAGCTATAGTCGAATTTCCCGGCAACTACGACCTTATGGCAAAATATTTCAATGCCCTCATTCACGCTGAATACAATGACGAAAATATCCTTTTCGTCAAGCCCGAGGTCAACAGGGTATACGATATCATCCAGAACTATTGCACCGTAGACAGCATACGAATCTGGACTAAAAAGCTGATGTGCCGTTACCTGCGTGATTTGAGCCTTATTGAAGGCAGCGGAGTTGATATTTCCGAAGCTGAAAAAATTCTTTCGGAAATGCCGATTATGCAAAACACGAGAGATTACGAGGCTATGTATATGTACCCTCACGATGATGAAAAGCGTGCAACGGCCTGTGCAAACGGAATTACGGAAATGCTTCGCCTGTTCGGCGAAATAATGAACAGACGGTATAAAAGCTTTCTTGATGCCGACGAGGAGATAGCTGAGGCATATATTAACCTCGTTGAAAAGGTTATGCCTGACGGCGATTACGGCAAAAGCTGGTACCTCGTTGTAATTCACGCCCAGAGAATCGGCGTAAAGAAATATATTCAGGGCGATGAAAAATCAGCCCTTGAACACTTTGAAAAGGCGGTAAGGCTCGCAAAGCGTTACGACGAAATGCCCGACGTAACCGTGCATACCTCAAAGGCCGTGGAAGGCGTAACCTTTGACAAAACCAAAGCCTACCGCTTCTGGGAAGGCTCTTTTGCCCAGGATATAAAAGACGGTCTGCGTGACAGACCCCAGCTGTCGGAAGAATTTAAAAACAGCGAAGCGTTCAAGAGAATATTGGCAATCTGATTTGCAAGAAGAAAAAATCCAAGCCGAAAGACTTGGATTTTTGTCTATATGTATGTTCCAAAGCACTTATTTCTTGTAACTCAATGTGCATAAAAAAATTTATTTATGCCAAAATTTCAATGAAATTAGTTAACAGCATTAAAGCGGCAAGACATAACGGTAGTATTATAACAGATAGGGATAATCTTTTGTTTTGACTGCTTTCTTTTAATTTTTTACGGACAAAAACCATAAAAGATATTGTTATAATATAAAGAACGGGAACTATCCATATGCCGAATAACATCATAAAACTCAATAATTCACAAAAAGCTTCGCCTAAAGGCAGATAACTAATCCAAGCAAATAACGGTATCTCAAAAAGAACTACTAAATATACCGCTAACATAACAGACGCCCAAATTAAAGTAATATACATAAAAATATTCTTCAATTTAACTGTTGTACCGGTCTTCATAGAAAAACACCCCTTTGCTATATTCTTATTTGTCAAAATAATTATACCACAACACCGTCTAAGATTTCAACTAATTAATTGATGTTTTAATACAATGTTAAAATCCGCATATTGTAAACTCGGCGATACTGCTAATGCATAGGAAAACTTCAGAAAAATGTGCGAGTTGGCAATCAAATTTGATAATATGGACAGAATAACAACTATGCATAATGCAGATAAAAGATATTTTAACCGAAGATTATCCGTTATCTAAAGAGTTTAAGGAATCTGATGAATTCAAAGAACTCATTTCAATTCTTGAAGAAAAGTGAACATATGGAACAAAGTCACTCTTAACCAGAGTGACTTTGTCCTGTTTATTCTGATTTTTATTGTTATTCATTTAGCATCTTTATTTTTTTTTGCCCTTTCCTTTTTCTTTAGAGTTTCAAAAGAATAGTCAATAATGTGTTCTTTCCTATGTCGAAGCATAGTTATATAGAACTGCTTTTGAAGTTCGGAAATGCAAGGTATATTATTTATCATTTGTTCAATAGCTTCCATATTTATTTTCGGAGCTATACGCTTCAAAGCCTTGTTGCAATCGTCATTTTGTAAAGATGAAATAAAATCGAAATAGTTAATTTTCTTACCTTCATTTTGAATTACAGAAGTGGGAAATACAAATACACGGGCATCTATCTCATCTTTACTGGCAAGAATAGTTGAAATCATTTCCTCGCTTGCTTGGGGATAAAGGCAGCTTCCGCAATCATATACGGGGGCGATGCTCATCTTGTCTGTTTGTTCGTTGTATAAGAATCCCCAGTTGCCGTTATGGCGGTCAAAGTTACCTATAAAAGCATCGGCAATAAATAAATTCCAAAAATGTTCTGTAAGTTCCTTGGAGTCGATTGCCTGTTGATTTTCAATGGTATATATAATGTCCTTCAATTCTGTTCCGTAACCATTGTGAGCGGAATCAATCATTTGGTTTTTCAACGAAGCGAAATCTTGCAAGGTAATACCGAGTGAAGTGAAGTCCTTGCATGCTACAACTATCTTTTCCTTATCGTTTACAGTGAATTTTCCAAGTAAAGTTTCTTGAGCTTTTATCCCAATTATATTGAATATATGAGAGCCGATATATTCTGATATACAACTGTTTGCATAACTCATATCCAAACTCTTTCTCGGTGCAGGTGGAAACTTCAGCATATACTGTTCTCCGTCATATATAACTGAAATCTTGCTTCCGTTAGCACCTGCATAAGTTTTATTCTTTCTTGGAAGTGTTGAAAAATCAATCATTTATTAAATCACCTCTCTAATCCTAAATACTTTCCTCTTAAATACCAAGCTTGTTCAGATGATATCATATTATTAATTTCTGCAGAATTTATATCGCTTTGAAGTTCGCAATAATAACAGTCTATCAAAGATACAATAACTCCGCTTTGTTGTTTTTCTATTGCGGCTTTAAAGTTTGACAATGAATCCATAAGAAACGCAGGAAGACCGCATTCTAAATAGCTGTTATCAACGGGCTTTCCGTTGATGTCATAGTCAGGTTCAAGCAGTTCCTCCATTGAGCAATTCAAAGCTTTAGCAATAAGCAAAACTGTTTTTGCAGAACATTTTTCAAGCGAACTTCTTCCTGCACAAATATCTATAACCGTTGTTTTTGGGACACCGCTTATTTTTGACAAATGATACATTGATATATTTCTTTTAATTAAAGCTGACTGTAAATTCATACTGAATCACCTCATCTATATTATATCGTTATGCCGACCTATTGTCAATATACGTTCTATCGTACTTTATTGTTATTATTTTTGAATAACATATAGAATTAAATGTATATCAAGACAACGATCACCTTTTTCGTTAGCAAGACATAAAAATGTTAGCAAGAATTGAAAAAGTTTGCTAATTTTGATTAGCAAGGACTATAACTTTGAAGGTGGTAGTTATTCCGACTTGGGGAGGCGATTCTGCTAACGAAAAAATCGTATTTTGATGAATTTTTTTGAAAATGTGCAAAAAAACAAAAAAGCCGCAAACCCTTGATAAATCAAGGAGTTTCGGCTTCAAAAAATGGCACCCCCTACCGGGATCGAACCGATATCTAGCCCTTAGGAGGGGCTTATTCTATCCATTGAACTAAGGAGGCTTATACCAAATTTATGGTATTATACAGTATTAAATTAACTCGATGTCAATCACTTTTCACCAAAAGGTGAATGACATAACAAACAATTAGGAGGGGTTTATTCATACGAGCGAAGCGAGTATTGCGGTTTTGGGGTACCCACACAAAATCTTTGATTTTGTATGTGGGTCAAGTTCGCATATCCATTTAACTATGCAGGCAGATGTTAATTTTAAATACTTCGGGCGGTTTTACACCGCCCGAATATATTACCACAAATTATTATAAGCCGTCAAGAGGTATTTTACGCTTTGCCCCAGAAAACAAAATCCGAAATGAGAATTGCTCTGGTGGGCGTGGCTTCAACACCGCTGAATTTCATTGGCAAGGCAACGAGGAAATATTTGCCCGGCGTTACCTTTTCAAGGTCAAGCCCTTCAAGCAACGGAATATCTGCGCCGAGGAAGGCTCTGTGGGGCGCTAACTGTGCGCCTTGTGTGCCGACGGAATTTGAGTCCGTGCCGACTAATTTTAAATTGGTTGAAGCCGCCGCAAAAGCACCGCTCTGCGAAAAATACGCCTTGCCGTTGCCCTTGATAATAAGCCGCTCACAGTCCTCGGGCACGTTTTCGTCGATAAAATCGCCGTTAATCGGACCCTCGGGTGCTTCGAGAACAAGACATTCGCCTATAAAGCGGTTAAGGTCAAGCTCTTCGGCGGTAATACCGTCCTCGATAAAATGGCGCGGAGCATCAATATGCGTGCCGTTGTGCAGGCCGAAATAGAGGGCGCAGAGATTACAGTCGTCGCCCTCCTCCATCCTTTCAACCCTTTGCAGACGGGGCTCCGGGTCGCCCGGATAAACCTCGGCTTCAAAAATATCTCTTGAAATATCAATAATTCTCATAATCAACCGTTAAGCATTGCAAAGTTTTTCTTGTTTGCCTTATAAAGCTGCTTGTAAACCTCAAAATTCTTGTCGTAAACCGCCTTGTTTGCAGGGTTGGGGGTGTAGGTAGCATCGGCAGGAATGAGCGATTTTGCCTTTTCAAGGTTTTCGATAACGCCCAGACCGACTGCAACCGTAAGCGCCGCACCGACCGAGCCTGCGTTCTGCGGACTCTTTGTGGTTTCAACCGTTTTGCCCGTGCAGTCTGCAAGAATCTGGCAGGTGAGTGCTGAAAGTGCACCGCCGCCGACAAAACGTATTGTGTCGCTCGTCTTAATCTTCTTGTCCTGCGTTTCAATAAACCATCTCAGGTGGTAGCAGACACCCTCAAGCACGGCACGTATAAGCTCGCTCTTGCCCGTTTCAAGGCTGATGTTAAAGAACATACCTCTTGAATTGGGGTCTTCAAACGGGCAGCGGTTGCCGTGAAGCCACGGTGTGAAAATTACGCCGCCGCAGCCTGCGGGAACGTCCTTGATTGCATCGGTCATATAGTCGTAAAGGCTTGTGAAAACGCTTTCCTTGCTTTCGGCAACGTCTTCTTTTTTGAGGTAAATGCCGATTTCGTCAAGTGCAAGGTGATCCTTTACCCATTCAAGGCACTTGCCTGCGGTTTCAAGCTCGGCAAAATAATTGTAATAGCCGTCCTGTGCGCCGTCGATAGCGGCAATCATAGCCGAGGTGTCAACAATGCTCTTGTCAACAACCGTGCCGACCCAGCCCGATGTGCCGGAATAAACGTGAGTGTCGCCCAGTGCCGTTGCGCCTGCGCCCACACCGATGAGCGAAGCGTCACCGCCGCCGCCGAAAACAGCCGTGCCGGGGCAGAGTCCGAGCTCGGCAGCTGCCTCATCAGTCAGTCCGCCGACCTTGTCGGTCGATTTTACGATTTCGGGCAGGTGCTTCATATCAACGCCGAGCAGCTTACACACGGTCTTGCTCCAGCCGCGTTTGCCGTCACGGATATCGTAAAGCAGGGTACCGAAGGCGGAGTCCTGCGTCATAACGCATTTGCCCGTCATTTTGCAGATTATGTATTCCTTAACGTCGAGCCACTTGTGAATTTTTTTGAAATTCTCAGGCTCGTGCTTTTCAACCCACTTGTATTTGTAAACGGGGTCCTTAACGCTTGCGGAAACGGCGCCCGTAATAAGAAGCGAGGGAATGAGCTTGAAAATGTTTGCGCCTGCAATCTGTATGCCGAACGCCATATTTTCTTTCAGCTCCTGCTTTGCACGTTGGTCCATATAGCTGAAGGCGTTGCGGATTGGCTCACCCTTTTCGTCAACGATTACAAGACCCTGCATCTGTGAGCAGAAGGAAATACCGCTGATTTCCTTGGGGTCAACGCCTGTTTTTTCAATAACCTTTTTGCTTGTGTTGCATATTGCACTCCACCATTCGGACGGAATCTGCTCCGCAGAGCCGTCGGGCTTTGTGTGAAGGGAATAGCCCTCCATAGCCGCACCGATGAGATTTACGGTTTTGTCAACCTCAAACAGACAGGTTTTGACACCCGTCGTGCCAATATCAAACGCCATTATAAGTGTGTTGCTCATAAGCTTTCACAGCTCCCTTTCGGACACAATAATATATATTAATATAACATAAATAATATTTTTTTTCAATTAACATCATAGACAAAAATCCGGACGTGAATTTGACAGATTGCGGTTTGTCGAGCTAATTCGTAATTCGCAATTCGTAATTCGTAATTCGTAATTGTGGGTCGCTACGCTCCGAATTTTAAATAAACCTTTATGTTATGTCATTCTGAACGAAAGTGAAGAATCTTTTAGACTTTAAGATTCTTCGGCTACGCCTCAGAATGACACGCTTTTAAGGGTTAAATTATAATTGGGTGTGGGTGAAACCCACCATTAATTACGAATTACGAATTACGCATTGTTTGTTTCCGACAAACTCTAATTTATGCTATAATAAATGCAATGAAGTGCTGTTTTTTCGGTGTATAAAGGTGAAAGGGGGAAAAACAAAATGACTGACGGCGAAATTGTAAGACTTTTTTGGAAGAGAAATGAAGCGGCGCTTGAGCACACACGCACGAAATACGGCAGCTATTGCAGGAGTATTGCGTTCGGTATTCTTCGCAACGGTGAGGATGCCGAGGAATGTGTCAACGACAGTCTGCTCAATGCTTGGAATTCAATTCCTCCAAGCAAGCCCCGAAACCTGCGTACATATATGGGCAAGCTCGTGCGCAATGCTTCAATTAACCGCTTCGAGCATTACTCTGCACAGAAAAGGGGCGGTACGCAAACCGAGCTTGCCCTTGGCGAGCTTGAAAACTCGCTGTTGGATAATGCGGATGCTTTGGCAACCTTTGAAAGCGAAGCAATAACACGGTGCATTAATACAATGCTTCAGAACAGCTCAAAGGAAAAGCGTATTGTTTTCGTGCGCCGATACTGGTATCTTGACAGCATAGCGGATATTGCAAATGCGTATTCGTTAAGCGAAAGCAAGGTTACAAGCATTTTGTTCAGAATGAGGAAGGAACTGAAAGAAGAACTTAAAAAGGAAGGAGTAAATTTATGAACGGTTTAACTGTTTTAAAAGCGATGAACGGTATTGACGAACGCTTTGTTGCCGAGGCTGTGTCCGAAAAGAAAAGGGGAAAGCTGTTTGCTTTTGTTAAAGCGGCGGCTACGGTTGCCGCTTGCATCTGCCTTGTTGCAGGCGGAGTATATGCCTATAAGTCTTTTCAGAACTCTCAACTGCCCTTACTTGAGGTTAAGGAAATTGATTTTGGCGGTATGGGCTTTGAGGGCAGCGACAGCCTTACCCTTGAACATTCCGACGATATCAGCCCGTGGAATGAGCAAATTAAAGTTGACAAGCTGCCCGTTTACAAAAATCGTTTCTACCGCTATGAGGGGCAGGAAAAATCGTATTATTCCGAAAGCGATTTATTGAAAGTGGCTGAAAAATATTCAACGCTTTTGGGTGAAGAAATTATTTCTTATGAGAATTTTACTGACGATTTCAACGAAAAAATAGTGCATAACGTCATTGCTCAAACGCAAAATCATCAGATATCCGTTGGCGGTGACGGCGGAGTAAGTATCGTGTTCAAAAATCCCGAGGGCTTGACGGATTTATCCGCAGTTGAAGAAAAGTATCCGTTTTTATTTGATGAAAATGATGTTGTTGGAAAATATCAGGAGTTTTCAATAGACGGAGATCCGTTAAATTCATATTATCAAAAATACCCCAAAGGTGAAACGCCGGAACAAAGTGTTGTAAACTATACGCTTAAAAATATGCGGTTTACACGTTCTGAAAGCGGTGAAATAAAATCTGTGAATATCGACGCTCAA